>CAYSWK010000023.1:14071-15728 GCA_964434735.1 Microcaldota archaeon | reverse complement strand
ACCCAAAAGACACCGTAATCCTCAATGCAATGCTCAAGGCACTTTTTGTTGCAGCACACACGAAAACGCACCTGCCAATTGTGGGTTGCGACACCATTGTTTTTTACAAAGGAAAAATAATCGGAAAACCAAAAACGCCACACGAGGCACGCAAAACGCTTTCGCTCCTTCAAGGAAAAACACACACAGTATATAGTGCACTTTGCGTAGTAAAAGGCGAACAGATGCAAACGTCCTGCTCAAAAGCCTATGTTACGCTTGCAAAGCTTTCAAAAGAAGAGATACGAAAAATTGCAAACGACCCAAAAACCCTTGAACGTGCTGGCGCATACGCAATCCAGGAAGGGATGGTTGCGCACATACGCAAAAGAAAGGATACGGTAATCGGCATTGACGTTTTGGCGTTGGCACGGCAACTGAAAAAAATACGTTAGTTCTTAATCGTTTTTTGAGTAGGGAATACATGGAAACAAAGGCCATGATCATTATATTTTCCCTCCTTCTCATCGCAGGCTGCACACAGCTTGAAAGATTGTATAAATCCTGCCCTACTTCGTGCGATGACGGGGTTGCATGCACGCAGGATGCATGCTCAAGCCAAACGCATTTTGAATGCACGCACACGCCGCTTAATGGGCCGCAACCCTTCTGTTCAGGAACGCCTGGAACGTGCAAAATACAAACATGTACGGCTGGAAGTTGCGTTGTTGAAGACGTGCCCAATTGCTGCGGAAATTTAGTATGCGAATCAAAAGAAACGCCGTCAAACTGCCGAACCGATTGCCAGGCAACCGTTGATGTCTCCTGCTCGATTGCAGACCCCCTAGTGCCTATTCTTGTACAGCTCAGTGAAGTGCTCCATGAGGATTTTGCAACGTGCACCATAACAAACGGCGATGACAAATACGTTTCAGTCCGCCTTGAGGCAGTAATCCCAAATATAACGGCAACATTCACGGAAGAAATTGAGCTTGAACCAAACTCAATTACACGACGAACCGTTCCGCTTGAATTTTCAAAAGAATCGCATGATTTGAAAGAAGCCCAAAAAACGCAGTTTGAAGTGACAGCATTCTCAAACGGCCAAACAATAAACCATAAAACGTACCCGGTCACGGTATCCTCAGCAGCAGATATTATATGGGAATACAAGGGCAAAAACCTCAAATTCTCAAGTGCCGCGTGGGTAACGCCCCGCGATTCATGCGTTGAACAGCTGCTTTCAAACGCAAAAGAACTCAACGTTGACCGTGCGCTCACCGGATATGCCGGGTACGATCGATTAACAAAAGCAGAAAAAGCGCAACGCACTTATATCCAAGCAGAGTCCATATTCAACGCGATAAAAGGCCAAGGCGTATCCTACCTCAATACACCCATCAGTTTTGATGCTGCTGCACAGCGCATACGATTTCCCCGCGATTCATTAATTGACAAGGCAGGCAATTGCATTGATGCGTCGCTTTTGTTCGCTTCGGCATTTGAAGCGCTTGGCATGAACAGCATTATCGTATTTGTGCCAGGGCACGCATTCATAGGCGTTGAAACGTATCCTCAAGGTGGCGAGTATCTGTTCATCGAAACAACACTTGTTGGAACTGCCACTTTTGAAGAGGCACGGCAAAGCGCAGATGCCCAATTTGACAAGGCACAGGAA
>CAYSWK010000023.1:0-13971 GCA_964434735.1 Microcaldota archaeon | reverse complement strand
GTGCTTGAAAATGAAACATTTGTGCTGAATTCAGGGTATCTTCATTATGTGGGCGGACAGGACCAAAGCGAATCAACACTCATAAGCGCACGGTATGTTGTGCGTTCAAACAAACCGGTTGAGGTGTATGTTGTGCCAACTTCAAGCGACTACCAAAACATCGCACAAGGCAAAAACTACGATCACTACCCTAATTGCCGAGGATTCGGGATACTTAACTACGACCAAATATGCACGTTTGACCAACGAGGGGGAATCGTCATCCATAATGAAGGAAGTTCGGATGCGACCGTAACTTTGACAATTGTTGCGACCTCGTAAACAAGAACCTAGAATTCCAAGCCGATCAAGGCACGAATTCCTTCAGGAACCCCTTGAATAATCATGGCACGGGTTGTTGCCGCCATATCAACCACCTGCATTTTCGGGTCAAATCCTTCAAACTGCAGATCACCGATAGGAGTTGGTGGAAGAAATCGCTGCTCAAAAGAACGGAAATGCGTAACCTCACCCGAAACTGAAAAACAAACGCGCACGGACTCCCCATCTATTATTTTTGCAACAAACCCAAGCGGACTATGTAAATAAGGCATATCTTGCCCGCCCATACGCTCAAAATCATATTTATCCGATGAGTCATACCAAGACATTCTAAGACTAAACAACTCATCTGACGGTATGGGAGCGTCGCCTATTATCCTGAACGACGAGTCACGCGAACGCGGCCTTGCTGCCTCAAGTGAGTTTCCCGCATTAGAATAATTAGTTCTACCCAAAAAAAAGAAAGGTTCTTTGAAATCGTCATCAATGGAAAACACGCCATTGCCTCTCGATAGGTTATCACGAACGCGCGCATCATCCTTCGGGATCACAACTAGGAAAAGGCCGTTTGAAAGGTGCTCAACGACAAACGGTTTTCCTCCCACCTCGATAGGTTTTTCTCGCATCTTTGTAGGCTTGAAGAACGCTTCATTCCTTCGCATATTTTCAGAAGTTTTTGGAGCAAAAAGAATTACTGACATGACTATGTTTAATTATCACTTAAATTTATAAAAGGCAACGAAAAAGAAAAATCATGCACAATAATCAAAGATAAATCTGACCTGCCCAAATACCTATTGCGTAGCCAATGAATGCCGCGGCCATGCCAATAACTGCCATTTCAAGCCCCGTTTTCCACCATGGCCCAATAGTAGTATGTCCCTTGTAGGCGCCCGTTGCAAAAAGCACAATGGTTGAAACAATAAGCGAAGGCATTACGGCCGCAGTTGCGGAAAAGAAGAAAAATGACGTAAGCGGAACAAAGGAACCAATAACTGCGGAAAAACCTACAACTACACCCTCGCGAGCAGGATTGAGGTCCTTGCTTTCGCTTAAATGAAGCTCGTTGGTCATCATCTCATCAAGCCAGCGCTCCTCGTCACTGCAAATCCCATCAACAATATCCTCAAGCTGTTTTCCCTTAAAGCCTTTGGCCAAATAAATATCGCGGATTTCCTGGCGTTCCGCATCAGGCATGTTTTTTATTTCCCATTTTTCGCGTGCAAGCTCCTTGTAATAAAAATCACGCTGTGCCTTGACGGAAGTGTATGCGACAGCAGCCATGGAAATGCTTTCTGCGGCAGTGGCCGCAAGACCTGCAACCAGGACAATTCCTGAATCGCCCGTAGCGCCGGCAACCCCAAGCACAATACCAAGCACATTAACAAGTCCGTCCTGCCCGCCAAGAATTACCTGGCGAAGCAACGAACCTCCGTTCGTATCTGCATGGCTTTCAGTATGGGTCATTGGGGCATCATCCTTACAGTTAAATTACCGAGTGCCTTTTTATTCCTAAACACAAACCATCCGTCTTGTTCTTGCGTGCCGAACGAGTCAAGGCGCTTTTCAAACGCAGAATATTCTTTAGCTTCGGGTGAAAGAAGAAGCGTCGGAACAAAATCAAAATGATATTTCGCATTGAGTGCCTTACCTTCCTCTGAATTGATATCGATGCGCCTGCTAGGATTAAATTTAAGGAAATAACCATTGTCATTAAAACTCAAAGTATCCAAAATTACTTTTGGATCATAACAATCAGAACACTCTGAATCGACAATTTCAAACGCATCTACCCTGCCAATCACTTCACCAGTAACTAGATTTCGATACGGAGGATAAACATCCCGATAAACATACGAGCCGTCTTCTTCTTGACGCGTGAGATTGAAAAGGCTCTTTGCTGGAGAGTACCATTCGATGTCTTTTGAAAAGATAATGGTGGGTGTTTTTTCAATGGAATAGGTTTGAAGTAATTTCTTTCCCTCAACGCTCGAGGAGTTAACTTCCGTAATAGTACCTATGACCGTCTGGTACTCATTGTCAAGCGTAAGAGAATTTATGAACATCGATAAGTCCACGCAATCAACACATTCTACGTCTTTAATAACCGTAAGATCAACAATTCCAAAAACGGACTCATTCTCAACAAACGGCGCGAACTTGTCACGCATAACAAAAGTACCGTCTGCCTCTTGAGTTCCAAGGTGAGATAACCAAGTTGACGTAAACTCCTTATTTGCCTGAACTTCTTTATTCAAAAGAATGGTTGGAAGGCGGGTTATGTTATATTCCTTGATAAGCGCCTGTGCGCGCGGGTCGGTCTGGTTAAGCTCAAGTATTCCCTTGATATTAAATCGGAATGAATCTGCAGAATTTACAATGCTCACTATGACTGAAACGTCATTGTCGCACTTAGGGCAGCGCGTATCTGAAATGCCTATAATGGTAACGTCTATCGGTTTAGTTAGAACCGAAACATTTTGAGTCATATTCTGCCCCGGTTGTTTTACGATTACCTTGTCAGGAAGAACAGTCTGTTTTCCTGAAACAAGAAAAGAATAACCAAAAATAACTAATGCTAGTATAAGCACGGCCCAAATTATATGATAAGGAAACTGCTTTTGTTCCATAAAAATCATCTAATAAAAAGAAGTGTTACTGAGGATTTATTAGCATAACGGTTATGGACGTAAACCACCTATAGTGCAAACCGAAGCAACGCAGCAAGACCGCCAAACCCACGTAACTTGTCTCCCGTATCGCTACGGGATGAAAAAATAACAAGCGCAGTACCGTTTGATTCCGCATTTTCAACCAATGTCCTTACTGAAGGCTTGGTACGGATAAGCTCATCAAGCACAAGAAGCGTTGAAATCGCACCTGCCGTTTGCGCACGTTCAACCTGCTTTTCACCATATGCCACAAGCGTTTCCTTTGTATGCAATTTTTTAAGGAACTCCTCCAAAAGGGCATGCTCCTTGCTTAACCGTTCCTCACCCAAAATGCTTTCAATGATGCCGTCCTTAATAAGCTCCTGGACACCATTTCGTTCGGCATAAGACGCGGAGGCATAATGTATCTTTGGCGCTTTGCCGCCATAGGTACGCATAATCAGCTGCTTAAGGTTGTCTTTTGCAAAACCTGGGCCTGCAACAACCCAGGGACCTTGGGTTTTGATGATATATTCTGCAATTTCCTTAAGAAATGCATTTTTCTTTTCATCAAACTTCTCGTCACGCTTGCTTGAGTTACTACGAAGTTCATGACCGTAATCTATGCCGTATCCGCGCACGGTTGCAAACAATGCCGTACTCTCATCTATCATGCACAAATGCAATTGCGCCTTTTTTGATTCCTTTACTGCTTCCTGAAGACGCTTTTCCTCATACGCTTTCCACATCTTAAAAACAGTAATTTCAGTATCCTCATCTATTTCGATCGTATGGTGCTTCCCTTTTTGCACGTGCTCTTCGGGAGTCCCTTCAACGATGATTCCAAGACAACGCAAACGGTTTAAGGATTCGGAAAATTCGACCGATTCAACCTCGATTGTAATGGTTACGGGCTTTTTCTCCTCCTTGGTGCCCACCTTAAATGTCCTCCACGTCTTTGATTTTATCTTGTCCTTGGGGCGTATAAGGTTGTAAAGGTGCCATACGTCCTCGCGTGTCTGAGTCTGTATGCGCGCCTCCCCCAACTTACGATCAAAAAAATGGATTATCATTGTGCTTTACCTCCAAGGTACTGCGGCAAATCCTCAAGGACTGCTGATTTCATAATAAAAGACTCGTTGCGCACATATGCAATAGGAACAATGCGGTCTTTCTCGCTCAAATTAAAGCGGCTAAAATAATCAAGATAAACGGGCCTTCCTTGAGGTTTACGGACGTCAAATCGGACCCATCGGTACGAAGAATTAAACTGCGCTTCAAGCGCATAGGTTTGGTTATCGATAGCGCGGCACACTGCGCATGCTGAAGAATAAAAATAAACGATAACTTCACGCGGATCTTCCGCTGTTGGTACAAGAGAGGGTATAGGGAACGCCTGTATGGGTAAAGGAGTTGACGTATTCAAAAAAAGGGGTTCTTCTTCAAACGGTTCAGGAGGTGCAACTGGCAAGTCCTCAACAAAAGAAGAATTGGCTTGTTCCTCGATTAAAACGGGTTTTGCCAAGGCTGAATCTTTTGAAACGCAACCCATACTTATGAAAATAAGGGCAATAAGAATGATTCCGCCAAGCTTCATTACCCTTTAAACGAAAAAGGATTTTATAAAATAAGAGGATGAAACCTAATTCCCGTCACATGCTGCCATAGCACAACACCTGCATGGAACAAGGCACGTTTTCGGTGCAAGCGTTTAAATTATAAGCCGGCCTAAGACGTGCATGAAGGTTATTGCCGACCTCCACGTGCACAGCAAATACGCGCGCGGAACAAGCCCCGAATTCGATCTTGATGGCTTAAGTAGGGGCTGCCAGGTCAAAGGCATAAACATCATGGCAACGGGAGATTTTACCCACCCTAGTTATTTCAAGCACCTCTCAAAAAAACTAGCGGAAGTTGAAGGAAGCGAATCGGGCCTTTATCTGTACAATAACGTACGTTTTCTCCTATCTGTTGAAATTTCACTCATCTACAGTCACCCAACGGGAGTAAAAAAGATGCACCATATCGTGCTTGCACCAAGCCTTGAAATTGCCTCGCAGATAAATGACTGCCTTTCGGCATATGGAAACATTGCAAGTGATGGAAGGCCAATCATCGGAATGGCGAGCCCCATGTTTGCGGAATTGATGATGGGAATTTCAAAAGATATTATGATTATCCCTGCACATGTCTGGACACCCTGGTTTGGGGCATTCGGTTCAAAGGGCGGAGTAGATACTATCCAGGAAGCATTTGAAGACCAGGCAAAACATATACATGCAATCGAGACGGGATTAAGTAGCGACCCCCTAATGAATTGGATGCTTTCGGGACTTGATAAATATACGCTTGTTTCAAACAGCGATGCACATTCCGAAGATAAGTTAGGCCGTGAAGCAAATGTGTTTAACCTTGAAACGCTCAGTTACAAATCACTTACGAATGCCATAAAAACCAAAAAAGGGTTTATAAAAACGTACGAATTTTACCCGGAAGAGGGAAAATACCACTTTGACGGCCACCGTGCATGCGAGATACTTTTCTCACCAGCTCAAAGTAAAAAACATAAAGGAATTTGCCCCGTATGCAAAAAACCGCTCACCATTGGCGTTTTGAACCGCGTAGAAGAACTTGCAGACCGTGAATACGGATACCGGCCAAAACAAGCGGTGCCATTTCAATATATTGTACCCCTTAAAACAGTCATAGCAAAAACAATTAAGAAGGGGGAAAACACCCTTGCAGTCACGCGAGAATATGATCGCCTCATACGGTATTTTGGATGCGAATTCAACATATTTGAATCAAACGCAGAACAGATCCACCTTGGCGCATCGCCTGAAATCGCAAAATCTATCCTTAAAGTAAAAAATGGCGAAATTTCCTGGGTTCCCGGATATGACGGCGAGTTTGGCGAATTACTACTTGATTCGACAAGCCCGCGGGCACGGATCGCAAGCGACAAGAAACAAAAAACATTAGAGGAATTTTAATTCCAAACCAACACCTTAAAAAACCAAAAAGTGAATAATCGATAAATACAACGTGAGAACTATGAATACAAAAAAGTTTACCATGTCAAAATCACTGCTTTTCCTGCTTGCAGGAATTGCATTGCTTGGGCTTCTTTTCGCAGGATGTACATCCCAAACGCAAACACCTACAAAAGAAGGAACTCCTTCAGTAACAACGGGTGGAAAAGTAGACGCCGAAACAAAAACAGGAGTTGAAAAAACCCAGGAAACAATAGAAAAAGCAGTCACTGATGGAAGCTATTCCGCACAAAAGGAATATGGAACGCCAGGCGGAGCCGAAACTGTCGGTTTTGAGCTGACAGTTAAAGACGACGTTGTTACAGCAGTAAGCGTTGATGCGAGCATGCTTAAGGCACCTATTTCTCAAACGGTTGCAGGAAAATTCAAGGATGCGCTTCCAGAACTTGTTGTTGGCAAAAAAATCACCGAACTGAACTTGCCAGCAAACGTTGCGGGAAGCTCACTCACCAATGCCGCATTCAAGGCATACGTAACTGAGCTCATTGAAACAAAATAACATGGAACTTGTTTCACAAAAAAAGGAGCTTTTAGGAAGCCTCATCGAAATACAGCTTCCTAATGAGCATTCCTTTCTTTTTTCCCCTTGTTTTGAAGAAATTGCACGCATTGAGAAGACATATTCACGATTCATCGACAACTCAGAACTTTCAACTCTCAACAAAACTCCTCACGAATGGAAAAAAACAACTGAAGAAATGCTTAAGCTCATACAAAAAGCAGAAGAATTCTATACAAAAACAAACGGCTTTTTTGACATAACAGTAAAATCCGCACTCGATGCATTAGGGTACGATTCAAAATACTCGTTCACGGCAAAACAGGGAACCGAACAGCGAAACACCAAACGGCCGCAGATACATTTTGATACGCACACCGCATTACTAAACAATGAAATCGATTTTGGCGGATTGGGAAAAGGATACGCATTGGACCGGGTTGCCCAGCTTCTTGAATCACACGGCGTAAATCAGTATTACATTAATGCGGGCGGAGACATCTACGCAAAAGCCTCCGGCAGCAATCCCTGGACAATACTTCTTGAACACCCTGATGATGCGACACGGGCAATAGGTTCAATTGAACTTAATGGCAAGGCAATTGCCGCATCGGCCCCTAATAGAAGAAAATGGGGAGAATACCACCACCTGATCGATCCAAAAACCATGCTTCCCGCACAGGGGGTAAAGGCAATATTTATCATTGCACAAACCGGAATTGAGGCTGACGCATATGCAAAGGGAATATTTTGCGCAGGGTTTGAAAAAGGAATAGCTATTTCACAAAAACTTCCCGTCGAAATGCTTCTTATTTCAGCAGAAAATAAAATGTACCAAAGCAAGGGGTTTGATGCAACCTTTTTTTAAGAAATAAAAGCACGCACAAGATATGGCGCAAGCGAAAGGGAGATCATTTTCGTAGGCTTATCCATATGCCCTTTTTGCGAAAGAAACTCGGTAATGTTTATATGCTCAAGGCGCTTTCCAAGGGATTCGATCGATTCTGCATTCTGCTTGTAAAGGAAATCCTCGACCTTTTGGTGTATGAACATGTCTGCTCCAAATTTGCGCTTCCATGCCCACTCATACGCTGACGGATCCGTTGCATGCAATCCTGCAAACCGTGCGCAATTTCCGCCAAAAATAACTCCTCCGCCCGTTGTTGCTTTGGTGTGACCTGCGGCATCACCAACAAGAAGAACGGTTCGCTTTCCTTTGCGCAATGCGGTTTTTGAACGCGTCTTGATAGGAATGAGTGCGCCTACTGGCTTAGGGGGAACTGTAACTTGTGACAGCTTGCAAAGATGCTCCCATGCGCGTCTTAAATCATGACCAAGCACCACTCCGCACCCTATTTCTGCCGTTGATTCATCATGAGGAATTATCCAGCCAAAGAACCCTTTGAAAACGGGGGAAACAAAAACAGATACGATGTCGGGATTCTCAACTTTAAGCGGGATAGTTGCTTGCAGACTCTGGACATAACGCGTAATTTTCGGGAAATTATGGCCATAGGCAACACGTGAAAGCGGGCCATCAGCACCGATGATGTGATCTGAGCAAAATTCAGTGGTAATTCGTTTTCCAAACCTTACCGTTGCACCTTTTTCCATAGCCCGTTCAAGCAAAAGCTGATCAAGCTGCCACCGTTTACACACATACGCAACCGGCTCTTTTTTTCGAATAGGGATAATGGTGCTACCCATGTGGATGTCCGCACCGTACATAGGTCGCACAATCGTCTGTTTATAATCGACAAACTCCTTTAGTGATTCAAGACCTGTTACGGAAAAAAGGCCCGAACAATGCTGAGGGATCCCTGCACGATGATGTTCCTCTGAAATGATAACATCATGCTCGCTTGAAAGTGCCGATTGCGCCGCAATGCTGCCACTTGGGCCTCCACCTACGATATGAATGAGCGAAATAATACCACCATTATCCACGAATCTGTCTCATATGCAAAACGCGCTTTTCAATAAGTTGCCGCGTTCCGATATCTTCCCTATGCCAAACCGCACCTGAAATTGCCTGACATCCTTGTTCAGCAATACGTTCTGCCGATTGATAATCCTGTGCCGTATTCCCTTTCCCAAGTACGCCTATTGTCCTTGACGAACCTGTATACAACTGCCCGTTCTTTTCATAAATCGATGCAAAGAAAAGCTGGGCATCAGTTCTTCCAACATGTATTTTTTGATCCTTTTGAGGATTATTTGGATATCCTTGAGGTACGACATATTTAACAACCGTTGCCTGGTCCTCAAACTCACAAGGAATAAGTGCTCCTTGCGCCATGGACTCAAAAATAAATGCAAGAGGCGTTTTCAAGACGGACAATACATTCATTGCCTCCGGGTCGCCAAATCGCGCATTGAACTCGATAACTCTAATACCGTCTTTCGTTGCCATAAACTGACCATACAATACTCCTACAAATGGCGTACCCTCCTTCTTAAGTGAATTCAGTATTTTTCGAAGAATTTCATGGGAATCATCAAGGTCTTTTTGACTCATGAAAGGAAGCAAACGGCCCGTCGAGTATGTCCCCATCCCGCCCGTATTCGGCCCCGTATCCCCGATAAATGCACGCTTATGATCCTGCACGGGGGGCATAAATGAAACGTGCGTCCCATCTGAAAAGCATTGGAGTGAAAATTCCTCACCTTCAAGCTTTTCCTCAATAAGGCAAATACCATCTGATGTAAGAAGCGAATTTGCGTACACGAGCCCCTCTTCTTTGGTAGTAAAATGTTCACCCTGAACTTGAACTCCCTTACCTCCCGTAAGGCCAAGAGGCTTTATCACGCAGGGTGAAAGAGACTCCATTGCAAGAAGCGCCTCCTCACGTGAATGCGCCTTAATGTTTCGCACTTGACCAGGAATTGAATGTGATGCCATGAGTGAGCGCATGAACACCTTATCCCATTCAATACGCGAAGCGGCCTTTGAAGGCGAAGCAACCAAAAGGCCCTCAGAAGCCATAAGATCGCTCACGCCGCTTGCAAGGGTTGCATCAGGAGATGCGAACCCTAAGGTTACGCCAAGGGATTTTGCCTCACGAATAAGTGGACGAAGCACATGCACATCCGTTATAGGGGCAACCCAATATTTCTTACAAAGAGATGCAATTGCAGGATTTACCGAAGGCATGATGCAAAATACTTCTGAAGTTTTTGAAAGGTGCAAAGCGATAGCGTGCTCTCGGGCACCGCTGCCGATAAGAAGGATTTTCATGAAAAAAGAGATAATGCAAACAAAATATATGCATTATGATTGTACTTGGCAAGAGAGTATTATTTATATTTTGGAATGGACTGTGCCAAAGAAGATTTTTTAGAAGTGATTTTTGATAAAAATTGCAAAAAATCATCCATAACTGATTTTGAATACGGTTTTCTGATTACGAATCTTCTTTCTGCAGGATACTTATTAAGCACTAAAAATTCAAGCACTCAGCCCACCCTTTTGAGATACCCTTCCTTTACCAGCAAGGCAATACCTTCTTCGACACGAGCAGACGAAAGCACATACGCCGTGCAAAACTGCTCAATATCTATTGACCCGTTATGTGCAACGACCCACTTATACAGCTCTTCCTTAAGCACTTCATCACTTAAGGATTCAAGGGACTTGACCCGGGACTCAAGCTCATCGCGCCTGCGTTCGCATTCAAGAAGAACACGGGCATTTTCCTCACTTGACCGAAGAAGCTCCTGGTACCTTTTTGAAAGGTCGTCATACTTTTTTGAAAAAAGAGAGAGCTCCTGTGAAAAATCAAGTGCCTCCTTGTCTATGACGGGCTCCAAACGAACCACCAAATCATGCATAAGGGAAAGAAGCGACGCGATGTCCACTTCATAGTATGCTTTTGAAAGTTCAAGTGAGTCAAAAAAAAGCGGAAGAAGTTTAAGTAAACGCCCGTTTCGAGAATCTTTTGGCAATACTGAATAGGAAAGCGTGATGGCATCATTGGAAAAAGAAAGCGAATAATCAAGTGACTTAGTGCCCTTGAGGTCCTCAACTTGGTATTTTTCACACGTAATGGTTGCACCTTCACGAACATTATCAAATCCGGCACGGGAAAGTGCGTCTACAAGTCCGCCTGCTTTTTTTGACCTACGCGCCTTAACTGAAATGGTTTCCATACTATCCCTCGAGATTAACGTTGACCAGGCCTTTTGATGCCCGCCTCATCTTTGCAAGCGAAAACACATGCACAAGGGCACGTTCATTGATCCCAAGCTGACGCAAAAATGAAATGATTGAACTTTTTGAATAGCCAAACTTTTCAAGCAACACGACCATACGTTCAGCTTCCAAAGCGCCATCATTCTTTTCAAATTCAGATTTAAGAAGCGAAACCTGGGACTCGTTAAGCCCAAGCTCATAAAGCATCTTGAGCACCTGTTCGCGCTCGATTTCAATTTCCATCTTTGAATCACCCGTTTTAATAGTATAAGCAAAAAGCGGCTCCTCACCGTCAATACGCTGCATCAGGAATGTCGATACTCGAGATTGGCGTTCTGCAAAAATCATGTTTGCAGCGGCATCACCAACCCCGAAACGACCAATTTCCTGATCTATAAAATCACCATACCCTATGCTTTCCTTCACATACTGCCTGAATTCCTTAAGCACCAACCTCAGTACAAACAACGTGCCGACGTTTGAAAAAATCGTCTTATGCATATCCGTCGGATTCTGGGTCGCAAGTAAAAGTGCAAAATTGTATTTTCTTCCTTCACGCACAATGGTTATAACATCGCTTCGTTCATCCTGCGCAATTTTCCATGCCTCGTCAAGGACTACAAAAAGCTTAATGGCCTGCTTGTCTGAAATCTCGGCCTTACGCATGGTTTCCTTTATTTTCTGCAAAATGGCAAGCCCTGCAAGCGAACGAATTTCCTCAGTTGGAAGAGAGTGAAGGTCAATACAAACAAGGCCTGAATTGGTAAGATTTTTTATATTAAGGGTGCTCTTGCCTGCAAAAAAGTCACTTCCCTGTGACGTGAACCGTTTTATTAAACGTGCAGCACGTTTTGACTTTGCCTTTTCAAGGAATGCACCGAGGTCCTTAAGCGTTGGGGCAACCGAACGTTTTTTTGAGTATAATTTCTCAAGTGCTTCTTCTATTTCATCACGAACGTCGGGGAATTGCCGCAGGTCAAGCAAAAGATCAAGCGACGATAGAATCTGCTGAATACGTTCCTCCTTTGAAACCCCTGAAAGCTCAAGCAAATTAAGTTTTTCCTTTGAAAGGTCAATTACGCGGCCGCCCGCTTGCCTGACCCATTTATCATATTCGCCCACCCAGTCAAGTATGATTGCGTTTGAACCCCACACCAAAGAGGCACGAGTGAGAAACGTTTTAACCAAATAGGATTTTCCCGACCCGGTTATACCTACAACTCCGATATGAGGATTGATCAATTTAGTAGGATTCCAATAAACCGGCACGGACATATATCTTGTTTTTCCAAGATATATTCCATCTGACGGATCTGAAATGAGAAGTTCTTTGCGAGGTTCTGGAGGATGAACTAGGATCATGCGTTTTGCAAGCTGAACTGAGGTCGTTTCCCGTATATCCACACGTATTCCTCAACGACAAGGATTTAAAACCCGGATTATGGTCGTTTACCGCGTTTTGAAGGGTTAGAAGCCCTAATGATCCAGATAAGGACAGCTACTACTCCAAGCAGGAGAATAAATGCAAGAATACCTAATAAAAGAATTAATGAATCATCAGCAGAAGGTTCTTTATCAAAAGAAACGCTGGGATTAATCGGTTCAGAGGGAGAAGAAGGAACCGATGATTCTGAAAGAATGATGATTCGTGACGTTTTAAATGATTCAACATCAAGCATAGTGTCTCCTTCAATGGTAATGGTGCCTGCTGAAGTAGCTGTCGGATCAAATGATATAGTTAGTAGGCCGTTTTCCCTACTCACTTTTCCATTAGTATGGAGAATAAATGCTGAGTTATCAGTAAATTCTGAGTTCAGATTAAGCAGAACCATTACCTTGCCCCTAAATGCTTCTTGGAAAGTCAAAACTACTGCAGCACGAGAGGATTCTGAAGATGCAATGCCTGCCGCATGCGCCGGAATATTCTTTTCGTTGGGAATATCAAATTCAAAGGGAATTTCTTCTAATACAGAAGGCTCTTCTGAAACATTCAAAGAGGGAGATGCGCCTGAATCTTCTTGGGAAGGGAGTTCATCTGAAGAATCGCTTACTCCTCCTTGTTCAGAATCTGTTTGCTCACAACCTCCATACGTAAATGAAACGTCCTTAAGTCGCTTATAACCTGACTTTGAGGCACGTAATACATATTCCGCTTCGGGTAATTCGGTTAAGTTAAATAATACCGAACCTGAATTGTCCGTTTGTTTTTCATCAACTTCACCACCGTATGGATCTTCTTGAATAAGTCTCACACGAATACCTGAAACGGACGGACTAAAGGAAACCAAAACAGTTTTCTCAGGGCACTGTACCTCCAATGACCCTTCAGCGTCTTCTTCAACTACAACCTCAAGCTCTTCTTCGTCTTCCTCATCATCTGAAGAAGGAGGCGGTGAAGACGAGGTAGTTACGTTGAAAAATAGGTAACTTACTTGACTAAATCCGCTAGTAGAGCTATTTGCATAAACCCCCAATGAATGATTGCCATCTGAAAGGCTAAAGGTCGTGTTTACACAACTTGCCAACGTAGTATTTGCACCATTATCAAGTGAATACCAGCACGTCTCTGCACCTGTAACAGTGTAATCAAATGCAACCGTACTGGAATTATACTGTGTATTATTAACCGGAGATTGAACTGAAAGGCCTGGAGCAAGAGTACTTACATTGAATATGATTGCAAGCGAAGTATTGAGATTTCCAACTGTATCATTAACGTGCACATATAACGTATGAGTCCCATTTCCTGGTGAAATGGTTGTGTTTGCACAGTTTGACAATGTTGTGTTTACTCCTCCATCAATCGAATACCTGCATGACTGAACAACCGTAAGGTTTTCTGAAAAGGTGAAATTAAATGAAATGGATGTTTCGTTATATTGTGTATTGTTAAGCGGACTTTCGATAGTAAGCAATGGAGGGTAACTGTCAATAGTGAAATTCAAAAGAGAACTTGCATTGACGTTATTGCTTGTATCATTGACATAAATGGTTATGTTATGTCTTCCAAATCCTGGAGTTATGGTTGTGTTAGCACATGATGCAATAGTAACGTTTGCTGCACCGTCCAATGAATAGGAACAATCATCGACATCTGCACCGATGTGTACGTAATTGATTGCAACGGAGTTGCTTGAATAATTCTGTCCTTGGACAGGCGCCTGAACAGTAAGTTGTGGTGCAGTAGTATCGACACTGCCTGAAACGTTGAAGAAGTATTTTCCTACTGATTGGAGATTGCCGGCTGAATCATTG
>CAYSWK010000022.1:9447-15817 GCA_964434735.1 Microcaldota archaeon | reverse complement strand
TTTATGCATTCTCGAACTTTGCCTTGAGTACGCCCGTTGCGTAGTCCATTGCCTCCTGCTTTGAGACGATGTGGCTCTTTCCGATTTTTGACTGCTTTGACTTCCTTATCATAACCCTTCTTCCGGGCCTGGTGAGCGTAACACACACATCAAAACCGAACATACCGATTTTGGGGTCATATTTTGCACCGGGGAAATCGATATATTCAGGAACACCAAAGCTGAAGTTGCCCTGCTTGTCGAATGAACGGTCTGAAATGATCCTTCTTCGTGCAGTGAGTGCCTTGTCGACAAACTCGTGTGCTGCTTTTCCACGAAGCGTTACCTTAACCCCGATTGGAAGACCAACACGAAGATGGAAAACGGGGTTTCGTTTCTTTGCCGTGGTCTCAATGGGCTTTCTACCCGTAAGCTTTGTCAAAAGTTCGCGCGCAAAATCAAGTCGTTCACCTGCTGAACCGACACCGATGTTGACCGTGACTTTTTCAATCTTGACTGATTTCATTGGTTGTGAAGTTCCCGTCATTGTGAAACACCTTTGTATGAGTCGTTAATAACAAAGAGGTACTTTGCAACTGTAATAAAATCCTCTTTTCCATCGCTCATGATTGCTTCAGGAGCTTTCCCTTCCTTTCGCGTTACAATTTCCTTAAGCGTTGCAATGTGGCCTGCGTGCTTTCCTTCCTGGATAAGGCAGCGGCTTCCCTTGTTGAGCTTCAAGTGCTGTTCAAGCTTGTTTGCAGGAACAGAAACCAAAAGCGAGTCACCCACATGAATGTGATTGTCAAGAATCATGTTCTTGCCATCGTGAAGTGCGATTGAGATCTTTCCTTTTGGAAGTGTCTTCTTGCCGATGACCTTGCAGACTTTCTTTTCTGAATCGGCCTTTGAAATTTCAACAGGCGTAAGTCTTCCCTTGTGGTCAACTGAAATGCGGTAGTGTGCGCCCGTGTGTGCGATTCCAACTGTGTCCATAAGGCCAACAGGGAATTTTATTTCCGTGCGAACCGTACCGTCAACCGTAACTGCGCGTGCATTCAAAATATCCTTTGCCTCTTTTGAGGTTTTTACGACCCTTAGGACGTCACGAAGCAAGACACCGAGTGCCATGCTTGAGTCCCCATTGTGGGGGCCAGGATGTGCTCTTAACAAATGTGCATTCAATTTCTTGTCATTAAGAGGAATTGCCTTTGATGCTGCAATTCTTTTTATGTGCTTTGTTCCTCCTCGTTTTCCCATTGTATCACCATTACTTCTTCTGATCAACTACTACCTCATTCTGAGGTGACACCTTTACGTGTGCTTTTGGCGCTTCTGCACCCTTTTGGTCCCTGGGGGCCAATGCCGTAATCATGAGGTTTGATGGCTGCAAGAAAAGAGGCATTTCCTTTCCGCGTCGGTTCTTCACCGTAACGCCTTCAACCGTAACCTTTGACTTGATGTGGCTTACCTTCGTTACCTTTGCGTTTGTCCCTTGTTTTGGACCGCGCAAAACCTTAACCGTATCGCCCTTGTGGACGAGCATCGACCTGGTCTTGTGCTTGGTTCGCAAATCCTTGCTGAGATGAACATGCAAAAATGACTTCTTTGTGTGAAGTGATGCATGATATCGCTTTGAGCGTTCTGTGTCTGCTTTCATACCTTTCACCTTATACTATACTGGTTGCGACTGCTGCTACCTTGGGGTACCTTTCCGCAACTTCGCGGGCAACGACACCCTTGATTTCTGTTCCTACTGGAAGGCCATCTTCGTTAATGAGGACGCATGCATTGTCTTCAAAACAAATGCGCATCCCATTGGGCCTTCGGTATTCCTTTGCCTGTCTGATAATGAGTGCTTTTACGACTTTCTTCACCATATCAGGGTTTCCCTTCTTGACCGATGCAACGACGATGTCGCCGATGCCGATACCAGGGTATCTTCCACGTACACCGTGGGTTCCCAAATTACCTATGACCATGAGCTCTTTTGCGCCTGAATTATCGTGGCACAACAAATGAGTTCCCATTGTGATAAGTTTTGTTACTTTTGCCGTCATTCCTTTCATGAAAATCCCCTTTATTCTCCCTGTGCTACAATTTCAAGTACGACCCAGGATTTAGTCTTTGAGATCCTGCGTGTTTCGCCGACCTTGACTAAATCGCCAACCTTAACAGTCATTCCCGTTGGGACATGAACTGCAAGCCTGCTTTTTACCTTTGCATATCGCTTATACTTTGAAAGGAACTTTGTTGAGTCCCGCTCAATAATTGCTGTTTGCTTGGTCTTTGCAGAAACGACCGTACCTACTGCAACCCCGCCGCGGACGGCGAAGGAAAGCTTATTTTCCTGTTTTGGATTCTGTTCCATAGTATCACGTTTGACAGTTGAACTGTCTGTTATCATTTTCTTTGAAGCGCACAAAACAAACTTCTATATGCAACCCTCAAGATCGAGGGTGGTAACGGCCCAACGTGGCATATAGGTATTTGAAATCTGTGAATAGCTTCACAAGAGAACTGATGTTATGGGAAAGGGTTTATAAAGTAATTGCCATGATAAAGGACTGTGTTTGCACCCTGAGCTTTGCTTAAAACGCGTTTATTGTGTGTTAAAAAGCGGTAAAAGATAGCTTTATAAGCTTCGGGTGCGTAATAGAATTACACAGTTTCTTGACAGAAAACTGATGAGAGAGGTTGTATTTATGGAAAGAACACTAACAATGATTAAAATTGCACGCAGTTTAGATCCAACAAACCCACATAGAGGGCAAGTACAAAACGTCATTCTTGATAGGGCTGCGGGAGTTTTGAGAAAATATCATCTTGACGGCGAAAGAATTGAAGGACACGCCCCCGACAAACGATTCGTTATTTCAAAAGAAGGCGGACCTACCTTGAAAGACTACGAAGAAATACTTGCTAAGAGAATCGGGCTTGACCCACATATTGCACCTGAAGAACGAGAAGGTGTAATGCTTACAGCGATGACCAAAATTAGGGAATTAAAAGCAAAATATCCGAATGCAAGACTTAATCTAGAGTCAATTGTAGATGTCAAACTACTAAAGTTAAGATTGCGCGCATTAGATGCTCAAGCAACCGTTCCAAAACAAGAAGGTCATGCCTAAATCTTGTACGACATCAGTTTTTCTATAACTTTTTTAATCGCTGCTTCTTGATCAGCAGGTGGAAGAGGACGCAATGCACCCATCATATATCTGCTTAATGCTCCCTTAAGAGTTGCAGGATCTTGATTTTGAAGCCCAGAAATATCAGGTTTTCTCCAGGATGCTGCTTCTTCGCCGTTGATAAGAACGGTCAAACGGTCAATGGTTTGAGAACCATCCATCAGTTTCCAAAATTTCTCATCAAAGGTTACTTTTGCAGCCATAACAATCACGAGTTAATGCAATGCATAAGTACTGAACATTTTTATAGGTTGTTTTCTTTCTCTTCCCATGAAGAAAAACCCGATGGAACTTTCCAAGATATGGATGAACGGAAAAATAGTCCCTTGGAAAAAAGCGCAAGTTCATGTACTTACCCACGCGCTCCATTATGGAACGGGCATTTTTGAAGGATTGCGCTGCTACAAAACTAAGAAAGGCCCCGCCATATTTCGCCTTACTGATCACCTGGCACGCATGTACCGCGGCGCAAAAGCATATTATATGGACATCCCCTATTCACAGGAACAACTGAAGAAAGCGTGTTGTTCAATCGTAAAAGCAAACAAGGTTGATCATTGCTACATTCGTCCGCTCATCTACCGTGCCTATTCACGAATCGGCTTAAGCATTGACGGCATTCCTGTGCATGTGGCAATAGCGCCAATCAACTTTGACCACTATTTTGACAAGAAAAAGGCAACGCGCGGATTACACTGCAACATTTCAAGCTGGACGAGAAATTCGGTAAAAAATATGTCGCCCCATATCAAGGCAACGGCAAACTACCTTAATTCAGTATTGGCAAAGGCCGAGTCAATCCGTGAAGGGTTTGATGAGTCCATCATGCTTTCAGAAAACGGCCACGTGAGTGAAGCATCTGCAGAAAATATTTTTATAATTCGTAAAGGAAAAATAATCACACCGCCGTTCTATGATGATATTCTTGGAGGGATTACGCGCGAATCAATCATTGAAATTGCGCGAGATCTTGGGTACGTTGTTGAAGAAAAGTCAATTTTACGTGATGAACTATTGACTGCAGATGAAGTGTTCCTGACCGGGACTGCTGCTGAGGTAATACATATCTCAAAAATAGATGATGTGGTAATTGGAAACGGAAAAAAAGGACCGATTACGACTCATGTTCAAGAAATGTTTTTCAAAGCAGCACGTGGTGAACTGCCCCAGTATTACAAATGGCTTGAATATGTGAAGTGAAAACGATGGAAAAAATAGTGCGTTACAACGGACAATATTGTGAAATGCTTGGCGTCATAAGCAAAAAGAACAATTTCTCAATTGCGATCAAGCTTCTTTCCCAAGGCTCCATGACTGCAAAAGAACTGGAAAAAGAAACAGGCTTAACTTCAAAACAGGTAAAAACGCACCTTTCCCAACTTACTTCCTGCAAGTATGTTTTTGAAATGGAACACAAAAACGGAAAAACATACTTTGTAAATAATGAGACGATAAAACCACTTTTAAAACTTCTTAACAAGCACATTGGAACACATGTAAAAAATAAAAGAAGAAGCTAAAAAATTAGACAACTTGTATCTGTACCTTTTTGCTTAAGTCAAATGACATCGGCAAATTAAGCGATACGTCAAGGCTCCATTGAATAGGTGCGGGGCCTAACCCAATTGCCTGTGCCACGCCGACAACCGTTCCAACAATACCTTCTGCCGGAGGCACTTGGGGCTGAATAGTTGGGATCGAAATTTCAAAAGGAAAATCCCCGGTCGAATATGTTTTTTCCTCACCTAATTTAAGCACAAATTCATAAAGCGTAACCATATGCTGTGAGTTATGCGCACGTTGACGTGAATAAGAAGTTCTACGCTCACTTCGTTGTGCACGTAAAACAATACGAAGTTCCTTTGCCTTTGTAGGACTGTTGAGCTGAAGCTTTACTACTCCTAGTATTTTTTCACCAGACGCGTAACTTACTTTTGGAAGAACGATGTCTATTTTACCTTCACCAATTCCAAAGACCATTGTATTCACCTGTTCTTGTATGCAACTACAAGCTCTTTAATTCCTTGTTCAGTGCTTCGCGGCTTGAATTTCAATTCCTTCTTTGCTTTTGAACAGTCAAACACACGGTTGTTTGAAAGAATGTCGATGTGCTCATTGGTCAAAAACGACGATTTTCCCATGAGTTTCCTCAATCCATTGTATATTCCAAGGAAGAATGGCGCGAAGGATTTGGGAACGGATTTAGTAGGTGTGGGAACTCCAAGCGCCTTGCACGCAACCTCGTAAATTTTCTTTTGTGTAATCGAATCTGCACAAATAAGATAGGTACCTGGTTTTGATTTCATCGATGAAACGACTGCCTGTGCAACATCATCAACATGAACAAAAGGCACGCTGTTCGACCCGTCGCCAATCAGCACCATCCCGTTTTTTTTCAAAACATCCATCATCTTGAAATAATCTTCAAATTGAGGGCCATAAATAGCAGCAATGCGCAATGCAACTGCGTTTGAGTGCTTAAGAATTTCCTTTTCGCCCTCGTATTTGCTCTTTGCATACTCACTATCGGGATTGCAGGGGCTTTTTTCAGTTGTCGGGTTTTCAACAAGCTTTTTTCCATAAACGCTGATTGAGCTTGCGTGGATCAAACGTACGGTTGTTGGCGTACTCTCTGCGACCTTTTTTGCAAGATCATAATTAACGTGCCACAACTCGTCCTTATCATTGAACTTCAAAGAACCCGCCAGGTGAATGACAACGTCGGCATTTGCAAACGTTTTTTTCAAATCAGCCGATTCATCACGTAATGAAACAGGAATTGCTTCAGGAAGAAGTTTCATGACTGCCTGGCCTAATTTCCCCGAAGCACCGGTGACGTAAACACGCATGAATAATCTTACGAAGAAAAGGTTTAAAGAGAAGAAAGAAAAATCGCACCTGCCGGGAAAGTCAGTCTCCTGTTTTCAGTCCCAATTGTTGCATTGCAACAATGGGCATCTTGTCGTTTTCACGACAAGCTTGTTCGAGTTTCGTCGAAGCGTTTCGAACAAGACCCGAAATTCTGAACTCAAGACACTTTTGAACCCGGGTTTACAGAGTTCCCTAAAATCTTTAGTAAAGTTTTTTGATCAAACTTTTTCCTAAAAAGTTTGTGAGAGTCTGTTGTCCTTGACCGGACTAGACTACAGGTGCTTAATAAAGAGTCTGGCTACAAGAATTTTTAAAGAGATTATTTTTTG
>CAYSWK010000022.1:8134-9347 GCA_964434735.1 Microcaldota archaeon | reverse complement strand
AAACGAACAACTGAAAAGAAATATAGCCCCGACCGGATTCGAACCGGTGTCAATGGATCCAAAGTCCACTATCCTTGACCGCTAGACGACGGGGCTGCATCTAAGGACTTCGTAGTATAAAACTGCTAAAAAGAATTTAAAAACAAGGAGGTTAGGCTTTTACACCGATTTTTTCTTCATTGCCACCATACTGAAGATAAAGGTCATTCCCTCTGAAAGTTAATTTAAACCCTGAATAGCCTTCAGCAAGGTCAAGAATCCGGGCAGTGACTTTGATTATATCGACAACTGCTTTTGGAGTCCAGTCATTGCGAGCCGTAAGATCAAACATATTATCTGGTAAAGAACTCAAAATATGATTTAAACCATACGTCGCAGTAAATGAAGGAAGAGGTGTGCCATCTCTTGCAGCTGCATATTGTCCAAGAAGGCCCCTTAATTTTACCAATGATTCTGCAAACTGCTTAATGCACTCTTGATCATTTATATCTGGATAGGTCTTTTTAAGCGAAACCTGACGCCCGACAATGCGTTGAACATAATTATCCAAATATTCAAGATCAGATGAGAGCTGAGTTGCAAACTGCCCCGGAGGAAACTTGGAAATATCGCGTGGACCTACGCTAAGGGAAAAAGTCTTTCCCTCTAAATTTGATGGCCAACTAAATTCTTCAAAAAAAAGCTCATGCATTGAACGAACGACTGCCAATTGAGTGTTAATATTGTGAGTAAGCGCAACGAGTAACCTAAATTGTTTTTGCAATCGTAACGCTTTCTGCCCGTCTTCGTGCGAGGGCACATCGTGAACACGAGATTTTATTGCGGGTTTTTGTCGGCGAATCATAGGAACTATAAGAACAAAACCCTATTTAAATATATGGTAAAAAGAGAAAATATGTGAAAATTAAACCGATCCAAGATAAAATCCTACTTTTTCTTCAACATCCTTACAACGAATATATATTCCCTCATCTTTACGAAAAACATCTATAGGAGTCTTACCGTCAAAAACCAACGTAGCAAGAAGAGCAATCGATAAAGGGTCTGCATGCACCATTTGATATGGATCAAAATCACGAGAAAACTGATGACTCGTATCACCTAGGGCATACGAAAGAGATGAAAGAATATGGCTTATTCTACAACGATTTTCACGAACAGGGGGCGCCACGCCATTTCGTACTGCCGCATATTGTTCTAAAAAACCAAAAAG
>CAYSWK010000022.1:2756-8034 GCA_964434735.1 Microcaldota archaeon | reverse complement strand
ATTTAAGAACGGCCATAACCGTATTAACATGATGCGTCAAGGCATTCAGCAATTTAAGTTGTAGCCCTTCCGTTAAAGGAAAACCTGAAAATCGATTATAAAAGGTAAGAACGGTATGGCGAGCCCTCGTTCCAACTAATTGAGACATATGTATCCAATGCACAAAACCCTATTTAAATAGATGGTAAAAGAAGAAAAATTGTGAATTTAGTAACTCTTCCCAAAATGGAACCAAACGTGTGCATCTTTGCCGCACATAAAGCACTTCTTGCCCTTAACGGAAGGTTGCTCAAATGGCGAGTTCAACGACTTTGCAGTCGTCTTTTCCTTGAACTTTTCTTCACAGATCGCACCGTTACACCAGGGAGCTAAAAGCATCTTCTTGTTTTCAAGCTGCTTTTGTGCATCTTCAAACGTCTCAACCTTGACAATTGACTCGTGGAGGAATTTCTTCGCCTTTGCATAAAGGCTTGCCTGAATCAAATTAAGAAGCTCAGGCACTTGCGAAACAACTTGTCCGAATGGAACGCTCAATTTTTCACGCGTATCACGCCTTACAAGCATAACGTTTCCTTTCTCCAAGTCCTTGGGACCGATTTCAAGACGAAGCGGCGTTCCTTTCATTTCCCATTCGTTGAATTTCCAGCCTGAAGAATACTGCTCACGTGAATCAAAATGAACCCGAACTCCTGCGGATTTAAGCTCCCGGTACATTTCCTGTGCTTTTTTCAACACTGCTTCTTTTGTTGCATCAAAAAGAATAGGAACGATAACTACTTGAACTGCTGCAACTTTTGGCGGAAGCACCAATCCCTTATCGTCAGAATGCATAAGGATTGCAACGCCGATTGAACGAGTTGTAATTCCCCAGGAATTTTGGTGCACGAGTTGTTTTTGCTGGTTCTGGTCAAGGAATTCAATGTTGAATGCCTTTGCAAAATTCTGGCCTAAATAATGCGAGGTGCTGCCTTGAATCGCCTTGCCGTTTGGCAAGAATGCCTCGCAGGAAAGAGTAAATTCAGCACCTGCAAACTTTTCGGATTCGGACTTTTTACCCAAGAGTACGGGGACGGCATACATTTCATTGAAAACCTGCTCATATAATTCAAGAATCTTATGAGCTTCCTTAACCGCTTCCTCTTTTGTTGCAAATGCGGTGTGTCCTTCCTGCCATAAAAATTCACGGCTTCTTAAAAACGGAGTACAATGCTTGAATTCCCAGCGGACAACGTTGTTCCACTGATTTAAACGCAAAGGTAAATCATTATAGGATTTGATCCATTTTGAATACGTGTCATACATGATAGTTTCCGAAGTCGGCCTGACTGCTAAACGTTCACCTAATTTCGTATTTCCACCATAATCCACCCACGCAACTTCGGGTGCAAACCCTTCAACATGGGTTTTTTCACGTGTTAAAAGGGATTCAGGGATAAATAAGGGAAAGTAACAATTCCTAACGCCGTCTTCCTTGATTAACTTGTCAAAATAAGCTTGAACCTGTTCCCAGATAAAATATGCGTTGGGCCTAAGAATATAACATCCTGAAACGGGAGAATATTCAATCAGTTCTCCCTTTTGAATAAGTTGGGTGTACCATTCACTAAAATCGTCCTTTGTGGCACTAAGACCCTTTGAATCTTTTGACATAGTGCATACTTACAATCAAATTGTTTAAAAAAACGAACATTACGGCATTATGCCTGCCATTTTTGAAACCATCCCTACGACGCCCGCAATGATGGGTGGAAGAAGGGGCGCAAGGACAAAGGATGCGCTCACCAAAATGGAACTGATGAAAAGGGCGATTGCCGCATTGCCTTTCTTGAGTTCCGCAAGCTCGTCAATATCGGGCGTAAGCTGATCAACTATTGAAGTTGAAACAAACAACACAACTATTGCCGCAAGCGTCCCAACAAGAAGGTATGCTACAAAAAATATTTTCCCAAGCAAGGCATTCATAAATACGGGATCAACGGAGTACGAACTAAACGGTGCGTATGAATTAAGGGCACTGACAAATAGGGCCAATGAAAGTATTATGGATGCAAAAAGAAGCGCAACTGCAACGTTTCCTTTCTTAAGCTCCTTCCATTCTTCAATATTCCTTGTAAGCCGATCAAAAAACTGCAATGATACAAAAATACCGAAAATAAAGGTAACAAAAAGAACCATAAAATCAATGATGGTCATAAGGTAGGTCATAGGTGCACCTGATGCTAATACTCATCTGAATTAAAAAAGATAGTGTTAAGAAAAAACCATGGAGCTTTCGCAAAACCAAATCGCATTTCTTGAACATTGCAAAGAGATACGCTCCCATGCACTTGAAATGGATAATCCGCTCATCGTTCATCATTATGACTGCGATGGAATCTCAAGCGGTGCTATCGTATGCCAAGCATTTATTGATGCCAAAAAACCTTTTCGAAGATTATGCGTCAAAAAACTTGATGATGAACTGATTGAACAACTTAAAAATGAAAAAAATATTATTTTCGTTGACCTTGGCTCAGGACATATTGACGTCAATACCTTGCAAAATGTTATTATCATTGATCATCACCAGCCCGTAGAAGGAATAGAAAAACCCCAGGCAAACTGCATGCTGTTTGGCATGGACGGCGGACAGGAATTATCTGCCGCGAGTACCGCGTTTTGTGTTTTTAACTGCCGTGTTGATTTGGCAATTGTTGGCGCAACAGGAGATATCCAATACCCGTTTCGTGGATTGAACAGATACGTAGTTGAAAAAGGAATTGAAGACGGCGTCATCGTTCAGGAGTACGACATTGTATTCTACGGACGATACTCAAGACCCCTTACCCAATTTATCCTCTACAATGATGACCCGTATATCCCTCAATTATCATATAAGGAAGAACGAGTAGATGCGTTTCTTTCAGACTTAGGAATCCCGCTCAAAAAAGATGAACGCTGGAGAACATATAGTGACTTGAACCAGGAGGAACGCAAAAAACTGGTTTCAGGACTTGCTGAATTGCTTGCACGTTCGAACCAGGAACGAAAAGCACGGAATCTTATCGATTTACGGTACGTGCTTAAAGGAAATGAAAAAGGAACAGAACTGTATGAAGTTTCCGAATTTGCAACGCTTCTCAATGCATGTGGACGGCACGGAAAAACGGACATTGGGGTTGGCGTCTGCCTCAATCCGCAGGAATTTTACCCTCAGGCAAAGGAACTTCTTTTGCACCATCGAAGGCAAATACGTGCAGGAATAGAATACGCACTTTCACACATGCAGGACCTAGGACCATTTCTCTTTGTAGACGGACGAGGAATTATTGACGAAGGGATAATCGGGATCATCTGCGGAATGGTCTTGCAAAATGCACCAAAACCCATATTTGGCATTTCCGATGGTGAAAATGAAACCATAAAACTTTCCGGCCGTGCCTCGGCAACGCTCATCAAAAAAGGGTTAAACATTGGTCTTATGCTTCGAAAAGTGACCAAAGCCGTTGGAGGCGTCGGAGGAGGCCATGCAGTAGCTGCAGGGGCTTCTTTTCCCAAAAATAAAATCAATGAATTCCTTGTTGAGCTTGGAAAAGAGGTGCGGGAATTTGAAAAAACCCAGAAAGTTTGATTTTTGTCGTAGTTTTGAAGAACCCCATCCTCAAGTTTAAATACTGCAGTTTTTGACATGTGAGTATATGGAACCTGTTAGTGTGAAGACTTTACAGCATGGCAAAAAGCCAACACCTACGCCGCCTATTAATCGCCTTATGAGTAAATTAGGAATAGCTGCCTTAGTTGGAAGCTTAGCGATGGCAGGCAATTCACCACAACAGGAAATAACGTCACAACCACTTTCAGCACATTCGTCAGAACCCCATATCAAACACGCGTGGGAAGAAGTAATATCCGGAAGAAAAATGGTATTTTATTCATACCGTTATCGGCTCTTCTACTACGGATATGCGAAAACAGGGCATTGGGGGATGGGCCAAAGATACGCAGACGTTGGAAAATGGAATTTGGCCACCTACCTTGGATTTTGGGGAAAATTATACCAGAAAAAACAAGACTGGGAATTGCCGCAACATCTTGAAAATTGGCAACGAGAAAACATCCCTCATGCGTTTGAAGGAACAGGAATCGTTACGAACATTGAGACTGCGCATGTGGAATTAGCACGCACGTTCCAGGACCCCTCATGCGTATTGGTAGGTTTTGCGCATTCAAAACATGAAACGGATGGTGAAGGACCAGCACACGACCACGATCACAACGTCCGTACAAATGTAAAACCCGCTTCGCCCATGCGTGAAGTAAACGAAAACCCTTTGAATCTCTTCACTTTGTTAGACGCGCATGCTGCTCCTAAACACGCTGACGAACCCACCGCGCAAGAACATGCTTTGGCAAATACAATGCATCATCATTGGTATGACGGAGGAGACATGACCTGGATTGGATGGTGGTCTGCAGTTCATCATTCACACCACTCAAATGAAGTTCATGCAGGTCACGAGTATCACGCAGGAAATGCGCATGATCCCTGGGGGCACATTGGTTCTTTAGGAATCGGCCACGGGCACAACCCCTTTTGGTGGCTTTCCCATTTTACGCTTAATCATAATTCCGTACACCACGAAGAAACGCATGTGTCTATAGGGCATGCCCATCATGCGCACCACCACTGGTATGATGGAGGAGACACGACGTGGCTTGGGTGGTGGTCTGCTGTTCATCATCCGCCCCATGCTCACGAAATAGATGACGAACACGACCACCATACTGGCGGCGCACATAACCCTTGGGCATACTTAGGACACATACTTGACGGAAGCGACCATGACCCGCTTCGATGGCACGGTATATTTGGATTCGCACACGCTCATCATCCTCGCGTAGTTGAAGAACACCTTGCGCATGTGATTGCAGGAATCCATGAACACGTAAGGCATGATGAACAAGAAACAAACTCACACCTCGAAACACCCTATACTGAAGAAAACGCGCGTCCAAGACAAGCAAGTACGAAACAGGGAATTTCAATTGAATTGCACGCAGAACATAATTCAGGAAACCATGAAGAGGTACTTCATACGCATTTTGCAGCATCGAAACTTGAAGCAGATTCATTCTATTTGCCCCACGTTCCGATATCAGTTATTATAGGGGCGAAACAAATTGAAGCACCGTATGCAAGAGTAGCGAGTGCGTCAGCATCTCCTGAAAGCCCCAAAAGCTAATTTTATCATAAAAATAGATATTTAAACACTGTTATTCTTAATGGTAGTTGGTATAC
>CAYSWK010000022.1:0-2656 GCA_964434735.1 Microcaldota archaeon | reverse complement strand
TGCCATACTTCAACTTAAGCTTTCACGGCATGGGAAATGCTTTTGTCCGTGAATTTTGCGGCAAAATAAGAGAATACGCGAAATGGCAAATGCAAAGGAAGTGACGAAGTCAAGGCATTATCCAAGCCGCTCAAGCACTTCTTCTGGTTTTGTATCATATCCCGTCCCCCAGGGGCCGGACCAATTGATGCCCACAAACATTCCGTCCTTTTTCAAACCCTTAAGCCACATTTTAAAGTCATCAACAGTCATTTCCTCAACTGAAAATCCCTTATAAATTGCAACAGTAGAAACGATTTTTTCGGCACGTGAAAACGTTGACCAAAAAGGCATGGAACGTTTTCCGTCAGCACCTTTTGGTGCAGGATATCCTTTATCATCCTTAATGGCATACACTTTACCGGTTTTTTCAACTTCTGAATAAAACAGATCTAAACTAAACGAATGTTCACTCACGTTAAACACCAAAAAAAGAAAAAAATTATGGTCGACAAACGCCGCTTACGCATATGCCACTTGGACATTCGACATTGTCACCAAAGAGCTTGCTGTCGGCGCCGCAGAAATATTCAAACACCGAGTGACTTGTTTGGCAATAGTCTTCATACACGTAATCCTTGCCTTCGATAGTAAATTCTCCTTTTGTAAAAACATCAACCCCGCCATCCGAATCAGTGCATGAAAGATCAATGCATCTTCCGGAAGAACATGTTTGATATGATTTGCAATTAACTAATTTATATGCAAGAACATTGTCTACACAGAAGTATTCTTTCACGTTATGATCGTTATTGCACGAATCAATGTACTCAAGATTTTTACCTTTAAAGGCCGTACCTTTTGTATCCACATCAATTCCATCGTCGGTTTCTGCACAGACACTTTCTGAATCCGAAACGATGATTGCGCCATCAAGATCAAGTTCGAACCGACAGGCATTATCCGAACAAGTCGAATTTGAGCCACACGATACGAGGTTAGATCGAACAGTGCCTTCTGAGGTGCAGGAATATTCCTTTACAAAATCCGTATTATAACACGAATCCGAATAATAGAACTTAAACCCGTTTTTGACCAGCGTAATATTGCCTGCGTGCTGAGGGTCTTCTCCATCATCCGTTTCAACACACGCATTAGGATTAAGCGTGCATGCCCCATCAAAACACATCGTCCCTATGGGGCAGCTGATGCGCGAAAAAGTCGAACGATCATTTAAACACACATACTCGGTAACCTGATCCTGGTTATAACACGAATCTGTTTGAGATACGCCCTTAACCGTCACTGTTCCTTTTTTTGTAGGGTCCTTATTATCCGTATCCGTGCATGCTGAAGGCAACGCTTTGCACGCGCCCGATTCGCAAACAAATCCTGCTGCACATGCTACTGTTTTTTGAGAAAAACGATTAGTATCACACGTATATTCAACAACTGATTGCTCCGAAGCACACACGTCTTCATGTGTTGCCGATGCATCACGCACAATACCTTGAACATATATATTATCTGAATCAGAATCCGTGCATGCAATGCATTCTCCTTGAACATATTCTATACCAGCATCCTCTGCAAGGCATGCGTGAGAATAGGTAACACCGTCAGTGCCGCAAACGGGCGTCCCATTGTCAAAACACGTTTCAGGGGGAGGAGTAACCTCGGAGGAATTGTCTGTTACATTTGATATATTATCAACAACCTCCGGTTGTACCGACGTAGCCTTTTTAGGCCCCGTGCATCCTGAGATCAGGAGAAAAACCATGCATATTGTAAGTACTAATAGTCTAAGTTTCATACGTACAATCACAACATATAACAATAAAAAGGGTTACTTGACCAAAAAAGCACAAGAAAATAACGTCGTTGGGTAAAAAAACTACCCGCGTCATTTAAAAAGACTTCGATGAAAAGGAAGATAGTTTTGTTTCTAAACGGTTATGTGACTTGCTCAATTTTGAGCGAACCACAAGCTTTATAAAGAAGCAGGACTATATAGTAAGTTCACCGCAATATGCGGAAAAGATGGAAATCTAATACTTTAGATTTGACTCATGCCTTAAGTGAAGATGGTTAATTGTTCCACGTTGATTCCAAATAAGGAAAAAAATGTGATTAGAAGTACTTTCGTATTCGTTCCGTGCAGAGATCAATTCCAGTTGATCCTGCTGGAGGACACTGCTATCAGATTGCGATTAAGCCATGCAAGTCAACTCTCTCACCTGGGAGAGTGGCGTACGGCTGAGTAACACGTAGATAATCTGCCCTAGAGACGGGTATAACCTCGAGAAATTGAGGCTAACTCCCGATAGTTCATTTATGCTGGAATGCTTAATGAGCCAAACGGTTGGTGAATTGGAGCCAATCCGCTCTAGGATGAGTCTGCGGAGGATTATGGTAGTTGGTGAGGTAACGGCCCACCAAGCCGATAATCCTTAGGGGCCATGGGAGTGGTGGCCCCCAGAAGGACACTGAGACAAGGGTCCTAGTCCTACGGGATGCAGCAGGCGCGAAACCTTTGCAATGCGCGTAAGCGTGACAGGGGTAATCTGAGTGGCGAAGGCTTAGCTTTCGTCTTTTGCCAAGTGTAAATAGCTTGGAGAATAAGGGTGTGGGCAAGACTGGTGGCAGCCGCCGCGGTAACACCAGCGCCTCGAGTGGT
>CAYSWK010000021.1:0-16191 GCA_964434735.1 Microcaldota archaeon | reverse complement strand
CATTTACTACGCGAGGATTATTTGGAACACATGCGTCTGTTGAGACTACGTTTCCAACTGTTACGGTGCCTGCATTTGTAACTTCAGAACCATCCGAATCAACACATTGAACTGCTGCAGGTGCCACAACACATGCTCCGTTTTGACATATTTGTCCTGCGGCACAGTTTTGATACTCGATTCTAGAGATAGTGCCTTCGCAAACCCTTTCTAATACGAGGGTATTTCCGCCACCGCACATGTCAGTCTCAGTTCCATTTACGCCTCCATCATACCCTGTAGTAGTAGTCGTTCCTGCAATTGCAAGGTTTTGCCCGCCATCAGTATCTGTACAGGAATATCGTCTTGCAACACATGCGCCTCTTTCACAAAATTGTTCTGCCGCACATGCAATGTTTGATCTTGCAACTTCATTGTTTGCATCGCAGTATGCTTCGGAAACTGTTTGCACGTTTGCACATTCATCCGTACCCAATTCCTCTTCAACACCATTTACGGTCGTCCTAATCGCTCCCAATTGAGCTGCATTTTGTCCGTTGTCAGTATCGGTACATGTTCGTACGGCTTCTCGATCCTCCAAAGGTGTAAGGATACAAACGCCAGCCTGGCACATCATTCCTGCACCACATGCCACCGTTTGAGTGTTTACTGAACCGTTTGCAAGGCAGGAGTATGAAACAAGGCTTCCTTGAGCATTGCATCCGTTTGCATAATTGGTTACTACTCCGTTTGCAGCAGTATGTTGAACTATTCCATTAACAACTCGGCAGGACTGCACTTGTGTAGACGTCGCAACACACGCACCAAGCCTACATACTTTTCCAGCCGCACATTTTCCGGTAATTGAATTTAGTTTATTATTCGAACAATAATATTCGGTAAGTGCACCTGTCGTCGTACATGCATCCGTTTTGGAAACTCCTGCTGCCGTAGTTGTTCCTTTCACGCCAACAACATTACCGCCATCAGTATCCACACAGGCGAGAATTCCAGCTGCTGCACCTGACAAGTCAGCCTTTTGGCTCGTACATCCTGCAAAAAGCAGTACCAATCCTAGTACAATTGAAATCAATAGCGCGTTTTTCATAAACTCACAAGGGTCTTTCAAAAATGAGATTTATAAATTAATGGTAACCAACGTTTTTGACAAAATAAAAAGAAAAAAACTTATTTGCATGCGCCTTCAAAGCAGGTTCCTTGTGGGCAGGCAGTATTTTTCAATGCAACTTTCCCATTGACGTCACAGTAATACTCATTGAGGGTTCCTTCTGCAGTGCACCTGTCAAGATAGGTATTTTCGCCGTCAGTTACTTCTCCTTTTGCATAGTAACTTAGTCCGCTGTCCGTGTCCGCACATGCCTTAATGGGCGGAAGTTTAGCCATGCCTTCCAGTGAAGTTTTGCCCGTTTGAGTACATCCGCTGACAAGAATGAATGCAATTCCAATCAGTATCAGAATGGTGCTTGGTTTCATGCAAGCCACACGCGGTTTTATTTTTTAAACCTATTGCGTTTTTCTCCTTTTTCAAAGCTCATTTAAAAATATTCGTAGTGATTCATACTTGGTTTTCTTATGGATCGTGTTCAAACCGGTATTGCAGGACTTGATGAAATGCTTAATGGAGGAGTACCTCGCAGACGCCATGTTGCTATTTACGGCGGCCCAGGTTGCGGTAAGACTTCCCTTTGTTTTGAATACTTATATCGTGGCGCCAAACTTGGTGAAAATGGAGTATATATTTCACTTGAGGAAACGGAAGAAGACATCCTGGAAAATATGAAAAACACGTTCCCACTTTTAAGCGACGTGAATAAACTTATCCAGGATAAGAAAATCCGTATCATAAAGCCCGACAAGCTTGATCTTGAAAATGTTGCAACTATTATTGAGGAGCACATTACTGAACATGATATCAAGCGTGCAGTTATTGATTCGGCAACCATGATTCGGTTGGCATTCAAATCAGAAGTTGAGTATCGCCAGACGTTCTTTGAATTCCTTTCATTGTTAAGGGGATTGGATTGCACCACCTTTACGACTGTTGAGGCAAATTCCTCGCGTAAGGAAGACGTTAGGTTTGAAATTGAGCAGTTTGTCATGGACGGCATTTTCAATCTTTATAATTTAGATAAAGAAGATAAGCGTGTACGTGCGTTGGAAGTGTTCAAGATGCGTGGAACCGATCATTCGCGCGACCTTGTTCCGTTTAAGGTGACGCCTTCAGGGATAAAGGTATATTCCGGGGAGAAAGTATTCTAACGTGAGTTCCATGGACGAAGATGTGCGTTTGACCCTGTTTATCGTAATTGTGGGCCTTTTAACGGTCGTGGGACTTATGTTTATTAACTCATTTGGACTACAATTACCTCACGTACTCATATTGCTTGGCGCAATACTTGCAGGTTTAGTAGTGGTTCTTGAGACCGGCAATCATCTAAGAGATGATTTGTGGATGCATGCCTTGTTAGCGGCTTGTTTTCCGCTTGTGCTTGTGTTCTTGGGTGCCCGTACGCTTGGAGGCACGTTTGGCATTCTTGTTGCCATTTGCAGTGCCCTTCCAGCCCTACTTACCATGTTCAGAAGAAAAGTATTTGCTCGAAGCTGACGTACGTGGAAGATATGAATGTTCGATCATACGTCAATTGAAAAGCAGGTTTCAGAGTTTTGGAAAACCAACTCAACAAAGAAAAAAGTAACCGAAAGGAACAAGGGCTCAAAGAAGACGTTCTATTTTTGTGATGGCCCGCCGTATGCCACGGGTCAAATCCATCCTGGCACGGCATGGAATAAAACGCTTAAGGATGCGGTATGTCGTTATTACCGGATGCGCGGATATTACGTTCGTGCACAGGCAGGTTTTGATACTCACGGGTTGCCCATCGAAGTCAAAGTTGAGCAGGAAATGGGCATCAAGAATAAGCAGGAAATCGAGTCACGTGGCGTTCCCTTATTCATTCAATCGTGCAAGAAATTTGCAACTAAGTACATTGGAATTATGTCCGGCCAGTTTGATTCTTTAGGTGTCTGGTTTGACTTTGACAACCCGTATATTACGTATAAGGATTCATACATTGACAAAAGCTGGAGCACCATCCAAAAGGCACATGAGAAAGGATTGCTTCATGAAGGAGTGTATGTTCTTCCTTATTGTTACCGCTGTGAAACAACCATTGCCAATTATGAGCTTGAGTATGCAGACGAAACTGACCCGAGCGTTTACGTAAAATTCAAGGTTAAGGGAAAGGAAAACGAGTATTTGGTCATTTGGACTACTACGCCATGGACATTGGCCGCAAACATGGCAGTCATGGCGCATCCGACGTATCAATATGTGCGTGCGCAAGTGGGAAGTGAAACGTGGATTGTTGCTGAAAGCAGGCTTGAGCACGTTACAAGCATGGTTAACGAAAGCGCTATTGTACAAGAAGTGTTTGCAGGTAGTGCACTTAAGGGATTGCAGTACGAACATCCGTTCGAATCTTCACTCACGAAGAAGTTTTCAAGGCACGTCGTCTTGTCAAGCGATTATGTCACTTTGGATGATGGTACTGGCCTTGTGCATTGCGCACCGGGCCACGGCCCTGAAGACTTCATAGTCGGAAAGCAGAATTCACTTGAGCCGTTTTGCCCCGTTGATGAACGAGGCTGTTACACGGAAGAAGTGGTCCCGTGGAAGGGAAAGAACGTCAAGTCGATGAACCCGATCATTATCGGGTTTTTGAACGACCTTGGTGTTTTGGTCAAGGAATTGCGCGTACGACACCGCTATCCCCATTGCTGGAGATGCAAGACTCCCCTTATTTTCATAACGACCAAGCAGTGGTTCATTACTATTTCAAAGATGAAGGAAGAAATGCTTAAAGAAGTGGAATCAACTACTTGGCAGCCTCAGTTTGCAAAAGATCGTTTCCGTGAATTTGTAGCAAATGCGCCAGACTGGTGCATTTCACGACAACGATATTGGGGCATTCCTCTTCCCATTTGGAAATGTGAAAAGAAAACCTGTGGTAAGGTAAAGGTTTTGGGTTCTGCAAAAGAGCTTCCAAAAATGCCCGAAGAGTTGCACAAGCCATACATTGACGAAATTCACTTTACGTGCTCGTGCGGTTCGCAAATGAGCCGCGTTTCTGATGTGTTAGATGTTTGGTTTGACTCAGGAAATGCAATTTGGGCATCATTGTCCGATGAGGAGGTAAAAACATTTACAGACCGTGCAGACTTGATCCTTGAAGGGGTTGACCAGATTCGCGGGTGGTTCTATTCGCTTTTGGGTTCAGGCGTCGTACGCTATGGCAAATGCCCGTACAAGAAAATACTCATGCACGGCTTTTTCGTTGATGAAAAAGGCGAAAAGATGAGCAAGTCCGTTGGCAATTTCATCCCCATTGAGGAAATACTTGCCAAGTATGGTGCAGATGCGTTCCGTTTGTTTGGAACCTCAAACACCACCTGGGATGAGTTGAAGTTCAACTGGACCGAGCTTAAAAAAGCAAGTTCCGACCTCACTATTCTTTTGAATATGGTCAGTTTCCTTGAACGATTCTATCCTGCAACGCATGTTGCACAGCCAAAGCATTTGCGTTCGGAAGACAAATGGATGCTTTCAAAAATGCACGCCGTCCAGCAAGTGTTTGAGCAATCCATGGAAAACCTTGAGTTCCATGTTGCAGTAAAGGCAGTCCGCGAATTGCTTGTTGAAGACTTAAGCCGCTTTTACATGAAGGTTGCAAAAGACAGGATTTCTCAAGATGATGATAAGGAGGCGGCTCTCTATGTCATTTATGAAACGACCCGCCGTATCCTTTCGCTTTTGGCGATTGTCTGTCCGTTCACTGCAGAGCATGCGTACCAGCGGTTCTTTAGGAAATTCGAATCCCATGAATCATTGTTCCTTGCACCTTATTTGGAACATGATGCACGTTTGATCAATTCGACAATGAATGTGCAAATGGATATTGTCAGGCACGTGGTGTCACAAGGGCTTCTTTTACGCCAACAGGCAAAAATTAAGCTTCGATACCCTGTTCGAACGTTGCATGTTACTAAAGACAAGACGGTTTCGGATGCGCTTACCAACTACAAGGAAGTGGTTTTGACACTTATGAATGCGAAGGGGCTTTCATTTGATGCGCCCCCAACTCAAGAGGGCTATACTTCCCTTGCAACCGACCAGGGAATCCTTTCAGTCAAGAATACGCTTGATGAGGAATTGTTTGAGGAAGGCGTTGCAACTGAAGTGCGAAGAAGAATCCAGATGCAAAGGAAGGATTTGGGCCTGGTTGAAAGCGACCATATTTCTGTCGTACTTGATACCGAGGCAGAATTGGCAGCAATCATCAAAAAGCAGCTTGAATTCATCAGTTCAAAGACGAATGCAAAAACAATCGAGTTTGGCGTTCATCCTGATGCCAAGGAGTTTGAGGTTGACGGCAGATTGCTTAAGGTATTTGTGAGGAAAATTTAGCGAGTGTTTTTTTCAATAAACCTCACATTTGCCTCTATTTTTTCAAGTGCCTGCTTTACCGCCAAGCGGATGTCGTCTCGCATGTTTGAGGAATCCGTGAAAAACGTTTCTATTTTTTCCTTGGATTCCCTATCTGCAAGCATTCCGAATGCCGAGACACACGCGCGAAGCATGTGCGAGGAAGGAGAATAGATTTTAAGGAAGTGTTTCCAGTTTTTTAGTGCCCAATCGCGATACATTTTTCTTCCCAACGGATTCGATCCGGCAACAACACCTGGAATTGAAAGGGAATCTTGCAATCGGACATCTTTGGAAATGCTCAATTCAAGTGCCTGGGAAAGAAGGGAGGTATCACAAAGCATTCCAAGTGCTTGGAGCGCAATCACTTTTTCTTCTGGAGACCCGTTGCCTTTGTATATTGCAAGGAATTGCGTAAAAAGATCTTTGCTTGGTGCGTTGTATGCAGTTGTGTAAAATACTGCGCCGCGCATATTGGCATCGAGCGGTTTTCCTTTTTGGTACGCTTCAAATGTTGTGCGTACCCATGCGACGGTTTCTTTTTCCTTAAGCCTTCCCAGTTCACCTGCAGCAAGTGAACGAAGCTTGGTGTCAAGCGTGCTTTCATTTTTTGAAGGCGTATATCCTACGCGTGCAATAATTTTCTTTTGAAAGAGCATGTCCAGTTCCCGTGCTTTTGTGATGAAGGGCATGCCATGTCCGATTGAGTTGAGCCAGGAAAGGTGCGACGCGATATTTTCATCTGCAGGGTAGCCGCACTCAAGGCAAAAGTTTTCGATGAATGAAACATAATCATCAATCGGCCGTTTGCCCGCACGAACGAGCGCAAATAAATCATTTTCAAGCCCCCAAATATCAAGGGGTTCAAACGTGCCTTGTTTTACTTTTTCACCCAATGCTTTGAGGTTTTCCTCCTCATAATTGACCCGGTAAAATCCTGCTTGCCCGTAGTTGAGTTTTATCCATGATCCCGTATTTTCAAGAACCAGGCGTTCCTTATCCATGAGCACTTTCCCTTCTTTTTTTTCGCAAAGGTATTTGAGAGGTATTTTCCAGACTCCTGGAGTGTTACCTGAGATGCTGAATCGTTCCTGCCTTAATTCAAAACCTTTGGCAGTTTTTCGTACATGTATGACTGGGTATCCTTCACGGTTTATCCAGTCTTCCATAATGGTAATAATCGGTTCGGTTCCTCCCGTTGTGCGATACACCTGTTCTATAGACTCCCAGAGGTCTTTTTTGGTCGCATTTGAGTATGCGTGCTTTTCAAGATAGCGTACCAATCCTTTCCTGAATACTTCATGACCTACGAAATCCTCAAGCATCAAAAGAACACTGCCGCCTTTGTTGTAACCGATTGCATCGAATAGTTCCTCTATTTCCCCCGCAGTATTTACCTGGACGCTTATGGGGTGCGTATTTTTCATTCCATCTGCAACGAATGCCGTTCCAACCGTATCAGTATAATATTCAAGCATGATCTTCCATTCAGGGAATACGTCCTCAACTGCCTTGTACGCCATGAACGTGGCAAAACTTTCGTTGAGCCACATATCATCCCACCATCTCATGGTAACTAAATCTCCAAACCATTGGTGGGCAATTTCATGTGCTACCACTTCTGCAATGCGCTGTTTTCCACGTACTGAAGTTTGTTCAGTTCCAAGGAGTGCCGTTTCACGAAAGGTCATGGCTCCCCAGTTTTCCATGGCGCCAGCCGCAAAATCAGGAATGCCTAGTAAATCAAGTTTGGGCAACGGGTAGGGGACTTCAAAGTAGTTTTGGAGTGAGATGAACAGTTTTTGGGCGTACTCAAGCGGCAATGTAGTATACGCTCCTCTTCCTTCATGGGCGAATACGGTCATTTCAACGTTGCCTGCGCGTCCTTTGAGCGAATCGTATTTTCCAACTCCCAAATACAAAAGGTATGTTGACATGCGGGGGGTTGTTTTGAACGTAACGAGTTTTTTTGCACCTTTTCGTTCCGTGTTTTTGATCGGCATATTTGATACGGCTTCCAATTCAGTATCAATGAGCAGGGAAACATCAAACGTTGCCTTGAATTCTGGTTCATCAATACAAGGAAATGCCGCGCGTGCGTTTGGTGCTTCAAACTGCGAGCTAAGTAAATAGTTCTTCTTTCCCTTGTGCTCATAGCTGCTTTTATAAAATCCATATAAATGGTCGTTGTGAATTCCTTCATACGCAATTGTCAGTATGACATTCCCGTTCACCTTCGAATCGAGAGTAAGTATCATTTCTTCTTCATTCGGATGGGATACTTTTGCCTTGTATTCTTTGTCCTTTGAAGTAACGGTTGCGGAGTGAATATTTAGTTCCTTTGCGTTAAGCGTAATGGTTGAGGTTGCTTTTTCAAGTTGCATTTCAATGCGTGCGCGTGCTTTGAATGCGGAGTTTTCAAAGTTTGGCTCAAAATAAAGATCATAATGTTTGACGGTAATTCCATTGCCGATTGTATGATGATTGCTCATAGCGTCACCTTGGAGTGTTTTCAATAGGATACGTATCAATTACAGGTGTTACTTTTAATCTTTGGGTTGGGGAATAAAAAACGAAAATCAAAAGAATAAGGAAATATAAAAAGTTAAAATCGAGAACTCAAGGCTAAACCTAAAACTCGAAACGATCAGATAATTCGTTTAAGCCTGTTTCCATTTCGTTCTTGAAGGAATATTTGACCAGCACTTCTTGCAAATGTTGAGTTTCTTTACTTTCTTTATCTTCTTCATTGCCTTCATGTGCGAATAATCAGTAAGGGTGTTGCAGTAGTTGCAGGGTTCCATTTTTGCGCTCTTTCCAGTCATAGCTAATCATCTCAATAAATATGTACTACACATCTGTATACAATACTTTTTAAATCATGTGAGGACGTCCAAAACCCCTAAGTATACCCTTAAATTCCATTTGTATCTAGTATATACTGGGCTAGAGTGGGGCCAGGGGTCCCAGCACCGCACATCCCCTTCAGGCGGCTCGAAGGCCCGAGGCGTTTTAAGAACGTGAAACATCATATGCAGCAAGCGCTGACGCTCTTTCCCATGTGATGGTTTGCGGGGCAAACCGGGCCAGGTCGGAAGAAGCAACCCTACGTCTTGCCAAGCCATGCTTGTGGGGTCAAAGGGTCGAGCCCAATGCACGTGCTCTGGAGCATGTTTTTGGAGCCAATCGGGAAGCCCAATTTCTGATCATGATCAACTGTACCTTCTCGTTTCCAGTTCTGAGTTTGCGGTTGTGGGTCCTGAGTTTTGAATTTTGTATACTTGTTGTGCACCTCTGACTATTCAACAAACATATAAACCTCACTTGCGAATCGCATTCATGGAAATAACGTTTCTTGGAACCGGAGGGGGCAGGTTCAACCTTCTTACTCAGGACAGGAAAACGGGCGGTTTTCGCATTGATTCCCAAAGTGCCTCGATACATGTTGATCCCGGGCCAGGTGCCCTTCTTAATTCGCTTAAAATGAAACTCTCACCTCAAACCCTTGATGCCTTGATTGTAACTCATTACCACGTTGACCATTGTACTGACGCCAACGTGTTTGTTGAAGGTATGACTGACCATTTGTTTACCAAAAAGGGAATTCTTATCGGTAGTGCCTATTCAATCGAAGGCGATTCTGCAGGCGACAGGGGCGTTTCCAAATACCATTCAAAGCATGTTGAACGCTGTGCAGTTGCAGAATGGGGGAAAAAAGAAGAATTCAAGACTGCAAAAGGTTCATTTTCCATAGAATATACGAAAACGGTTCATGATGAGCCTACATGTTTTGGGTTTAAGCTTACTATGGACGGAAAAACAATAGGGTATACAAGCGACACCACATACTTTGATGAGCTTGGTTCGTTATTTCGCGGTTGCGATTTATTTATTCCCAATTGCCTCAAACCCAAGCAGGATCAGTACAATGAGCATTTAACGGCAGACAACGTCGTTGATATTCTTGAAACTGCGCGTCCTAAAAAGACGTACCTTAATCATATGGGAATGACGCTTATCAAAACGGGGCCTAAAAAAGTTGCCCGTTACATCGCAAAAAAATCCGGATTGCACTGTGAAGCAGCCGATGACTTTAAGACTATCAAGGTGGAATGATGAAATCTGCGTATCTTCTTGACCCCTATGTTGCAGGCATTTCGGTGCCCCATCTTCGTCAGGCTTTTGGCAAAATAATCAAGTTTATGTTTTCAAAATCTGACCAGTACCAGGATTCGGTTAAGATGTATGTTTCGTTTTCAAATCGAAAAGGCCTTAAAGGCCAAGAGCATGACCTTCTTTTGAGGCTTGCACGCGACTCGCTTCCGTTGTTGTATCTTTATTCAAAAAACGAGGTTCGCATGGAATACTCCGAATTGGACCGTTCCTACCTTATTTACCTTGAGCCAAAGGAGTTCAAGGAATTTGAAGAGTATCTTGAAGCAAACCATCTTCCAAAGAAGCTTTTTTTCAAGGCAGACAATCTTGAGCATTCACGAAAGTCTCTTTTTGGCATCATTGCCCCGCCGCTGCCAAAACAAAAGAAAAAATCACTTGCAAAAAAATAATTAGACCGAAAGAAGCTCGCGATACGCTTGGTATTCTCGTTCAATATCCGTATGTTTGGTGCGAACAAGCGACTCAACCGAATATCCGCTTACTGCAATTGAACCCATCACTACGCCATAGGCCATTGCCTGCTTGAGATTTTTGAGCGTAGGTTTTGTTGCATTCTCTTTTGCAAGCGTTCCCATGAATCCGCCGGCAAAGGAATCCCCGGCGCCTGTTGGATCCACGACTTCCTCCATAGGGAGTGCGGGGAATGGAACTACATGTTTTTCATGGAAAAGAAGCGCTCCGTGTTCCCCCTTTTTTACGATCACAATAGGAACGCCCATTTCCTGGATTTTTTTACCCGCTTTTACCAGATTATGTTCGCCCGTAAGCATGCGCGTTTCGGAATCATTGAGGATGCATCCGGTAACGGATGCCATTGCGTCAATTAATTCTTCTTTTTCGGTTTTTATGTAATGTTCAATAGTATCCATGAATACTATTTTTGCATCCCGTGCTTCTTTTTTTGCCTCTTTTTGTTTTCCAGGGGGCATGGTCGCAAGGTATGCAAAATGGCATTTTTTTGCATCATTTCCGAATTTCGGTTCATATTCTAAAAGGACGTTTAGTTCCGTTTTGTTTGTCGTCCGGTGATACATGTCATAATCAAAGCTCGAATCATAAAAAAATGTTTTTTTTCCTCGCGCAACAATCAAATCATCAAGGTGTATTTCATTTGATTTTAGGAGTTCAAGGTACTCTTTTGGAAAATCTTCGCCTACAATTGAGGAAACGTGCGTTTGTGCAAAAAAGCGAGAGGCGAGCGAAAAATAACTTGCGGCCCCGCCAAGTACTCTTTCCACCGTTTTAAAGGGCGTTCTGGTAGTGTCTAGTGCAACTGAACCAGCGCATGCAATAGAAGTCATACTAGTTTGATTATTTGTATGGATTAATATTGCTTTCCTGCACTGGATTTTATTCTTGAATCAATTATCCCGTTATCAAGAACATTCCGACCATAACAAAAATAAGTGAAATTTTGTACGTATCCATGGTATCAACGTAAGAAAAAGAATTAATATGTTTAAAAAGAAAAAATGTTTTGTTAGGTTTTTGCCTTATTATTTTCGTTCCCGTATTTCATTTTCGAGTTGTTTTGCAAATTCGTCGATTTTTACGTTGCGCGTTTCCTCTCCTGAGCGCACACGTATTGAAACGGTGTTGCTTTCAAGCTCGTTCTTGCCTACAATGACCATATACGGCACTTTTTGCATTTGCCAGTGGCGTATTTTGTTTCCGATGGTTGCGCTCTTTTGGTCGAATTCGACGCGAACGCCGTGCAATTTCAACTTGTGTAAAATCTTGTCCGCATACGCGTTTTGATCGTCAGAAATCGCAAGTACTACTACTTGCACAGGTGCAAGCCATAGGGGGAATTTGCCTTCAAAGTGCTCAATGAGAATTGCAAAGAACCTTTCAAATGACCCCTGTGCAACCGAATGAAGGATAACGGGATGGTGCTCCTTTGCATCTGCACCTTCGTATTTCACGTCAAAGCGCATGGGCATCTGGAAATCGAGCTGTTCCGTTGCACATTGCCATGAACGGCCAAGCGAGTCCTTGATATGAAAATCAATTTTAGGACCGTAGAATGCACCGTCTCCTTCATTGAGCTTGTATTGTTTACCAACCGCAACAAGTGCATCCTTAAGTGCACTTTCCGCCTGGTCCCAGTCTGCGTCAGAACCAAGTCTTTTTGGTGGGCGGGTTGACAATTCAAGTGAGTACTCAAAGCCGAACATCTTGTAGAATTCATCTATGAACCGAAGCCTCTTTTCAACTTCGGCACGAACCTGTTCGCGCGTGCAGAATACGTGTGAATCATCCTGCGTAAACGCACGTACTCTGAAAAGTCCTGATAAGACGCCCGAAAGTTCATGGCGGTGTACTAACCCAAGTTCTGAAAGACGTAAAGGCAAATCGCGGTATGACCGTTTTGATGTTTTGAAAACGCGTATAGACCCTGGGCAGTTCATGGGCTTTACACCGTTGAGCTTGCCATCTATTGAAGTGAAATACATATTTTCCTTGTAGTGGTCCCAATGTCCGGAATCTTTCCATACTTGCGAATCCATAATAATGGGCGTACGAATTTCCACGTACTCATATTTGTCATTGAGTGCGCGCCAGTACTTTTCAATTTCGTTTCGAATAACCATTCCCTTGGGGTGGAAAAACGCCATACCCGGTGCCACGTCCTGCACTGAGAATAGGTCAAGCTCCTGGCCTAATTTTCTATGATCCCTATCCTTTGCCTTTTCCTGCATTTCAAGGAAGGAGTTGAGCGCCTCGCTTTCCGCAAACGAGAATCCGTATATCCTTTGCAATTGGGGCTTTGATGAGTCTTTAAGCCAGTATGCTGCTGAAGAATCACTCAAATGGATTGCCTTGAGTTTTGACGTATTGTCAAGAAGGGGTGCAACCGAAGGAAGGCATATGCCGTCAAGGAAATAGAGGTTCAGGAACGCATGGTCAGGAATTTTTTGTGCAAGTTCAAGAAGGTACGTTGCATTTTGTTCTTGGAATACCTTAACTGCCTGGTCCTTCGATACAAGTCGTTGTTCTATTTTGTGGGAATGTTTTACGTATACCTTAAGCCGGTCAAGCATTGACGCTCGGTCCTGGGGAGTTACGCTTTTTTTAAGATCTACATCTACATAAAACCCATTTTCAGTAAGTGATGAAAGCCCAACTTGTACGGAAGGGTCTTCTTTTTTGAGCATTGCTGCCAATGCAAGTGCTGCAGTGAGGCGGTACGCATTCCTATCTTGCGCAAATCCGACGTTTCGCGGTTCTTCAAGCATGACTGAATATATAACTTCATTTATGCTGTGCTGGTCTCCTTTCTTGGGGCCTTTTGGTTGGGCTCCAGCAGGCAGCGTTCCGATGTGCTTTGACAATTCTGCCAACGGGTGTCCTTTGCACTTGAGCTCGAATTCCTTATACCATCCAAATTGGCTTTTGTAACAATGAGCGTTTACTCCTTTTTTGAGTGCTTCCCATAATTTAAGTAATACTTTTGGTGCCTCATCAAGTGACGCAAGGTTTGAGGAAAGGTGCGCATACGGATAAAGAAGGAGGTTTTTTGCACCGACGTTGTCGTAGACTTTTTTGACTTCCTTTACTATGTCTTCTATTTCCTTGTCTGAATCGCCTTGTTCAATTGAAGTGAATACTGCAAGGACTTCTTCGATTCGTTTTCCTTCTAAATCCTCCGTTGTTACCTCGTCGGCCCCTTTCTTGATTGCCACTTTTTTTGGCTTGTATGAAACATAATCGCAGTGCAGCAGTAAAATTTTCATTATATAACCTCATGTTTTACTTGTTTCTTTCTCTCTAAAAAAATAAAAAGAGATGGTTGTATGCTGTTTTTTTATCGATTAATCCATTTTTTTATCAAAATGATAACTATATAATTCGTTTGATCTTTTATTTTTCCCTATGAATATGCGCGTTTTTGAGTCTTCAGCGAAGCTTGTAGGCTTTAGAGGATTCAAGTCAGTTCATGACGTTTCGTCTTGCGTGTCTGAGCTTGCAAACGGGCGAAGCGTTCTATTGGCAAATCCTTTTTTGGGAAAACGTCTTTCTTTGGAAGAATTTGCTCAAGCAGAACAATTTTTTGCATCACTTTACGATTCTCTCACACGTGCAGGGGTTTGCTGCACTCTTTTTTCTGACCCGCTTCTTGCGCATGATGATCGCATGCTTAATCATTCAATTGTTCTTCAGTCAATACTACGAAGAAGCGGCATTATCGTTGCGCCTCAGGATACGGTGTCACGAATTGCAAGCCAACATGGGCTTACAATTATGAGAGTTATTACATCTGTGAGGTATGAGGGTTAGATTATGCGCCAGCTTGCTTTGAACTCTAATCGAGGTAAACCCGTATTTTTCGTAGTAGTTACTCCTCCTCGAGTACGGGCCCCGTGGCGTCAGTTTGCTTTGGAATTTGAGCTCGCGTGCCTTGGTCATATTAAAAATGAAGCATTGAATGGCATGTTTCCAGATGAGGCCATCGATACGCTCATGCGAATTTCATTGGCTCGTGCCAAGACTCGGCATGTTTTTCCTGATAATCATGTGTTGCGTGATATTATTCGTAACCCTTCAGTTTCATTAGAAATACGGGAAAAGGCGATAGGTGTATTATGCGATTTGGTAAAACGAACACGTAATTACGCGATGTTCCATGGCATTCTTCCTGTTTTTGACCCCCGGATTTGTTCAATGCTTGAAGCACATATGGACCAATTTGACAAGTACGATTATCATAATTTGGCCTATCTTGCAAAATACAGCACAACTTGCGGTGAACGCGCACTTGGATTGCTCGAATCAAGGATTGGAGGAATTGTTCTTAAGGACGTGCTTGAAGTCATGCTTGAAAAAACAAGAAACCCAGATATCAAAAGCGTCGCATCGGAAAAGCTTGAACAACTTGCGCAATCTTATTCACGTTCTCTTCACGCATATCTTTAATTTACCCTTCATTCTGAATCATTTAAACCTCTTTCGGTATAGTAAAAATTCATGAATAAATCAGTCCTTGTTATCCTTATTGTTGCATTTTTGTTTTTTGGCTGTTTGGGAGGAAGCCCTGAGGAAATTAAATCAAAATCCGATGACTCGCAGGTTCGTGAAACGGTTACTACTCAAGTCATTCCTCAAAAAAATACCTCCCGCCCCGTTGAGTTATTTGAATTAGTAAGCGTCCAGCCTGAACTCAATACTATTATTTTTGAGTACACGGGCAAGGAATCTATTGCTAAAGACTCATTTTCTATTCTCGTTTCACAAGGCGGCGAGCCGTTTGAAGTGCAGATCCGTACGCCTTCAACAAATCTGATTGAGCCTTCCGATTCATTAGTAGTTACACTTGACCGGGCCATTTATCCCCGTCAGCTTCTTTCAGTGCGCGTCATGTCTGGCAATACGATCATTTTTGGAAGAGATTATTCCGAGCCGTTTGCAGTTCCAAGCCAAAAGACGTATGCTGTCGGCGTGGTGCTTGCAGACAGCCATGATCAACCTTTTCAGAAAAATATGACAAAAGATTGGGTCGTCAAGAACGTTCTTAACGGAACATTAAGTATTAACGAGTGGTTCCTTCGTGCAACACAGGGCCATATCCGTCTTACCGGACCCATAATTAGCGCTTCAGCAACCGATCCGATCTTCATTGATTCAGTAATTGAGCAGTCTGCTTCTTTATTTGTGGGGGCAAATGCTTCATTTGATGCGGATAAGAATGGTGAAATGGACGCCATCATTATTTTTGTTCCAAAAGGAGTTCTCACAAGCAGAATTGATTCTGACATTCTTGTTCGTGAAAACGAGGTTTTTGGCGGAGTTCCCGTGCGTACCCTCATTGTTTCTGAGCTTTCTGAAAACAAATATGAAGTGGCGAATGTCACCCGTGCACTTTTCACGTCACTTGACTTTCGTACGTATGGAACTCCCCCCGAAGTCCGAAATGGTCAGACAACGGTGCCTTTACTTTCTACAAACGCATGTCAACGCTTTGGCCCGTATGATGCACTTTCAGATGAGGCAAACCTTTCAAGGCCTTTTAAAATAAACGTGATTCGCCATAACTTTGAAGGCACGCCCTACAAGACAACCGGATTCCAATGGACTCCTTCCCTTCCCCTGTTAAGTGCATACACGCGCATGAAGCTTGGGTTTTCACAGGTAATTGAGCTTTCCATTCCTGACGCGCGAGGTTATACCTTTGAAGTATATGCTCAGGAAAATACTACGAATGCCTCCATTTTCAAGTTGCCCATAAAGAACCAGGAATATTATCTATTTGAATTGAGGAATGACCCCGAATTGCGCGCACTTGGCTTGGACGGAGTTGTTGTTTACAAGGTAGTTGACCGAGATCCGGTTTCAATCGGAAGCAGTTGTTCAAATTCTGCAAGCGACAACCAGGTATATGTGCTGTCTCCCGGTGAGCCTACTTCAAGAAGAGGGTATGTCCCGCGCGGGTCCGCCCGCCCGTATGGTGAAAATACAGGGATATTTACGTTCTCGCTTGAAAATGGCGTAAACGTAACCATCGACAGGCAAAAGGATGATTCGGCAGCATTGAC
>CAYSWK010000020.1:0-19054 GCA_964434735.1 Microcaldota archaeon | reverse complement strand
AAATACATAAAATTACTAAATAAGCAACGTTTTAAAGAACTATTCAAAACAGGGCAAAAGAAGATATGGTTTTAACCATCTCGTTACAGTTTATTGCATATGAAAGTCTACCACTCCATTACTCAACAGCTCGAAGAATTCACGCCCATTTCAAAAGGAACCGTTACGATGTATGTCTGCGGTTTGACGCCATATGATTTTACCCACATCGGACATGCGCGTACCTATGTTGCCTTTGATTCGCTCAAGCGCTATTTAGTGCACAGAGGTTTCAAGGTAAATCATATCCAGAATATCACGGATGTCGATGACAAGATAATCAAAAGATGCAAAGAGACTGCACAAGACCCAAAACGCTTAACGCAAGACATTCACGCCGATGCGATTATGCAATTTGGCAGACTGGGCATAACTCCTGCAAATCACTATCCAAAAGTCACTGAACACATTCGTGAAATCATCGAATTTGTCCAGGAACTTATCAAGAAAGGATATGCGTACGAAACAAAAACGGGCGTGTATTATTCCGTTTCAAAATTCAAGCAATACGGCAAGTTGTCAAAGCAAAACCTTGATGAGGTTCATGCAGGTTCACGAAAGGAAGTCGATGAGACAAAACAGGCGCCGGAGGATTTTGCACTCTGGAAAAAAACTAAGGGCGAAATTATCGAATTTGACTCACCGTGGGGGAAAGGAAGGCCCGGTTGGCACATAGAATGCTCAGCAATGGCACGAAAATACGCACCCCACGGCCTTGATATCCACGGTGGCGCGCGGGACCTGATGTTCCCCCATCACGAGAATGAGATTGCGCAAAGCGAGGCACTCATGCCATTGTTTGTCAAGTACTGGATGCACACGGGATTCTTGACTGTTGAAGGGGAAAAAATGAGCAAATCCCTTGGAAATTTCACAACAATTGCGGATGCACTTTCACGATTTGAACCTAATGCGCTTCGTATGTTCTTTTTGCTTACGCACTACCGCTCACCAGTTGATTTTAATCCCGAAGCAATAGAAGCCGCAGGTGAAAGCGTTGAAAGGGTATTCAACGCCCAAGGACTTGTTGGTGAGGCACTTTCAAAGAAGGATGAGGCTAACGGCACATTCCGCGAAGAAAGCGATGCGCACATTGCACAAATGTATTCTGCACTTGACAACGATTTTGACACACCAAACGCATTGGCCGCATTGTTCAACCTCATACGTATTACCAACGGCCACGTGTCAAAACAAACGGTTGATAGAAAGCAGCTTGGAAAAATAATGATAGAATATCAAAATATAATCTCAATACTGGGCCTTATTGAAAAAACAGAAAACCTTGGTAAATACGAAAAAGGAATTGAAACTATTGCGCACTCGCTTGCAATCAAATCATCTGATGCTAAAAACATGCTTGAAATGATTATCGAAAAACGCGAGGAAGCACGCAAAAATAAGAATTACAAAGAATCCGACCGAATACGAGACGAACTCAAAAGCATAGGGATTTCATTAGAGGACAAACAGGGCGGGAAAAAATGGAAACTCAACTGAAAAAAATTATGCCGTTCGTTCTCCTTGCGCTCCTTGCAATAGGCACGATAGGTGCCGGAATCATTCTTTCTGAAAATTATTTTGGAATCGTCAATTCGCTTGCATGCAAAAGCACCAACTGGGTCTGGCTTCCGCAAAGCGTAGGAACGATCTTTGAAGGGAAAAAAATAGGCTTACATTTTCTGCTTGTAAACGGCAAAACAGTCGATGAATGGGGAACAGTGAAAAATGCACGAATCCAAAATATGCAATGCACAAAACCATCGAACATTGATTTTGATGTAACAATGGATGACCGCACGGCAATCGAACTTGCAACCTCCCAAAAACCAATCACTTCATTTGTAACTGCATGGAAAACTGGAAAAATAAACGTGGTTGCACATGGAAAGGAAAACGAGCAGTTGCTTGCGTATGCAAACCAGCTTATGGCTCAGGATACTGAAGCAGTTCCTGACAATATACGAAACGTGATTGGGCAGTATCGCAAATAATACATACAATTAGTTTTTTGGCTTAATTTTTCCTTCAAGATACAAACCTACGACTTTTGGATACACCTTATGCTCGAACGTAAGGATTTTCTCTGCAACCTCATCACGGGTTTTGCATTGAGAAATGTCCACTTTTTCCTGGTAAAGAATGGGTCCGCCATCAAGCGATTCATCAACGATATGAATAGTAACTCCACTTACCTTTTCCTTTGCTAAGAATGCCTGACCTTGTGCATCCATCCCAGGATATTTGGGAAGAAGAGAAGGGTGAATGTTAAGGATTTTCCCCCGGTATCTTTCAAAAAGTTCAGGACCTTTAAGGATACGCATGTACCCTGCAAGCAAAACCAGGTCCGGTTTGAAACGGTCAAGAGTATGAAGAATTGCCTTATCCATTGCTTCACGTGAAGAAAAGAATTTTCGTTCAAGGAGTTCAACAGGAATCCCGTTCTTTTTTGCGATCGAAATGGCTCTAGCATCCGGCTTATCAGTTATGAGTACAACGACCTGTGCCTTAAGCGTCCGGTTTTGAATGGTAGTGAGAATTGCCTCAAAATTGCTGCCTCTTCCTGAAGCAAGTACTGCAAGCGTGTGCATACAAAGAGTACGTAAAGCAGGCTTAAATCGCTTTACTCTCCATCAAGTATCGGGTCTTCCTCATCATAAATATCCCCGACGATCTGCTCAAGGATATCTTCCATCGTAACAAACCCTCTAATAGTGTTATCGGGGCGCATGACGATCCCAAGCTGCACATGGTTTTTCTGAAACATCCTAAAAACCGTTGCAATGGAATCTTTCTCACCCACTGAAATGGATGGAAACATTAAGGTTGAGATACGAACATTCACGTCACCATGAGACATTGCTTTGAGGATTTCATGTGAACGGATAATTCCAATGATATTATTTCGAGTGCCTTGGTAAACAGGATAACGGGAAAAACTCTTTTTTGCAATAAATTGGGAGGTCTTAAGCACGTTCCATTCTCCACTAACGACCGCTACATGGTGTAAGGGAAGCACAAGCGTGCTTATAGGTTTCTTATCAAGTGCGAGTATATTCTCAAAGTACATTTTCTCATAACGGTCGATGACATTTTCCTGCAACCCAAAATCAAGCACTTCCTTAAGCTCATCCTCAGTAAACGGCTTGGTTTTTGCTTCACCAATAAACCTAACAAAAAAGTCAAAGAAAAGCGAGAAGGGCAGGAAAATATGGTACATGAGATAGATGATAGGGGTCGCCAGGAAAAGCCATGCGCGGTTTCTTTGTGCCGCAAACGTCTTTGGGATCATATCGGTAAACATGAGGACCAAAAGAGTGGTAACTCCCGTTGAAATACCTACGAGCTCATCCCCTCCGTATTCAATTGCAAGAACAGTCGCAATCGCAGAAGCAGTAATGTTTGCAACATTGCTGCCTAAAAGAAGTGAAATGATAGTTTTTCTTTGATTGCGTTTGAGAAAATGCAATTGCTTGCCACGTGTGGGGTACTTTTCTGCAAATTTCTTAAGTTCAAACCGATGTATTGAAAATAATGCAGCTTCGCTGCCTGAGAAAAATGCAGAAGTGCCAAGCAAAATAAAGTATGCCGCAAGAAATGGAATGGCATCAATCATAGGAATTTCCTCATCTCCTTAACGACCTTACTTGCTTCTAAATAAGCCGCAGAAACGGCATCGGTCCCTTTTTTCTCAAACGCATAGGCAATACTTGAAGACGCATTTATCCGATGAATATACGGGTTCTTTGAAAGCGCCTTCATGACCATTCCAAGGTCACCACCCTGTGAACCGACGCCTGGAATAAGAAAGGGTACTTGGTTTTTAGTAAGTGAAGCAATTTTCTTAATCGCAGTACTCGTTGCACCAACTACTAATCCTGTTTTCCAAGCCAAAGACAGCTTGGCAACGCGTTCAAACAAAAAGGATTTCCCTGTTTTTTGCTCTTGAAGGTCTGAAGCACCGGGATTACTTGTTCTGCAAAGCATATATGCGAGCTTTCCTTCACGGATAAACGGCAATACTGAATCTTTCCCCATATAGGGACTTACAGTTACGGCATCTGCATGGAAAACGTCATACGCCTCTTTTGCATACGCCTCGGAACTTTTACCAATGTCGCCGCGTTTTGCATCGAAAATAATGGGAACTTTTCCCGAATACCGGTTAATAATGTTTTGAAGCGCATACAGTCCCTCAAACCCATACTGGGCAAAATAGGCGTGGTTGGGTTTAAGCGCAACGACGGTATGCTCCTCAAGTAACCGATCTATAATCGGATTGAAATACGCGCAAATTGCCGCATCGATATGCTCATCTTTATGAGGACCACCAGGAGCAGCATGAATACGCTCAAGAACCGGATCAATCCCAAAACAAAGAAGCGATTTTGACTCCTTGGACCGAAACGAAAGCTCTTCAAGAACCGACTGCATACGAAAAGAAGGGAATATGAAGTATAAAAACGGATATCCTGCGAATAAAGGGCATAAAGTGAGGTTTTTAAGGACTTGTACACACGTATCTGTTACTTTTTGCGATCGTAGTCTAGTAAACTTTTTGACCAGCATAAACTCATAATGGTCAAGAAGTTTGGACGATGGTTAGGATACGAGATTGCCAATCTTGTGACCCGAGTTCAAATCTCGGCGGTCGCATCTTTTTATCAACTGATCGTTTCGAGTTTCCAGTAGCCAGTTTCGGGTTCGTTTCGAACTCTTCATTTTCCAAAACCGGTTCAATTCTTCGTTTGCGCTTGCCCCTTCATCGTTTTTCTTAGCTCACACGTATTTGTTGAACCTTGAAGAAGGGAAATGCCAAGAAACAATGCGCTCAATGCGGCAAGCGGAGTTGCAATATCCAAAAGAAACAACGTTGAACTGCCAAGCCCAAGCCAGAAAAACCAAAGGGGCTGGCACACAACACAACTGCTTACTCCAAACGAAAAAATGCCGCCTGCCGCCGCCTTCAATGTCGGCTTGTGCAACTTGGTGATAACTAAGGTTAAGTTTGCCGCTAAAAGAACCGAAACAACCCCCATAAGCAACGTGCGTACAGGATCAAGAAAGGAATTGATTGAAAAGGTAGGATAAATCAAAATATCAGAGCTTAACGCAAGAAGTAACGAGCATAAAACAAGCAAAATGCCAAAAAGTAAGCTGTTTGCTGCAAGGGAATGATAAAGGAATGAAAACCGGGAATTGAAAAAATCCATACCCATACTAGGCCCATAAAACGTATAAATGATTATAGTATAACCCCCTTATGGGCCAAAAACTCGGTGCAGCACTTGTTTCAATCATAATCAACATTATTCTTCTTGCAAGCAAAATAATAGTCGCATTCATCACGGGAAGCCTTGGCCTTTATGCAGAAGCTGCCCATTCGCTTTTTGATTTGGTTGCCTCAGGCCTTGCATACATCGGAATAAAAAAGGCTGAAGAGCCTGAAGATGAAACTCATCATTTTGGCCATGACAAGTTTGAAAACCTCTCATCGCTTCTTCAAACGCTCCTTATTGCAGGAACGGCAGGGATTGTACTCTTTGAAGGATACCAGAAATTGGAAACGCCAGGAATTGTCGAATCAACTGATCTTGGTATCATCCTTATGCTTATCTCAATACCCGTAACGTATTTGACATCAAAATATCTCCATTCAATCGCAGTAAAGGAAGGCAGTTCGGCGCTCGAAGCCGATTCCGCCCATTTTACAACAGACGTATTTGGCTCAATTGCGGTTTTGGCGGGATTAGTATTGGTAAAACTTGGTTTCCCGCTTGGCGACCCGTTGGCAGCGATTGCAGTAGGAGTAGTAATGATATACATTTCCTATGAATTGGGAATGAAAGCGTTTGTCGTGTTCATGGACTTCAGCCCGAATAAGGAAACGATGCTTAAGATAGAAGATGTTTTAAAAAGGGAAAAACGGATTACTCGTTTCCACAAGCTTCGCGCACGCATTGCCGGAAGCAGGATATTTGTCGATGTGCACATCCATTTCCCGCATAAGACGGATATCGTCTTATCCCATAAAATAGCTCATGAAATAGAAGCAAACATCATCAAGGCAGTGCCTTTTGTAAAAGAAGCAAGCATCCATATGGAACCGGATTAAAATGAGAATACTCGTATTCGGCAACCCTCTTGTACAAGAGGACTCTGGCGCTATTGAGCTCGTGCCTGAACTTAAGAAACTCTTTCCTCACATAGAATTCAAGGAACTTGACGCGGCAGAAAACATCGAGGAAGAAGGACGAAACTTGACTATTTTAGATGTTGCACAGGGAATCGAAAAAGTAACGGTGCTTGAAGACCTTTCTATTCTTGAGGCTGCACCACAATACTCAATGCATGATTTTGATTTGGCACTAACTCTCAAGCTATTGAAGAAAATGAAGAAGATTGATGCAGTAAGGATTATTGCGATTCCGATTAATTATGAAAAGAAGAAGGCGCTTAATGAAATAAAAGTAATTTTAAATAAAAACTAACCAAATACGCATTTAATTGCCTGACGTAAATCCTTGTTTGAGTCATGAAAAGCAGTAGGTGGATTTCGAGCATCGTCTTGTGCAAGTATTAAATGTGCAGCTACCACTGCAAAATCCCTACCTTTTTGTGCAATAACATTTCTCAATGCCATTTCACAATTTCGCTGACCTGTCGATTTAAGAATATTAACCATACTTTAATATAGATAATAACATTATTTAAACATTTGCACCTGCAACTTAACAATCCCGTCCGTAATGATAATCTCTATATAATTTTAATTCTTCAAACGTTGCGCCCCGCGCGCCTCTTTCCATCAAAAGTTCAACTATTTCACGCCCTCTGGCACGAACTTCTTTAGTCCTATCACCTCCAGAGTATGCATCGGACAATGCAGATCGCAATGCACTAAACCATCCTCCGTTTCCAAACCTTGTATTGTGGGCCCAATCCGCAGTACGAGGGTCTGCCCCCTCCCCAAGCGCCATTCGTACTGCATGCGGATCATTTTTATCCACTGCGTCAAGCAAACTTCGATTAAGCCCTGCCTGCTTAAGGTGAGGTACCAGATCTTCTAAAGGAAGATGGCGTTCAATAATAATCCGTACAAGCTCCTCATCGCCCATTCGAACTGCACCCCTTAACGCACGCTTTGCATCGAATTTCTCAGGAGGAAGATTCATCCATCTTGGAAAGGAACGATTTGGCCCTGGTTGCGCGGCTGCATCGGGTTTGGTAATGGTAGTTTGCATATGCTCACGATTTTTTAATTATTAGATGATTTTATAAAATGAGAGATAATGTGTAAAATCCATACCCCATACTTATGATTCCAATAACTCCATGCAACGCTTGATGAAACCTTCGCGAATGCACCGCAATAAACGGAATAGAACATAAAAAAGCAAAAAGACACATTCCTGCAACTACGCCCATAGTAAATATCCCTAAACCAAACAATGCATCACTAATCGAGGAAAGACCAAGTGAAACCGTAAGAAGCACTAAAAGCTCATCGTTGCTTGCAAGACCATGAATAATTCCAATGCCAAACGCTCTTTTGTTATGCTCGTGCGGATGATCATAATCAAATACGGACTCTTTTGCAAAAAAAGCATGGTGAACGCTGAGCGCACCAAGTGCAACGAGCAACAATGCAACGAAGAATTCGAAATATCCAAGGATAATAGGAAGAAAAGAATCTCGAAATACAAACAAAAGAACAGTAATAACTGAGGCAGTAAGCATATGCCCAAACGCCCAGCGCAAGGAAATAGAAAACGCCTGCTTAATTGAGCGCACCTTTGCAAACACATTTGATACTGCAACTAAATGATCCGTATCAAAGCTATGCTTTAATCCTAGGCCAAATGCCAACAGTGCAAATTCAAACATGTACGCCCTCCAGGACCCAAAACTCGCGACTCAAAACCACAAGAATTACCTTACGTTCCATTTGACCTTCAAAAAATGCGTTGCGCAGCTCATGCACGGGTCATAGGCACGAATAAGCTTCTCAAGCTCGTATTTAATTTCATCTTGTGACATTTTTTTGTCAAGGCATTCCTGAACTAATTGCCCTGCGTTTTTCTCAATCATCACCTGGTTTTGGGCGGTTGGAATAACCAAGTTAGCATACGTGATTTTGCCTGCGTCGTCAACCTTCAAATGATAATATAAAGTACCACGAGGCGCCTCAATAACGCCAATTCCCTCTTTTTTTACCGGTTTGGTGAGCGTGGGCAACGCTTCCTTCTTTTCCTCATACTGCTCAATCAATTCAATCGAACGGTCAATGCAGTTGACAATTTCTATTGCCTGCGCCAAATTATTATGGAACACGTTGTTTGAAGGGAAAACCTTCAAATATTTTGAAACGTTCTTCTTGGTTTTTACATGCATCGAATGCCCATTAAGGTTCATCCGCGAAAGTGCACCGACCATGTAGGGTTTTCCCCCAAAATGGAACCCGGAAGCCTGCGAATAGGGAACAACGCTTTTTTGAAGATGGTTAAGAAATTGTTCTTGCGGAATGCAGTAATGCTCAGTTGAGCACAACTGGTGCCCAAGGAAGCTGAAATCATTATTCTTCAACGCGATATACTCATTGTCCCTATTTTCAAGTGAGAATTTACAATCGTAGAAAATTTTTACGAATTTAAGCGCTTTCTTGCGCGACTTTTTTAATTCAGGAAGCAACGCAACCAATTCTGACTTTGAAGGAATTTTAAGCCAGCCTCCGACAATCGGAAGCGGGGAATGGACTGCCCGCCCCCCGACGACAACGCTCAACTTATTTCCGATGCTTTTAACGTCAAATGCATCATGCACAAGCTGATGTTCAGGCGAATCGTCATCAGGAAAATCAAGTATCGAATCCTTGCCGTACAGATCGGGAAGGCAGAATAGATACAAATGCATGGCATGGTCACGAATGTTAAGCCCGTACAAAAGAAGGTTACGCAAAAGAAGGGTTTGCTCACTTGGCGTGCAACCATAAATGTCCTCAACTGCATCAATGCATGCGGTTAAATGCGCTATACTACATGTTCCACAGATACGCGAAACCATCTGGTGCACAGCTTTTGCAGGCCTGCCTTGCACGGCATCGGTAAAAAACCGCTTATTCTCGGTAATACGAAGCTTGACTTCCTCGACTTTTCCATCAGTCACTTTAATATCAAGATCCGCATGGCCTTCAATTTTGCTAATGTTCTCAAGTGTGATTTCAAAATTTTCCGTATGCATCTATTTCACCCCAAACTCAACTAAAAGGCCATTGAGAGATTCAAGGAACTTTTTCTCATCCATAGGGCAACCTTCCACCTTGCCGTCAACTTTTATTACATCCTCAAGCTTCTTGACTTCCTTATATAGTTTGAACTTCTGCAAAAACGGTTCTATCCTCAATTTCATTTCCGGTGAGAAATAATTTCTTTGGTTTGACGGACTCCCTGTACATGCGCAAGCGCCGATTGCGATGACTTTTTTTGAAACATCCCGGATTTCACGTGCCTTGAATGCTTCCTTATCATTTGAAATGGCACCTTCAATGAACGCAACGTCAAAGGGCCCCATTTGATTTTTATTTTTAAGCATTTTGCAATGCCTAAAATCGATCTTTTCCTTCCACTCAAAATAATGATCATTCAAAAGCTCAACAAACACGATACTTGAGTCCTCACAACATGTAAAGGTAAACCAACCAATAGAAAGCTTCTTGGACATACTGCTCATTCGCACCATATAATTATAATCTTTAAGGGAATTATAGAAGCAGGTGTCTTGATGGATAAAGGCGTACGTTTTGCACTTATAACAGCTGTAATCAGCGGAATTTCAGTATATCTTAACTCAATCGGTGTCTCATATGGTGATGCTTTCGTATATACTACGATCAAAAATACACTTGTTGGAGTATTTCTTCTTTCAAGTTTATTTCTTTTTGGCCGTCTTAACGAACTAAAAAAACTCACAGTTGGAGAATGGAAAAAACTTGCCATAATCGGAATTGTTGGTGGAAGCATACCTTTTCTTCTTTTCTTCTACGGCCTTTCTATAGGCACTGCAGCAAGCGGATCATTCATCTACCGATTTCTCTTTGCGGCAGCCGCCGTACTTGGAATAACCTGGCTTAAAGAAAAACTTGATGTAAAGTACTTGATTGGTGCGGCACTTCTTCTCATCGGAAATTTCCTCCTTTTCAAAGGGACATTCGTATTCGGCCTTGGCGAGGCACTTGTGCTTCTTGCAACAATCATCTGGGCATTTGAGTATGGTTACTCAAAAAAAGCATTGGCAACCATTTCCCCCGATACTGTTGCATTTGGAAGGATGGCATTCGGTTCGATAATCCTTATCGGATTCATTGCGGCAACAGGAAAAATGGAACAATTGTTTGCGCCAAAACCTCTTGCACTTGAATGGGCAGTCATTGCTTCCGTTCTCTTATGCGGGTTTGTCATGAGCTGGTATCGTGCATTAAAAGACACAACACTTTCAAAGGCAACCGCGGTGCTCGTACTTGGTGGGCCCATCACCATGATTCTTGGGTTTATCTTTGCAGGAAAAATAATAACTTCCATCGAACAAATAGGCCTTTTTGCAATAATACTTGGAGTGTACCTTGTAATGATGGAAAAACAAGGCATACTTGGGTTGTTCAAAAACCAAAAAAGAGACTATTTATATTCGATACAAAAAGAAAAAGAAAATTAACGTGCTGCACATCTAGAACCTGGTGCTTCTCGTGGTCTTTCGGCCCATGAAGAAAAAGCGAGTGTTCTTGATCTTGCAGTTTTAAGAAACTCCCTTGTCCGCTCAGGAGTTGGAAGTTCATCCTGTGCCAAACGTTTTGCTACTGCGGCAGTTGCAAAAAAACACGATTTTTGGGCATCATGCGTAACCGAATATGCGGCCATGAATGCGCCACCGTACGTATCACCTGCATTTGTCCGCCTTACCGGAACAATGTCAAGCGAAGGAACGATACATTTTTCTTCCCCAGGCCCAATACAGGTTGAAAAATTACTTGTGTGCAAAAGAACTTTTGTTTTATGGCCGATAACTTGTGAGATATAATCTGTCAACTGCTGTGCAAGACTGGGAAGATCAGAATGAATACAAATCCCACATTCACTACAAAGATTGAGAATTTCAGTTTCATTTGCAGCAATGATGAACTCACGTATTGGTTTTGTACGTTGTTTAAGGAATTTCAAGAGTGAAGTAATCATATTTTTTGCCCGACGTGCTTTCCCATAACCGCTATCAAGAAAAAGGTTTTCGCCCTGCTCAAACACAAGCGGAGTAACATCGCACCTAAATGAGCAGGAGGCGACCCAATCCGAAGAACTGGGTTCAAGTGCACGCAATTTTTGCGAAAGAAGGGCAAGATCAGACTCCTGCTGGTCAGCGTCCTTAAGTACCATATTGCCATCTTGTAGCTCAACAATGACATTCTGACGAACGGTTTGCATAATGTACTCAAGTTTAATACGGGCCTCGCCTGCGCAGGAAAGAGCCATGAGCTGTTCAACAACCTGTTGATCCAAAAACCCGGCAAAATGGACATGTGGATGACCGACAGCAGCAGCGGCAAGTGCAAAATTGATGCCACAACCGCCAAGACGTTTCTGGGAGCTTCCTTCAAAACGCTGCTCGCCGGAAACGATTCCCTTCGCATAATCCTCACGCGTAAAAGGAAGAGAGTAAACAAGGTCAACAACTGCATTGTGCGTTGCGATAACCCTCCCCTGCCCCCCGCGGACTTCTTCTGCAATGCTTGAGAAGATGTGGTCCATAAGGGACTCACAAAAAGGGGTTTAAAAATGATGCTGGCCTGCACAGCATTAAATACGACATCTGCCTGAAATATTTGTGAACGGCGTTGAATTTTCTGCTAGGTATTCATACCCTCCCTGCCGCCTTGGGCACTGCGGGACACGAAGCTTTCCTGCCATTTTTGAATTGTACCTTGAAAAGAAAATTGACCAGTGGGACTTGAAAAAAGAACTTGAAAAGTTCATGGTTCCAACTTCCTACCTTCGCCTTATTGCAGAGCATGCAAAAAAAGAACCGTTTGACTACGAAGTGGTTGAGGCGTTCTGGCTTGGAAACCAACTTCTCGAAACTGTTCCTCATAAGGCATTAGCGCAATTCATAAAGGAGGATTTAGTACGCGCAGGATTGAAGAAAGACCGTGCGCGCCACCTGGCAGAGAACCTGCCTGAAAAATCACTTGCCCACCATAGTTTCCACGCAATGTACATTCAATTTGTTTCTGAAAAAGTGCCGCGTACGCATAACTCATTTGATTTGTGCAGGATCGGATATGGAACTGTCCAGTATGCAAGTGAGGATTTCTTGAAATTGGATTACCGTGCGCTCCTTTACAAGAACAAACAGTATTTCCTTGGAAAAACCGGAAAAAGGATACGTCCTGGATTCGTCAAGGACGCAGAGCGCGGTGACGTCGTTTCAACCCACTGGGGGGCTGCGATTGAAAAAATAACCGAACGCCAGTCAAGAAATCTTGAAAATTATACGCAACGAACGATTTCAGTAGTGAATGAGTTTAATGCGATGGTTTGAATCCCCTCATGAGCAGTGTATTGGCAACAACGCTCACCGAACTCAATGCCATGGCAGCACCCGCAACAACCGGATTCAACAAGAACCCGTTAAACGGATAAAGTATGCCCATTGCAATGGGAATGCCGATTGCATTGTACGCAAATGCCCAAAATAAGTTCTGCTTGATTTTGCTAAGCGTGTATCGACTCAAATCAATTGCAGTCACCAAATCACGCAGATCGCTTTTCACCAGGACAACACTTCCGCTTTCAATTGCAACATCGGTTCCTGCACCAATTGCAACACCGACATCACTTTGCGCAAGTGCAGGGGCATCATTGATCCCATCACCGACAAACGCAACCTTGCCATGTTTTTGGAACTCCTTCACATAATTTGCCTTTTCATGCGGCAAAACATGTGCACGAACCTCATCTATTCCTGCCTGTTTTGCAATTGCTTTTGCCGTACGTTCATTGTCTCCCGTTATCATAACGGTTCGATAGCCCTTTCTATGCAGACTCTCGATTGCATGTTTTGAATGGTCTTTTATCGTATCGGCAATTGCAATAATCCCAAGTAAATGATGGTCTGCCGCAACAATTACTGTTGTTTTACCTTCACTTTCAAGCTGTTGCATCCTTGAAACAATATCATTGCCAACACGGATTTTCTTTTCCGCCATAAGGGCAAGGTTGCCAACAAGCACTGTACTTTTCCCAAAAACGGCAGAAACTCCATGCCCAGGAATGGCATTGAATGAATGAGGTTTGCTTAAACGCACGCCGGCTTCTTTTGCTTTGAGTACTACAGCTTGCGCAAGATGGTGCTCAGAAGGCTTTTCGGCAGATGCTGCGACTTTCAGGAAATCCTTTTCCTCCATGCTGAAACTGACAATATCCGTTACGACTGCCTCACCCTTCGTGATTGTCCCCGTCTTATCAAAAAGGATGGTTTTTACCTGATGAAGCATTTCAAGGCCTTCGGCATTTTTTATAAGAACGCCGTTCTCGGCACCTTTCCCCGTACCAACCATTACTGCAGTTGGTGTGGCCAAACCCATAGCACACGGACATGCAATAATCAAGGTGGCAACAAGAATTGAAATGGAAAACAACAACGTTTCCCCGGCAATGAAATACCAGTAACCGAATGCAAGAATCGCAAGTGCTATCACACCCTGCACAAAGTAGCCTGCAACCAAATCGGCAAGCTTTTGGATAGGTGCCTTACTTCCTTGCGCATCCTCAACCAACTTAATGATTTGAGCAAGCATGGTATTGCTCCCGACTTTTGTTGCCCTGAATTGGAAGGAGCCTGTCTTATTTATGGTGGCGCCGATAACTGAATCGCCTTCACGTTTATACACGGGAACGCTTTCGCCTGTAATCATACTTTCGTCAACGCTGCTTTGGCCTTCAACAAGAACGCCATCAACCGGAATTTTATTCCCTGGTTTTACAATAATAACGTCTCCAACAACAACATTCTTGATGGGGATTTCAACCTCTTTGCCGTCTCGCACTACGAGTGCGGTCTTAGGCTGCAGCCCCATAAGGCGCTTGATCGCTTCAGACGTTTTCCCCTTTGCCAAGGCCTCAAGATATTTTCCAAGTACGATAAAGGTAAGCAAAAGCGCAGCCGTCTCAAAATACACCATTCCTTCAAGAAGTTCAAAACTAACCACTAAACTGTAAAGATATGCCGTGCCTACACCTAGTGCGACAAGCGTATCCATTCCAGGCGACCTATTCAAAAGCCCGCGAATCCCTCTATCAAAAAAGTCCCTATTGAGGTAAAGCACGGGGGTTGAAAGAAAAAGCTGTATGATCTCCATATGCTTCATGATGCTTTCAGGATACTCGATTGAAACAATTCCCTTAAGCATTTCTGGAAGCGCAAGAATGACTACGGGAACCGTAAGCAACGCAGACCATTTCAAGCGTTCCTTTAATTCTTGCATTTCCTTATCACGCATGTTCTTTTCCGCATCAATAGGTACGCTATCGGACGGCAGCACGTTTGACGAAGCTGAATCTAATTCGCCTTCAACATTTTCAATGGAATAACCCAATTTTTCAACAGTTTCCTTAAACTGGGGAACCCCCACCTGAGTTTGGTCATACTCAACCGTTGCCTTATTAGTTGCGTAATTAACTGAGGCATTTTGCATACCTTGCAGCTTTTTTAAACGCCTTTCAATAGTAGTGGCACAGGAAGCGCAATGCATTCCCTTGATGAGCAGTGTTTGTTTCATAAAATGCACCTAAAATACGGTAAGTGGGCCCTGAGGGGCGTACAGCATCACCGCAACAAGAAATAAGGAGAGATATATTCCCAAAAACAAAAATTGGCTAAAGGAGATGTGATGTGCCTGAACTGTTTCTGTCGCCTCCTTGTAAAACATATAACTAAGGAACGCAAGGATGCAAAGGCTTATTCCAAATGAAATATACAAAAACGCCATGAGGTTATCATTAAGCAGCATAACTGAGGTCATAGCACCCATCATGCCAGACATGAATCCGCCCATAATGCCTTCCATGGCGCCCATTACTCCGCATAGCCTTCCGCTTCCCAAACCTAAAACGACTCCAACAACAATACCTGCAACCGAACCGATGAACATCCCATTGGTTGCGCCGATCAAAAGACCTGAAAGGAATCCACCGATCATACCTAACGTCATACCTGTCATCATGCCGTTCATGCAGGACATATTTTCACGATAGGCCATTGCATGCGCATAGGAATACGCAAGTGCAACCGAACCTAAAACAGCAAGAAATACGAAAGGCATATACAGCGAAGGAATAACATTAAAGTAAAGAAGCAACCCTGCAAGTGCAAAAAGGATAATTCCACTTCCAAGAGCGAAATTCAAAAGTTTTGATTCGTATTCCGCACCTTTTTTTGAAGCGACAACATCGATAACAAAACTAATAAACCCGTTCAACCCTCCGCGAAGAACGGGCGGTGCCCCTTTTTCTGAAAATCCTTTTTCCAAAAGAGCTTGCTTAAGCAAAGGAACCTTTTCTTGGGGGCAATCCGCTACTACGCACCCGTTTTTAGAATCAACTGACACAATTGACGCCCCTACTTTTTCACCGGCACGCTTGACCAATTTTTCGCAGGAAACGCAAGTCATTCCATTAAGATACAACGTTATTTGATTCATGACAACACCTGGTAACCTTCCTTTTCAATCGCTTTCTTTACGGCATCAAGAACGGATAAATCCGTATAATGGACGCTGACGATCCCTTGTTTATAACTTACACTAACTTGTTCAACTCCTTGTATCTCGCCAATAACATCCGATAAAAGTACTTCGCAAGATGCGCAATGCATCCCTTTTACATTGAATATTTTTTCCATCAGCTCACCACTCTCATTCTTCCTACAAACATCCTCATTGAGCAGGAGTATTCGTATATGCCTTCCTCGGTTGGCGTAAACGTTGCGCTTTGCGCTTCCCCGTTTCGTGAAAGAAGCTGAACACCGAATTGCCGCATAACAAACATACGGCCGCATCCGGAATACGGATCCGCACTAAACGTAAGCTTTACAGGAATTCCTTTTTTTACCGTAACTTCCTGCTTATCGTACAAACCTGAACTTAAGGCACGTATGGAAACTTCCTGCACACCTGAACCGCTGTTCGTTTCAGGGTTTACGTTTCCCGTTTGGGCTTGTTGCCCGTTCCCGGTGCCCTGCACTGGGTTTTCGGTTGCCAGTAAACCATTTGTGACGCTTAAAGGCGCATTTCCAAAAAGGAAAAACAACCCAAGCACAACTGCCAATAATCCCGCAACGAGCAGGAGCGTCGTTTTGTTTATTGAAATGTTTTCTGACATATCGTTTGCCTCGTTTTCAAGGTTCTTGATATGTTTCATTTGCATGAAACAATACATATAAATAGCTGAAACAATCATTTTTCTTATTGAAACAAAGTTTCATGGGATTGAAACAATGCTTGATACCGTTCTCAGTACGCGCAAAAAACTTGTGCTTGCAATGCTTCTCATTTCGGGATTCGTATTCCTCGTAACGGCACTTGTCCTCGTATTTTACCTCTACTCTGAAGGCCAAACCGTTCCCTGGTTTTTGGAACCGTTCCTCAAATACCACATCGAATTCATGGTAGTTATGGGGATCGTTGGGGTTTTATCGGGCCTTACCATGTACCACCTCTCCAACCAGAGCTTACAAAAACAGGAACAAAAGGTAAAATCAAGCACCGAACTTATCATGAGATTCCTTGAACCAAAAGAACGGGAAATTATTGAACTTCTCCAAGAAAAAGAGGGAATGACAACCCAAAGCGAAATCGCGCGACTTCCGGGCATGTCCCGGCTCAAAGCACACCGTATGGTCAAACGGCTTGAGGAAAAGGGGATAATTACCGTGCATGCGCATGGAAAAGTAAACATGGTACGACTTGCAAAAGAACTTACAACAGGGTGACGATGAATGAAAAACAGAAAATATGCAATTGTAGGAATTCTTCTTATCATACTTGCAGTAATATTTTACACCGGTATTTTTCCAGTTCAAACAAAAATTCCACCCCAATTTGTGTTTACGGCTGATCTTCAATCAATTGATAATTTTTATGACCTAGAAAAAAAAGACTTTGGTGGTGAAAGCATATCGAAAAGCAATCTTGAATATCGCCTAATTGAACAAAACGCAGATGTAGCAACAATACAAGGATTATTCGAAGTACGAACAATACAAGGAGAACTAGTCTTCAGCTCAAAAGAAATATATCTGGTAAATGTAAAAACAGGAGAGCATATCCTCAATTCAAATAAAACCACCCAACAGGCGTGGTTCTTTGCACCTGAAAATAAACTCAGGGCACGGGAAGAGATCCCCTTTTTATTTATAGGAATTAATGAACCTGTAAACTTAACGTTTGTGAGAAATGAAACTATAAACGGCCTTGAGACGTACCACTACCAAGGAACGATCTTATCTGACCTAACTGAAGGATACCAAAGTCTTGACCTCGTACCAGAAGTATATCGCGTCAAAAATACTATTACAATAGATGTTTGGTTTGAACCAATAACCGGTAAATTTGTCGTATTTTCAGATAAAGCCCAATCTGACTTTTATTCTACTGCAACAGGTGAAAAGGCATTTCCACGTAACAAGTATATTAACACGTTCACAAAAGACAGCGTAGCACTACAGGCACAAAAAACCCAAACCGAACTCCAACAAATTATGCTGTATAGATTCATCTTGCCTTTGATACTTGTGCTCTTTGCACTGATCTGCATTGTCATTGATATTTTTTCAACATCAAGAACAATCGCTCTATTCTTACTCGTATCTTTTCTTGTTCAAGGAACGATCTCCTGGTTTATCGGCTTTGGATCGGGCCTTTTTTCCATATCGGTTCCGTTTTCATTTATGATAAGCATAATAATCTCTTTTGCAATTGGACTCGTGTTAACAAGTTTTTTCATAAAACCGATTCAGAACATATGCACCAGTATTGAAAAAATAAGCAAGGGCAATTTCAATGTTACCATCGAAGAAAGCAATATCATTGAAATAAACCAACTCATAAACTCAATTAACCGGATTCTTGTTTCGATGAAATTGGCCATAACGCATCTAAAAAAAGAACGCTTGAATGACCTATCAAACGGAAAAAAAGAAAAAAATCAGTCCCCTAAATGAACCAAAATGACACACAACCAAAATTGCAAGAAGGTATTTAAATTTAAAGAAAGAGCTCATTTCGATGAAAATCGAGAATTTCCAAGTCATACGTGCCCTACTTGTAATTTCAGCTGTATTCCTGTTCATTGGAATGTATAGTGATCAGGAAATCATGAAAATGAGCACAGTGGCACTCATTATACTTGCAACTGCGTCATTTTACTTCAGTAGGGCGACTGCATTTTATATTGGAAATGAAAAAATGAGAATGCACCTGGCAATCGCTTCTGCATACTCGTTTTTTGCAATGGTACTGATAGGATGCGCACTCTTCATACTCAATCTTGTAATGCACGTACCCAACATAACCTACGCTCTCTTCGGAGCAGCTTTTGTAGGCCTTATATTGGGACGAGAGTACATTGCAAGAGAATTGAAAGGTTCAATTAAAAAATAGGTGAAAAAATGAAACAAAAAATGAAAACAGGACAAGCGGGGCTTGATTTTCTTATGACATACGGTTGGGCACTTCTTTTGATAGTCTTAGTTATAGGGGCACTCTTTGCACTTGGAATCTTTGACATCGGAAGCTTCACAGGAAATCGTGCATCTGGATTTACACAAATGGGCGCAACAGGATGGAGACTTACACCTGCAGGGGATTTCACTATGCAGTTTAGAAACACAGCAGGTACAAACGTAAACATCACTGCAATAAACGCAACATACGGAACCCAAACAATCAGTTATAACTCCTCGGTTGCAGTTT
>CAYSWK010000019.1:0-19168 GCA_964434735.1 Microcaldota archaeon | reverse complement strand
TGCAAGCAAATTCTCAAACGCCTTGACTACGAGCCGTACGCCAATACCTGAGGCGCACGCATCAAGGTACGCATGCTTTCCTGCAATATTGTCAACGCCCGCAATATCCAAATGCGCCCATTTCGTATCCCCTACAAACTCCTTCAAGAACATGGCAGCGGTAATTGAACCTGCTTCGCCTTTGTCCGAGCCAATATTTTTTATATCTGCAAACTGCCCCTTAATCATCTCGCCATATTCCTTCCAAAGCGGCATACGCCACACCCGTTCCTGAGTTGCATACCCTGCCTCGGAAAATGCAAGTGCAAGCTCATCATTGTTTGAAAACAAGCCGATTGCATGCGGGCCAAAGGAAATAATAATTGCACCCGTAAGCGTTGCAAGGTTAACCATATACTCGGGCTTTCGTTCAACCATATAGGCAAGCGTATCGGCCAAGATAAGTCTTCCTTCTGCGTCAGTATTCATGATTTCAATCGTTTTCCCATTATACGCCTTTACGATATCGCCGGGCTTAATCGCCGTTCCCGATGGAAGATTTTCAGTAACTGTAAACGCCGCAACTAAACGAATAGGAAGATTGAGTTCGGCAACTGCTTTTGCAATTCCCATAGTGGTAACTGCACCGGTCTTATCATATTTCATATCCATCATGCCCGTGGCGGGCTTGAGTGACAATCCCCCTGAATCAAACGTAATTCCCTTGCCGACAACGCAATAGAGGGGCAGGTTCTTCTTGTCCTTATTATATTCCATGATTACCATATATGCGCCGCGTGCGCTTCCCTGATTTACAGCCAGAATGGCATTCATTCCCTTCTTTTTGAGTTCTTCCTTATCAAAAACAATGAGCGAAAACCCCTTTTCCTTTGAAAGTTTTTTAGCATATTCAACCATTTCCTCAGGAGTTGCAATGTTTGCCGGATTTTCATTGTGCACGCGCACCCAATTTTGGGATTCTGCAAGCACCTGTCCTTTCTTGAGTGCGGGTTCAATACCGTTGCCTATTATCGTAGCCTTTTGCACCTCAAAATCATCATCATGCTTACTTTTGAACTGGACGGCATGATAATTTGCAAGCACAAGACCCTCGGTAACTACCTGTGCGACATCGTGCGCATTTTTTCCATTGGGAAGTGCAAGCGTCAATGATGCCGTTTTAAGCGAAGTTGCAATACGCGTTGCAGACCCGCCAAACGCACGAAATGAGTCGAATTCGAATGTTTTGCCCACTCGATTACTCGAGGGGCAAATTTGTGAATATTCACTAGAATATTCACATGTTTTTTCCTCTCCTAATCCATAGAGAACAACTCGCTTTGCCCCCAATTTTCCAAAAGGAGTGAATGAATAAACCTGTCCGAGTTTTCCTTCAAACTGTCGCTTCTCCAATTTTCCGGTTACTGATTCAAACGGATTGGTTTCCCCTTGCCATAAAGGAACGATAAGCAGATCATCTTTTATCAAGTCAAATGGTTTTGAAACACAGGAAATTTCCATAAAAATACCACGTACATTAGTTACCCACACTCTTTTTATATAATCAGGTGAAGCTATTAGTGAAAACCATGAAAATAGCACAAGTAACCCATCTTTTCCCTCCTATGCAAGGTGGCATTGAACACCATGTTTATTCCCTTTCAAACGAACTTGCACGTGCAGGACACGAAGTTATTGTATACACTACAAAGGTAAAAGGTGCGGGCGATGACGAAAAAATTGGATTTTTAGGCCCGGGGGGAAATCCTGGCGAAGACATAATTACTCATTCAATACGGGTTCGAAGATTCTGGTCGGTAGGTTTTCCCGGTTTTTCTTCAGTACGCTTTTCTCCCGGGCTTTTTTTTGCATTGCTTCAAAGTGATGCAGATGTTTTTGCAGGCCACGGCTACGGATCGCCCATGCCCTTTATTACCTCAATTGCGGCATTTTTGAAACGAAAGCCGTTTTTCTTTACGCTTCACGGATATCCTGACTTGAAAGGGTTGGGCGGAATTTTCCAAAAACTGTACAAATGGTTTTGCGCGTCAATTTTTCTTCGCATTGCAAAAAAAATCATAGTAGTTTCAAAAAATTCAATTCCAAAAATTGAAAAGGAAATTGCAAAAGAAAAAATAATCTACGTTCCAAACGGAGTGGTAATGCCTCGCTTTTTTCATCATTTTGTTGCAGGGACATATATTACATATATCGGAAGATTGGATGAGTATAAAGGAATAGACCGGCTTATCCGCGCATATGCACATTTAGGAAAAAAATTACAAGAGGCGTATCCTTTGCGTATCGTTGGCCCGGATGAAGGCATCAAACAAGGGCTTGTTGAACTTGCAAAAAAAGAAGGAATCGGCATTGAATTTCTTGAAGTTCCATATTCTGAGATTTCAAAAATATACAATGAATCAGCCTGCGTCGTACTGCCAAGTCATTATGAAGGATTCTCGCTCGTTTGGCTTGAGGCAATGGCTGCGGAAAGACCCATGTTCTCAACCCCTGTCGGAGATGCCGAAATTCTTTTCAAGGCCGCATACGGCACCGATGCATCCCGATTCCTGTTCAAGGATGAAAAGGAACTCACACAAAAACTAGGAGCTTTTTTGGAAAATCCTTCAGCATTTAAACCGGCAGTTGAAAGGGCACATGTTTACGTTGAAAAAACATATTCATGGCCCGTTATCGCACAAACGACCCTACAGGTTTATAATGAATCCACCAAATAAAATACTGGGCATTATATGAAAATACTCGTTACGGGCGGCGCCGGATTCATCGGTTCACACCTTGTTGAAGAATTAGTGAAGGAAGGGCACACGGTACGCGTACTTGACGATTTCTCAACTGGTTCACTGAATAATCTTAGCCATATCCAGGGAAAAGTAGACGTAATGCAAGGAGACGTCTCGAATAAAGAAACCTGCGATAAGGCAATGAAAGGAATCGACATCGTGCTTCATCATGCGGCGCTTGCAAGCGTACAAGAATCAATAAAGGACCCAAGAAGAACCTGGGACGTAAATATACGAGGAACAAAATTGCTTTTGAATGCTGCCGTTGAGGAAAAAGTAAAATTATTCGTAATGGCCTCATCTGCCGCAGTGTATGGCAATAATCCTGAACTTCCCAAAACGGAAACCATGGCCTCTAAACCGATCTCGCCCTACGGAGAAAGCAAGCGCATGGGTGAGCTTCTTTTAGAACAGTATTTCAAAAAATTCAAGCTTAAGACAATTATATTACGATATTTCAACGTATACGGGCCGCGCCAACACCCCCATTCGGAATATTCGGGAGTCATATCTCGCTTTATCAAGACGATGAAGAAAAATGAGCAACCGACCATATACGGCAACGGGCATCAAACACGCGATTTTGTGTATGTTAAGGATATCGTCCGCGCAAATATGTGCGCAATAAAAGCAAAAAAAGGGTTCGGACAAGCATATAATATAGGCACCGGTCACCCGACAAGCCTCCTTGACTTGGTGCGCACAATCAATTCGATACTCAAAAAAGACCTTTCACCTATATTCCTTGAGCCCCGACAAGGGGATATCCTTGAATCGTACGCAGAAGTATCTAAGGCAAAAAAGAATATGGGTTTTGAACACGTGTATCATTTACAGGAAGGGCTAAAGGAAACAATTGAAAATGTTAAAGAATAAAAAGAAAAAATTACTCATTAGGAAATGCCGGGGGAACAAGCACGTTGTCACTCGTTCCTGAAGTCCCCGTATTATTTGGAGTCACATTGCCGCCGTTTGGAACGGGAGGGTTCTGCTGGTTTTGAAGATAAAACCATACTCCTGCAACAGCAGCAATCAAAAGGATTGCGCCGATTCCCAAGGCAAGCAGCAATAACGTATTATCTTTTTTTGGTGTTTCTTGATCCATCATAATCATCCTTTTATTTCACATGGCATGTCGACTTTCACAAAGTATGCGCTGCCTTTTTCCAACGTATCAACTTTTGCATATTTTTGACTTAATGAATCATATTTCCATACGTTTCCTGAAAAACTGCATTCCTGGAAAACGGCATTTGCGGGCCGACTCGAGGAATCAAACCCAAGAACATTCCAACCTTTTGAAAGAACGCCTTGCGTAAATGAGTAGGGATTTCCTTCAAATGTCGCCTTACAGTCGCTTGCGGCATAATACCACATCCCCAATCCTGAAACGAATTTACTAGGGTGATAGTAACTAGAACTGTACGCCCACGTCTTAGCAACTGAAAAGTCATTGCACGTAGTTGATTTCACAACCGCACTGCTTAGGGGGACACTAAACGCGTTCCATCCTTTCTTAAATTGGATTTCGACACGATTGGTTGTTGGAACACATGCGCCGTCAGAACATGCAAATCCTGCTGCACAGTCCTCAAGCTTAAATCCGGGAGAATCACCGTTGCATACCAATTCCCTAACTTTGCCGTCTTCACAAACATCGTTTGCGCGGTCAAGCACTGTTTTTTGACCGCCACGAAGATAGCCAGATTCTGCAGTGCCTTTTACCGTTATATCGTCACCATCACTATCAGAACAATACAAATCATCGGCAGCTACACATCTGCCGTTTTGGCACGTCTTTTGCGCACCGCAGCTTAATTCAGTCATCTTCAACTCATCATTACTGCAATAAAATTCCCTTACTTTTGCGCCAGAACAAACGTCCTGTGCCGCGTGAGTCTCCAATAATTCACCCGTATCCTGATCATACGTTGCAACTACTGAAGTCCCGCGTTCATTCGCATCCCGACCGCCATCGGGGTCTTTACATAAAATATCAAGATTAAGAGTATCCTCAAGCACTGAAACATCAAGATATGCGACTTCATCCAACGAATCAACGCCGCATACGTATGCTTCTATGTCCTCATTCTCATTTGATCGCCTATACGGATTTTCAGAAGGGCATCCGAATATGGTAGAAACGCGTTCCCCGTTTTTGTATACCTGGAGCTCAGCAACCATGCATTCACGGACAACATCCTCATATATTCGTGAAAGTCTGAATTCGTAATTATTATAGAAAATCGAGTCTCTTAAGCCGACTTTTTTGCCTGCGCAGTATTCCGAACTGTACAAGCCGTTTACTGCATTATCAACAATATCAGTATCTACGCACCTACCAGAACTGCATACCTGGTCATCGTTACAATCAAGCTCATCGGAATTAATATTATCATTTACACAGAAATATTCTTTCACCGTGGTATCGTCCTGACAAATGTCTGTGTGGCTTTCGACTTCATTATTATTCTGGTCAATTCTACGCGTTGTTCCGCGTTCATCTTCATCCTGGCCATTATCAGAGTCAGTACAGCTAATTTGCACATTTGGGTTAACACATGCACCATTTTGACAAGTCAATCCTGCTGCACAATCACGATTTGCACTGTCATCATTCGCACCAAAACACTGGTATTCCTGCACCGTATCTGCATCGACACACGTGTCCGCATGGGAGTACGCCGCACCGTTCCTTATTCCCGAAGTTATGCCTGCAACGGTTGTGTCCGCACCGTTGTCAGAATCTGAACATGAATTAGGAGCTGCTTGTGCAGTGCACGCTGCTTGCCCATTTGCATCAAGCTGGCAAGTCAATCCGGCGGCACAACGTTTTGCAACGATACGTTTTGTATTTGTAACGTCACAAAACTGCTCCACAACATCTCCTTGTGCATTGCACGTATCCTTAGTCGTAGTTACAACTCCGTTTGCAGTTGCAGTAACTGAACCTGCAATATTCTCAAATTGGCCATTATCAGAATCTGCACATGCATTTGGTACTACGGCCTGTGCAACACACGCGCCGTTTTGACATACACGGCCTGCAGCGCAGTCTACTGCAAGACTCAAGCCTGCAACACCATTACAAGAATATTCTCTAACAGAACCCGCATCAATACAAACATCATCATAATTGGTTATTACACCATTTTTCCTTACTTCGGTTCCGCCTGCATTATTTGGATCGTTTCCTTGATCTGAATCCTGGCATGCATCGGGAGACATAATACATGCGCCATTTTGGCACGTTGAACCTGCTGCGCAATTTACAAGATTATTTACAATTGCACCGTTCGCACCACAGGAGTATTCAGTAACCTGAACATTTGATGCACAAACATCAGCACTTGCTACAGGGGCTGCCTCACTTGCAATAAGTGCATTAGGACCTGCAAGGCCTTTCGTTGCGTAGTACCTTTCTTGCAAAACCGTACTTTTCTGAGTTAAAGGCGAAACGGCATTTGCGTCTGGGTCCGTACAAACAAATAATGAATCTACTGTAAGAGTAAGATCAACGCGCTTGTTTATCCATACGTTGCAATTAGGTGCTGCATTCTGAGATGATGCTTGAATATTATCAATATGGACCTGAAGAAGCTTCGTCTGGCCATTTGCATGAGTGAAATATTTCATTGATGCTGAATCATCAACTGCGAGGGTTCTTTGATCATTTGGAGTGGTTACCCGAACTTCACGAATATTATACATACAGGTTGGGCGGCCAAGAGGATTGATCGAACTGCCCGTAACAGTTATTGAATCAACTCTGAATTGCCCCCCTGGGATATTGATAGTTGAACCTTCCGAAAGGCCAGTAAATGAATAGGAATAAGAATCCTGGATTGCGGCACTGAAAGAAAGACTAGCAAAAAGAACCAACGTGGCAACTACAATAAATATGTGTCTCATAGATTACTAGTCAAACCTCAGATATTTAAACGCTTGCCTAAAAATGTTTCGCTTTTTAAAACATTTGAGTATACTATATATCCTTACGTGGGCTTGTAGCTCAGCACGGTTTAGAGCGACGGTCTTATATGGCACGATCTAATCCACGCGCTGCGTGGGCTGGCTCTCCTTAAGAGAGCCGTAGGTCCTGGGTTCAAATCAGTTTTCAGTTTCCGGTTTCGGAGTTCCAGTAAATTTGTTAACTGGACACTGGCTACAGGAAACGGGAAACAGTGACTTTCCCAGCAGGCCCACTTTTTCCTTGTTTTGTGTTTTGAGTCATGAGTTTTGCACTGATGAAAAAGTGGGGCGCATTGACCGACAGGTCAATCAAAGGCCCACTTTTTTGATCTATGATCGTTCCCGGTTTCCAGCATCCCGTCTTGGTATGCATGTTTTCCTTGTTTTGTATTCAGTGTTGAGTGTCCAGTTTTGATTTATCGAAAAGCACGTATCCGTTTAAAAATTGTTATTTTTTTTATTTAAATGTGTTGAAAAAATGACATTTAAAAATTCAAAAAAATGGTTAAGAACGGCGGCCATACTCATGACTGCCTTCATGCCTTTGCATGAAGGAATTGCTCATTATAATACAAGAGATTCCCATCCATTTGGAAAACCACAAACCACCTATACCGAACGTAAAAAAATAGATGCACCTCCTGCAAAAGAACCAAAACTACATTATATCATTTTAGTACATAAAGATGGAAGTAACGAATCAATCGCCCGCGAATGTTTTTTTGAACAAACGTGCATAGTACGTGAAAAAGATCTCTTAATGACTAGAAGTTCCCCAACATGGGGGCGCGCCGCATTAGGGATTGAACAAATAACAAAAACAGGAGTTAAACTCAAATATGTTATTCAAAAACCTGACGGACAAATTATAACAAATGATAACGATCCTGCGACTCCTTTTGGCGAAACATTCGCCATAAACCCGGGAAAAACACCCCCTCTTTTTAAGATTGAACCGGGAACTGAAGAAGGAACAGCTAAACTTACTAACATACGATAAAATTGAACCGCGTATGCCCGCTTTTTTAAATCCCTTCTTCCAATTCAAACTCATAACTTTCACTACGTGCATTATATGATTATCCCCAATCTTGCAGAGCTCGTCAAATCAGCCATAGAGGAAACGCTTGACGATGCGATAGGCATTGCATTTTCAGGCGGCCTTGACTCAAGTACTATTGCAACCATTGCGAAGGAGCACGTAAAACCACTATTATTCTGTGCAGGGCTTGCAACAAGCAAGGATATGGAATGTGCCCCCCGCATCGCAAAGGAACTGGGGCTTGAACTCATAGCTCACGAATTTAATGAAGAGGAGATTCTTGCGAATTACAAGGAAGCGTATGAATTGTGCCCTAATGAGCTCCTTAAGGTCGAACTGCTTGTGCCCGTCATTGCCGTATGCAAGGAAGCACACACAAAAGGGATCAAAATTCTCCTGTTTGGTTCAGGTTCAGAAGAATTATTCATAGGATATGATAGATACTACAAAGATCATGAAGAAGGCAAAGACCTTGAAAAACTACTGAAAGAGGAATGGAGACTCCTCCCCCAACGCGAAATTGCGTGGGTGAAAAAAGTATGCAACCACTTTAACATTGAAGCTCGTTTTCCGTTTTACAACCAAAAATTATTCGAATTCGTAAACACTGTTCCTTTGGATATGCGCATGGATGACCGTGAATTGAAGAAAGGACTTTTACGCGAGGCAGCTCACCTCTTGCACGTACCAAAAGAGGCATGTGAACGACGAAAACATGCCATGCAATATGGAAGCGGAATACATAAGATAATCCTCAAGCACGCAAGCGAACTTGACCAAAAATACCCGCAACCGCTTTTTGGGAAAAAATAATTACCCTGCCACAGGGTAATCTACCAAGGGGACAACGTGCCTATCTTCCTGCACGTTGCCATTCCAACGAACAATGGTCTTAACAAAAACCAAACTATAATTTGCAACATCAGCTGAAAAATTAATGGTGTCTCCGGATGAAATGCAACGAGTAATTGAAGAAAAAACAGTTGTGTTTGCATCATCAAGTTTTTTGAGCTCCTCTTTTCCTCTTTTGAATCGTTCCTTTAATTCCTCTGGAGTTCTACGATCAGATAGGTCATTGAAATTATGAAAATACTGCTCATAAAGACGGGAATACTCTTTTGGAACTTCTCTAACTTCTATAGTCAATTCTCCATTAAAAGAAAAATTACGACTCGAAGTAAGAGTGACGCCTTTATACAGGCTATGATTGGAATAGATTGATTTTGTCTTGCCATAAACCGCCCCAACGGGGGGATTCCAGTACAAAGAATTAATCGCTTTGATTTGGGCAGGAGTATTATTTGCAAAAATACACGAGCGATCAATTTGCGCAAGTTCCTGCGTTTTGGACATAGTACTATTCAAAAGAAAGATCGCACCTGCGATCAAACAGATAATTAAAACAAAAAGGTACTTCTTCATAATAGGATAATAGAAAAAAGCATTAAAAATAGGCTCAAAACGTAAGATAGATACCTAATCAATAAAAAATTAACCGGCAGCCTTCCTCTCTGCGAGCTCCTCCTTTACGAGTTTTTTGAAAACAGGGACCCATTTCTCCCACGCATCGGCAAAATTGATCTGCCCTTCCTCATCCTCAAGGGACGCAAGCAAACGGTTTGCCTCCGTATTAACGCGAAGTACAAAATCAAGCTCAAGGAACAGCTTATCGTCAAGCTGCTTTGAAGTCGTATAAACCAAATCGTACATCTTCCCCTTGAAAAACGCCTGCATAATATACTGTTCCGGAGTAATGCCCGTTTCTTCACTTCTTCGTAAAAGTGCCGGAGGGACAAATACGATGTCAAGCGAATCCTGCAGTTTTGAAAGATCAACCTTGGAAAAGTCCTGCATGTTGGCCTCCGGGTTTCGAAGGAACCTGCACTCAAGCTGGCATTTGTCTATCGATTCGCCACGCTTATAACGGAATACTTCAATGAATTTCTTCTGCTCAACATCACTTTCGTATTCATATCCGAGCACGCGGTATACTCGTCCTCTTCGACCAAACCTGAGTTTCTTAAGAAACGTGTACCTATCGGTCGCATACATGCTGGCGGCGGGAATTCCAAAGACCAATTCAAGCCGGTCCTGGATATCACGAAGCGATTCGGCATGAAGGTTGTACAAAAGGAACACGCCAGGTTGAGTATTCAAAAGGTTGATGATACCTTGCACTGCAACACGCGAACGGACTTCGTTGATGATGAGCGCGGCATCACCCATACGCAAAAGGGCATTTGCCATAGAAACCAAGTCAAGTTCACGAGAAGTGCCTTGCTCAATGTCTGATGATTGCACGCGGGAAGCGCCAATGTGAAATCCTCGTTTCCTAAATGAATTAACGGGAATTTCCTGAATATCCTGAATGGGGATGATTCTTCTTCTTGTACCTATAGAGGTAATTTTAGCCGCAGTAAAGGCGGTTTTTCCAACCCCTTTCAAACCCAAAACCGCTTCGGAACATCCAAGACTTACCAGGACATCGTCATACCCTGCAAAAAACGGGGACATACTCTTGTAATTAAGATATTGTGCGTAGGTAAACGGACTTTCCTTCATGATACGAAGTGCGCCTTGCAATTCGCCAAACGTTGCAGGCGGCCGTTGCAAATGGCACCTCATCGAAAGCCGTGGAAGCACAACATCTACGATAGGTGAGGTTTCATCAAACTTTCGAGTGCCTTTAAGCGTAAGAACAATGTTCCTAAATGCGCGCTCAAGCAAATCACGGTTATACCTGTACACTGTGTGGCACAAGCCGAATTTTGCATGTTCAAGATAAAACGGGGAATTTTCCGAATCAATGTAAATATCAGTGATATTGTCCTTGTCAAGTGCAAGATTTTCAATATGTGACCCTAAACCCACAACCCATGATGCCGCTTCACGACCCATTGTTAACGCCTCACGGGGAGTGATAGGAATATTTTGCAAAAGTGCCGCATCAAGGAAATACTGGCGATATTCCCTCGTCTTTGAATCCATAAGAATATTAGGATCAACATTGTCAAACGTATTTTTCATCTCCTCAAGAATAACTCGCTTCATAAGAACGCGAAGCTCACTTGACAGGTTTTCAAGCGTAGGGTTTGATTGGATGTACAAATTTGCCTCACCCCCCGGAACCTCGTACACCTGGACTTCAACACCGTAGGGAAGCGAATAATGCGCATCGATTGACTTGAGTGGGATGGCATTTTCAGGCTTTTCAAGGACAATTGAATTGACAAAATAAAGGCTCTTAAGGCCGACAAGTGAAAGAAAAGCTGACCGAAAATCGCCAGTTTTTTTAACCAGAAGGAACAGCTTAGTCTCGACGTACTTCTTAAGGATGCCGTTTATCCAGGCCTTGAATTTCTGGCTTCCTTGCAAAAACACCCGTTTTTCAGGAACGACCTCGTTATAATCGGCTAATTGGCGTTCTGCAACGTGAGGATTAGTAAAAATGTATTCATAGAATTTACGAAGCATGTCTTTGCGCTTTGAATACTCAGGATCCTCTTTAAGGCCGTACAAATCTTCACGCAGCAAAAGCGACTCAAACGCACGGATGAATGCCGCATACTCGGTAAGGATAGACGTTTTTTCCGCATCAAGCTCAATAACTAATTCCTCTTCATAACGGATGGTACTTATGGGAGACTCAATGGTTGAAATGTCCTTAAGATGAAGGTTGATGAATTCAGGGGAAGCAAATTCATACGGGCATTTTGAAAGATCAACTATTGCGCGAGTTCCTTCAAGAGACAAGTTGCACATAAGGTGTAATCTGGTTTATTCTTTTTAAATCCTGTGTGAACCAAAGAATAAGAAACAAAAAGGGATTACTGCTGTTTGGGATATACATACACGTCAAGAACGCCAAGCGTAAGAATAGGGGCGTCAACATCAGGACTGATGCGTTCAATGCGTACGATGCGCTGCACGTGTGCAACCGTACCAGAATAATCTGCAGGCAACACTTCACCAACCCACAATGCTTCGAAAGAATTGCTTGTTGGGTCTGAAAGTTTTAACGAAACCTCAAACGGGGTTTGGTATCCTTGCTTAATTTGCGAAGACGTAACTCCGTTGCGGCTTGGGCACGTAAAGTCAATTTCCTTAATTGCCGTTTTTCCTTCGTTTCCAAAACTCAACTGTATTGCATCCGCCTGCGCATCTATAGGGCAAGGCGCACCGACAGGGTCAAGTGCAATTTCTGAAATACGTAATGCTTCATTAGTTAAATCGCCATTCTGAAAATCAAGGGTCGTACGTGCACTATTCCAGTATGAAAGAAGGGAAACAAGTGCAAGAATGAAAATGACTGAGGCAATGATCGCATCAAAACTAAAATACTGGCCTTTAAGTGTCTTCATTGGGCTTCACCATATGGAGAGATGGAAATCTGGTCTTCGCCGACCCCGTTTTCCTTTCCTACATTTGAAATTTTAATAAGGCCGTTGCATCCTTGACTTTGGATATACATAAAGTCGCCATCCTGACGTACGCACGTGCCTTGCGGATCATCGCTAAAGTAATGTATTCTTGAAGGAAGAGGATACGAAAAGGTAATGTTCTGGCTTGAACCAAGGGCGTTAATGACAACTGAATCGGAACCATCATTAACGACCAATTCATAGTTGTGACCGAACATTGCAACGGGCAACGATACAACATACTCAAAGCCTGCGCCTCCCTTTTTGACAAGCGAAACTGCAGAAATGAACGTTTGCCCTGTTTCCTTGACAACGAGCCCCTCCTTAAAAGGCAACTCAGTACCTTGGACATACAAGACTACGACATAACCTGCAATAAGGACCACCATAAATACTGCAAGATAAAGCATGAATTCAACCGCAACTTGACCGCGTGCGCTACGGGACTTGAACGATGATTCGTTCGAACTTGCCGCGACGTGAGCACGCATCTTACCTAATGAGTTCATATATACGTACCTCCACTTGATCAGCTGCGTTCTTTTTCGCAATTACCTTAAGCCGGTAAGGCCCTCTTGGCGGACCTGACGGATCATCTGAATCCCTGGATTCAAATGTTTCTACTTTTGCAAACACAGGAGATGCTGATTCAAACGTTTTTCCTGAAACGGTGAGCTTAACAACTACTTCCCCGCCCTCAACATTATCATTGCCGATTATTCTCAACGAATCCGTTGAGGATGGCATGTTCAAAAGCAATTCGCGCTGAGCTTCCTCTCCTTGTGCGTATACTTCATTGATATTATCCGCAATAGTTCGTGAAATTGCTGCAGCTTGGGATTTCGCACTTGAATCATAGCCTGCATTGGTGAGCGAAAAGAAAAGCATGATGACGGGGATGGTAAATGCAATGACCATACCGATCGTTGTAAAAAGTTCCATAGAACTTTGACCTTTAATATGTCTGGAATTAATAGAAAACATTAGTCATCACCACAGGGGGCACCAGGATTAAGGGCGCATGAAAGAGGTACATTTCCAAGGTATTGAACCATGGTACCATCTGCACCTGTTGAGAAAGTTACATGGCCAACAGGGTTATCAGGACTATCACACGTTGAAGAGTCTCGACAACCCGGAAGCCCACGCACACGCTGCACCGAATCAACGCCTGCGAAAAATTCAAAGTCTACTTTGCTTAAATCATCGAAATCTGAGATATCGCCATTGTCTGGAATAAGGGATTGCCCAAACAAGATGGTTGAATATCCGTTTTCAGCATCAAGAAGATCAGTATCTGAATCAACAAGATTGTATGAATCAGTAAGAAGTCTTTGGGTGAATGAAGGGCCTTTTTCGGAGCGTATTGAATAACCGCACAAAACAAAGTCGCGTAAACGTTCAACATTGTAAAGTACCGATACGCTTGGAGCGGGTTGGTTTCTTGCAATTTTCCAGGGCCTGCGCTCATTTGAGTCAAGATTTTCAAAAGAATACTTATTCATGATAAGTGCGCATCTTCCCTGAGGACAAAGCGGAGCTTCTGAAGCATCAAAACCGTCTGCAACCAAAAACGGATTATCCGTCTTAGTGTCAGGATCATAAGATGCTGAACATTGCGCATCGTATTGCAACGCATTGAACGTATTTAGTTCGTTTTCGTTAACTTTTGCGGCACAATTGCCTTCAACATTAAGCGGCTCAGTTGTAACCAGGTATGCGCCAAAGGACTCGTAGCCAATATTGTCATCAATTCCTGGCGTACTGTCAAAGTCGGTAATTTGTGAATAGGTCCCAACCAAGATGTATTTTTCACGGTCTTGGGCAAGTACATCTGAAGCCAACTTAACGCCGTCAGGACGATCCACATCGTCTGCAGCTCCTGCATATGCAAGAGGGCCATAAAACCATCCCTGTCCTGCTTCACCACCAACGATTGAGGTAGGATTCAAATCTGCAGGAGAATTGTATGCATCCTCAAATCCGGCAGGTGCGTTATCATCCTGAAGCTTGAAATAGATGGGGCGTGAAAGTGAAAGCTCAAGGTCACGGCCCGTATTTTTTACTGCAGAATCGGTAAAGCCTGAAATGTCTACATCTCCTTCCAAAAGAGGATATACTTTATTAAAATTAATGCGACCGGTTGAATCTGAAATATCAATCTGCATATTTTCAATCGTATAATGGAATGTATGAACGTCAGTTTGGACAATAGTTACCCCGTCTTCAGGAATTGAAAACCTGACAAGCTTAAGACCCATCTGGTTAAGAGAATGATCAAGCCGCTCTGACCACTGGTTCATGGAAACGGAAAATACGCCATTGTTAGTAAGGCTCAGCTCAACACCGTCATTGAAGAATGATCCGTCAGCACGCCCATCCATAAACAACTGCTTAATGACTGCATAGACTGGCTGCGAAAGTTTCTGGCGCTTAATTTCAGGTTCGTCATTATCTTCATATACACCAGGAACGATAGTATGTTGAGGACTTTTTGAAACATAGTTGTTAAGCCTGAAAAAGGAATTATACATCATATTTCCAACCAAGCGGTTTATTTGAGGTTCATCAACCTGATGAAGAACCAATTCAAGGTTGGTAGCCTGGAATTGTGTAGCATACCTCTCTTCGGCAAGCTGGGTCGAACGTACAAAAAGCGAAAGGGATGCGAGTATGAATGAAAGAATGAGAAACATGATAACGACAAAGAAAAAACCTTTGGTTTGCTTCATAGGAACACCGTTAATCTAACTACGCGTACATCCGACCTTCCGCGGCCGTCCTGCCTGTCAAAAAAGTTGGTATCGTAAGGATTTTCAAGATCCGGATAAATCAAATTGCCGTTTTCATCAAACGTGGGCGTAAGGCACACGAGATTCCCATAATCCGTTTCACGATTTGCACTATTCCCAATGCCACCGCAAGACATGTAAATCGCGGGGTTTTCAAGGGAAGGTTTTGGCGCGGCATAATTGAATACGACACTGTATACGACGGTTGAAAGGCGCGTTTTTTGACGCTTATGATGGTTTTCATCCGAAGCATCCGTTGACGTGCTATATATAGAAACCCAACCATCTGCTTGAGCATTCGGATCATTTCGATCATACACTTCCAAGGAATAACCATACGAAGTGGGGATGATGCGCCCAAACGTAGACCTCACACTGTCAGCTATCCGTTCAGAGTTATCGACTGTGTGGCGCAATGAAAAAAATTCAAGTACGCTTATGCCTTCGGTTTCCCTCCACTCATCCTGGGGGCCGCACAACGTCCCGGTACAGGGCGTATTTGCAAGGGAATACAATGAATCCTTTGCAAGAAAATGCGCCTGGGTCAAGGATTGGTAATACCCCGAAGGAACGCTTGAAAAAAAGATCAATGAGTAGATGGCAATCAGAGAAATAGAAAATGCCACAAATGCATCTAAAGAGAATATGAAACCTCGTCGCGCCATACATATTTTTTTGTCTTATAACATTTATAAACCCAAGCCTAAGGGACAAAAGAACTAACTGGCACGCAGGAACCCCATCTGCCACACTCGTTGCACATGCGTCTTCCCGTATAACAACCTGCCTCAAAACAAGGTTCAATGTCGCCTGGAGTGCATGAAGTATCATACTGACATATACCAAAACGGCCTCCCTGGCAGGTACGCACACCTTCGCATGCGCACGGCTCGGTCGTCCCCTCAACGCACGTTTGCGAAGATGTTGCCTGCAATGAAACCGAAGGAACTGCCTTGGGAAGAACAATTACCGTAATCCCCATAACTAATGCCACCACTAAGATCAACATGAATACGACTGGAAGCGGCCGAAGCAATGTTTGCAACAAAGGAGCTCCTGCTTGCGAAGTTTTCAAAACACGCGCACGTTTAGCTGAAACATTACGCAAAACGCTTCGTTTGGACACGGATGTCTTTCGAACAACTTTTGAAGGCATGAATAACCTCATTCAAAACTCAATGAGATTTTCTTCCCCTTAATCTGGGGAAGACGAAGGGGCTGAAAAACTCCAAAAATGCTTGAGCCTTCCTCTGATGCCGAAATAGTGCATAGGGGAATCGAATCAACATCCTCATAACTTATGCTTGCAAGGTCAGCCGCTTTTGCAATTGCTTTTCTCTTGTCACCCAATTCATCAACAAGGCCAACTGCATATGCTTGCCTGCCTGAAAGAACGCGACCGTCAGCAACCTCATCAAATTTCTCACGATTGATCCTTCCCTTCCTTCCTTCAAGAACTACATTGTAGAACTCCTGGTATGTTTCCTGGATGAGATTTTGGAACAATACTCGTTCATCTTCAGTCATGGGCCTTTCAGGCGAACCGATATCCTTGAACTGACCCGATTTAATAGTAGTGGTGTTGATTCCGATTTTTTCAAATAATCCTGAAAGCTCAGTAAACGTCGCAATAACGCCAATGCTTCCGGTAAGCGCGTTCGGGTCGGAAATGATGTAATCCATTGGGGCGGAAACATAATATCCTCCTGATGCCGCAACCTCCCTAAAGTAGGCGACCTTTGGCTTCTTGAGCTCCTTAACTGAATCATAAATTTCACGTGATGCAACAACCGAACCGCCAGGTGAATTGACAACGATGAGAAGAGCACCTACATCATCACGCTTATTTACGCCCCTAATTGCTTGTGCGATATCTTCGGATCCCGGCGCACCCATATCAAACAATGAAGACGGAGTGCTTTCAGTAGTAATCGGGCCTTCAAGCGTAAGTATCCCTACGCATTTCTGGCCAATAGGAGCACCACCTGCCGCCCCTCCAAAGAGAAAGACAAGGAGAATAATAACTACAAATCCTACGATCAACAAACCACCCAATGCCAATGCAAGGGTTTTGTAATCCTGCTTTTGGGCTTGGCGTGGCGTACCTTGAGTTGAAGATTTTGAACTTGAAAATGCCATGAGCTCATTTTCCACTCAAAGGTTATAAATATATGGAAGGAAAAGGAATTTGGTCATATGGTTTCTATCCTTGATATTGCACTTTTTATCCTTCCGGCATACATTGCAAACTCCTCGCCCGTAGTGCTTGGAGGGGGGACTCCGCTTGATCTTGGAAAAAATTTTTCAGATGGAAGAAGAATACTTGACAACGGAAAAACAATACGCGGATTTGTGCTTGGCACGCTTGCCGGAACACTTGTTGGAATCCTTATTCATACCTATTATGTAAGTCCGTTTTTTACAAACCAACAAACTGCATATGCTGGATCGTTCCTTCTTGCATTCGGAACATTACTCGGTGATGCACTTGGAAGCTTCATCAAACGCCGTGCCGGTGTGGAGCATGGAAAACCGTTTTTGCTTGATACGTTTTTGTTTGTGGTTGTTGCACTCGTACTTGTGTATCCGTTAACGATTCCAGGAATGCTTGAGGTTTGGATACTAGCACTCGTCGTTGGAGTAACGCTCATTTTACATCCGACGTTTAACATCATTGCAAATAAACTGGGATTGAAGAAGGTTGCACATTGAAAAATTAGTCTTTCAATTTATCCATGCCCACAACCCACATGCAAAATAAAACGGCCATCATGTACGCAAGTCCCAAACCAAAATAATCCGGGAAATAGGCGAGCCCCTCGCGAGTATAATACGTCCATGCACCCAAATGGGTTCCACAGTACTCAATAAGAATTCCAAGAACACTCAAAAAAGCAAAATAACTTGCCTTGAAATTCTTTGATGCGATTTGTGCAAAATACACACATGCAAACCCAAAAATGACGTAAACGGTAAACGTATTGAACAAAACGGCAAGCGCACCATACAAAACGGCAAGCACGGCATACGTCCATTTGTCGTTGAGTTTCTCAAGTACTGATTTGACGGATAGTGCGTACCATCCAAGCACGGCCCAACCCAATGATACCCATAGGGGCGTACCCCGGTCCCCTTGATAGTTATAAAAATTGCCAATGACATTCATTGTCTCAAAAATCTGGGAAAAAATAACAAGCACAAGCATCAAGCGGCGCGTGTGCGCATCAGCTTTAAACAAGTAAAGATACGCCGAAGTAATGCCAAGAATTGCGATGCCTGCCAAGGAGCCGAAGTTAAGCACCGAGAAAATGACGAGCGGAATAAGTGCAAGGGGCAACAGAATAGTAAGGGATTCTTTGGGCGAAATCATACATACCATTCATGTGCAAATATTGATATATCCTAAAGGTATGAAGTTTTTATGGAATTGGGCACAGAGCTCATTGAAAATGCATTACGCAAAGGCGCATTGGTGCAAAAAAAGGAACGGCTTGAGTACATGCATTTTCGCGAAAAATACAAATCAGTTCCGCGAGGCACCGTGATTGTTAACGGGCGCACGATTGAAGGATACCCAAAAATAGCCCGCATATTTTCACTCACGCAAGGACTTACAAAAAACCTCCCGAACGAAAACGTTGTTGTCGAAGAAAAAATTGACGGATATAACGTGCGCGCCGTATGGATTGGTGGAAAAGTAATTGCATTTTCAAGAAGCGGAATGATCGATTATTTTGCCTGCGAAAAACTTGAATTCCTTAAAACATTTTTTGAAAAATACCCATCACATGTTATCTGTGGGGAGCTCATCGGAAATACTCCTTATACCGCACCGGTCAAAAAATACGATGTAAAATTCCTCATATTCGACATTATTGATGAAAGCGGCCAATTCATTGATGCACGTAAACGCCATGCATTAGTCAAGGAATGGAAACTTGAAAGCGTGCCTCTCCTTGGAATGATGAATGCACACGATGTCAACTCATTCAAAAAACTTGCAAAAAAACTCAATGCACAAAAGAAGGAAGGGCTAGTCATCAAAACCCAAAATCGATCAATTACGCTCAAGTATGTAACTGCCTGGTCTGATGCCCACGACATTGAAACGGCTGCGGCGCTGTTTGATTTGCCTGCAGGGTTCTTCCATCAAAGGCT
>CAYSWK010000018.1:0-19853 GCA_964434735.1 Microcaldota archaeon | reverse complement strand
TTACCTCGGTTGACCGAGATGAGCTTGAAGACCAGGGAGCGGCGCACTTTGCGCAAGTAATCCGTGCAGTAAGAAACCAAAACCCTCAAACAAAAATAGAAGTGCTGATTCCTGATTTTCGTGGGGAAAAGGAACTCATCAAAAAAATAGTGGATGCAAAACCGGATGTCATTGCGCACAACATTGAAACAGTACAACGTTTGCAAAACAAGGTTCGGGATTTGCGGGCAAACTACGACCAAAGCCTTTCTGTGCTTAAAACGGTCAAGGAACTGGATGCTTCAATTTACACCAAATCAAGCATCATGCTTGGCCTTGGCGAGGAAAAAGACGAAGTACTCAAGGCAATGGAAGATTTGCGAGCAATAGGAACGGATTTCTTCACCCTTGGCCAGTATTTGCAGCCTTCGGACTGGCATGTGAAAGTAAAGGAATTCATCCATCCTAACCTATTCGAAGAATACAAAAAGCAAGGCCTGCAAAAAGGATTCCTCTTTGTGGCATCGGGGCCGTATGTCCGCAGCAGTTATAAGGCTGAGGCGTATTTTGAAACCACTCATGAGGCAACCGTATGAAAGAAGAACCACTGCCGATTAAGAGATTGCATGTAACGCTCACAACGGGCAATATCTGGCTTTCAATACTTTCACTCATCAAAAAACAAAAGAAAGTATACGCCTATATCCTTGATTCGGAACTTGAACGCGAATTTTCATTCAAGCCAAGCAAAGTCATGATTTATCTCGTTTTGTATAGGCTTGAGGCCGAGGGGATTATTTCGTCCAATTTTGAGGAACGAAGGAAATATTACGAACTGACTGCCAAAGGGAAAAAAACCCTTCTTGATGCAAAAAAATACCTTGCATCGCTTTCAAAGAGGCTCTAAATGAAAATTGGAATAACGGGAACGCCTGGAACCGGAAAATCAAGCGTGGCAAAAGTGCTTGCAACAATGCTTGGGTTTGAACGTATTGAATGCACTACATTTGTAAAAATGCATAAATTAGGAACAAAAAAGGGGAAGGAAATTGAAGTGCCCATCCCACGGCTCAAAAAAGCATTGGATAAAGAACTCAAAATGCACAAAAACGTAGTGGTTGAAGGGCATCTTCTTTGTGAAATGCCACTTGCACTGGATATGATATTTGTGATAAGGTGTGCACCGACCATACTTGTAAAACGACTTGGAAAACGAAAGTATTCAAAAAAGAAAATCCATGAAAACCTCGAATGTGAGCTTCTTGATTATTGCACGATTAAATCCGAGGCAAACTACCGAAACGTACGAGAGCTTTCAAGTGAAAAACGCGGAATAAGGGCATGTGCAACAATTCTTATGCAAGCAGTTAAGGATAAAAAGAAAAAGCTCGATAGCGTTGACTACTCGCATGAATTCAAATGGTTCGAAGGCTGGTGATACTATGGAAATGCAGGAAAAAAGATACATCGAAGCGGCACTCTTCCTTTCATCACGACCCATGTCACTTGAGGAACTACGAAGATTAACGGGGATAGGAGCACTTGGGTACATCCAAACGCTCATTACTGAATTGCAAAACGAGTATATTGAGAGAAAAAGCGCACTTGAAATTGTTGAGGAGAATAAAAAATACGTGCTCCAGATAAAATCAGATTACGTTGAACGGGTAAGGCAATTTGCACAGGATTCTGCGTTATCGCACCAGGCTTTACGCACCCTTGCATACATCGCAAAGCACAACGGGGTTTTGAAAAGCGAGCTGGTAAAAAGAATAGGCGTACGAGTCTATGAGGACGTGTTTGAGCTTGAGGAAAACGAGTTTATAACTCAAAAGGCAGCAGGACGCTCATCTTCACTTCATTTAACAGATAAATTCCACCAGTATTTCAGGCTTGAAAAGGGAAAACCCATCGAAATGCCAAAAGCCGATGAGAAACAACAGACCCTTTCCGACTCAGTAGTCCTTGAACCCGTTGAAAACCAGGAAATGAAGGGGTAAATGGGGGGTTTTTATTCCTTAAGTTGCATAATAGTTTTCCAATTAAATAGCTTAATTGATACCAAGGTCGCATAACCCGGTAGTGCGCTAGACTTGAAATCTAGTCCCGCAAGGGATTGCAGGTTCAAATCCTGCCCTTGGTGTTTTTCTTCATTAGATCCCCTTAAAATTCTTTTTTTATATATACTTATTATGAAAATAAGCCTTTTTGGTTTTGAGGGTGAAATAAAACTTCAGTATATTTTTACCTTTATTATAAGCGCGATACTATTAACTATTGCGACAATTGCAATTATCTCTTTGAAGATGCTCCTTTTGGGTGAACCGTTTGAAAATATCCTAACTGCACCCACCGAAATAGCGACTAGATTTGGAGTTATCCTATCGCCTTTAACGTTCCTCCTTTCATATTATTTAACCAACAAACAAGTGCGTAAACATAAGGAATTTATATCGGATTTTGCGTATTCTATTGTTATCTTCCAATTCATATTAACGACATTACTTATTATGTCTGGAACATTACTTGGATTTAGGTATGAATTAGTGAATATGTTAATGATGTTTTTTGAAGATATATATGCCGGAATCCATGCTGCGGTATGGTTTTTTGTAGCCAGATGTTTTGAATTAGGGAAAGGGTCTGAGCTCCCTTATATGCATGCGATTGGATTGGGAGTGGCAAGATTTGCAGTATACATTCTATTTGTATATATCTCATATGTCCAGGCGGGTGAAATATTCACCTACCTTCCAATCCCTGCTGATATAGGGTCCATCCTTATGGGGGCCGCAATTACATTTCCTTTTCTTACATACGTAAAGTTAGGCAACGTAAAACGTAAGGAAGCGAGTCTTTTCATAATAGTATTGCTAAGTTTAGGGATATTAGAAACGCTCTATTCTTCGGAAAACATGCCCTTTCTTAAGCCGCTGGTACTGGATCTTGCCAACCTTGGACTCCTAGGAATAACGTCCTACCTCATAAATCCCCAAATCATCAGAAGCTTAACTGAGAAAAAATAGATTGAATACTACAAAAACTGAAAAATCCCAACCGCAAGGACGATTAACGGTGCAACGTACTTAAGCCAGACCGACAAAAGCGGCTGAAATACGCCTGCCTCTTTTTTAAGCTCAAGATCAAACTTCTTATAAGAATGAACAAGCACAAGAACGTACAAAACGGTCAAAAGCACAAACACCTTGCCTACAAGGAATTCATCCATAATAATAAAGGGCGATTGGCCAAAAAAAGTGAGATTAAGCGGACTGTAACCCAATGAAGGAACAAGTGAAACAAGTGCGATAAGCGCGCAGATGGCAAAAAGCCCGATATTCCTCTTCCATTTGTATTTTTCCTCCAAAACATCACGCATGAGCTGCACTGAAGGAAGGCAGGTGGTGATTGCAGTTATAAAAAGAAGGAAAAAGAATAACGCCATAAGGAGATTACCAAAAGGCTGCCCGATAAACGCAAGAGGAAGAACTTCAAAAGAAAGTCCTGGACCGTTTGCAATCGGAAGATTGCTTGAAAAAAGAAGGGAAAAAACGATGAATGCAGAAATGAGGGAAATGGCAAGATCCGCAAGGCCGACCTGATAACTTATCTTAAGCACATTATCCTTATGGGTTTCATAGGTCGAGTACACAAACATAATTCCCCAGCCAACTGAAAGCGAAAAGAACATCTGGGAAATAGCGCTAAGCACCGTGTGGAAAGAAGGCATATGCACGTCTGCCATAAACGAAAGGGCAGCATCTTTTCCAGGTAACGTGTACGCATACATGCCAAATACGGCAAAAAGGATGAAAAGAAGGGGGATAAAGTAAAACATAACTTTTTCAAGGCCTTTTTGGAATCCTTTTGAAAGAAACACGTAACACAAGGCACACACAAGAACTGAAAATACGCTTGACCCCCACGTTTTTGCATACGCATCAAACGGAAGATATGTATCTCCAAGGGACATTGCGGTGTATGCAAGCGTCCAGCCCGTAATCATAACATAGTATGCCATGATGATGACGCCAAAAATAACCGGGATCCACCCTACAAAAGACCATTTCTTTGAAAGTTTTTCAAATGCAGAAATGATATTTTGCCTATAATGCCTTCCAACAAAAAATTCGATGAAGAGAAGGGGAACTCCGATTATGAAAAAGAGAACAATATACGTTGCAAGAAATGTGCCCCCGCCTTCATGAAACGTAAGATAAGGAAACCTCCATATTTTACCTATACCTACGGCAGCTCCGATGGCCGCAATAAGGAACATGAGGCTCGAAGAGAAGCGGGGATGCATAACGCACTTTTAAACCTTTTAGGATTATAAACTCGTGTATGGCAAACCCCTTTGCGCAGATAATGGCCAATCTTCTGCCTTCAAATTGGTTTGAGAAACCAATACTATCGCCAACAAATAAATCCCTCATATTTTCATCAGAAAACAAGGCAATGTCAATTATTGGATACCACGAAAAGCCGCATTTAAACGAATATGCTGCACCAGTTGGAATCCAGATACGCATCATAGACCAGCATTTTGTACTCATCAGCGCAAAAAACAAAATAAACGATCAGATAGTTGCATTAAGGAAAAAAATAGACAAGAAAGACTTGTTGATGATATTCAAACCTACACAAGAGGAAAAAAATAGGCTTGTTATGCTTGAGGCAAAACAAAAAACCGTTCCTGAATACGAATTTCCCTACCTACTCATTATAAGCGGACGAGCCAGTGAAATCGTTGAAAACGAAACACAAAAGCTCGCAAATCTTACAAAGGGCAAGGCCCTTTCATTCCAAACATTAACGGTTGCATATGAAACGGCAGCCTGGGACCAATGCAAGGATATTACGCGTCCCGTCGGTCAATAATTGCCGCTGCATCTTTTCCCGTGCCAATGAGCGTAACAGGAACTTCAAGCTTTTTCTCTATTTCCTCAATAAATTTCTTTGATTCGCTTGAAAGATCAGAATACTTCGTTTTTCCTGCAGCACCTGGGAACTTGACGTCCAATTTAGTAAGTGCGATTTGAGTAACGCCGTTGATCTGGACTGCAAGCTTCAAATGATCCCAATGGAGTTCAACGCTTGTTCTTCGTGCACGGCCGGTAACGGTCCCATATTCCTGCATATTGTGCTTCTTTGCTTCTTCCTCATTTACCTCATTGGGAAGGAACCCTGCACCAACGCGAGTAGTATAGCTCTTGATGACCATTAACACATCATCGACTTGCGTGGGGCCAAGACCGACATCTGCGGCAATGGAGCTTGCGGAAACATCCTTTGACGTGACAAACGGGTATGTTCCGTATAAAACAGAAAGCATGAACCCCTGAGTTCCTTCAAGCAATACGTTCTTGCTTGCATGCACTTCCTTGACTACGTCTGTCAAATAGGGTTTAAGTTCAGGGCAATTGGAAACGGTTTTTGCAACACGATTGACACGATCGGAAACGGAAGGACCACAACCTGTTTTTGTCGAACCGATTTTTTGCGAATTCGCACTTTGTGAATCGCGTTCAATATGTTCCTTCGTAAGCCAGGTGGCACGAAAATCAACACCTACTCGTTTATGCCCTTGTATCAAATCAACTTCTTTCAAAAATACATCGGGATTTACCGAAACTCCTGCACCAATAAGGATGCGCGCCTTTTCGTTGGTGAATCCGCATGGAAGCATACGCATGGGGTATTTTACGCCCTTGTAATTAACTTCATGTCCTGCATTGGGGCCAACGCCTCCGCGCGCAATGACATCGTAATCTTGGGCAATGTAGGAAATAATTTTACCCTTACCCTCATCTCCATACTGGCCGCCTACAAGTATATCTCTTGACATAAGGATCACATAGTATTAGATTATATCATAATTGATTCGTCCGTATCTTTAAAGTGTTGGTCTCCAGTAATAATCTTTGCTTTAAGGATTCTGGCAGTCGTCAAAAGAGTAGCATCTACTAAGCTTGCATTTTTTCCCTGTTTCCTTAATTCCCAGTATACCAAACCCGTTTTTGAGATTACTTCTTCGTCAAGATCTATGATGGCAGTTTTTGTTTTGATAAACTGAAAAAGTGAGTCGTAATTCCACCCTTCTTTTATGGATTTGTAACTTAATTCCAAAAGAACTATTGACGGCGTATATAACTCATTTGACTCTACAAGAATTTGAGATACCTTTTTCCCTTTTTCAGTACCTAAAAAATATTCAACCCATGCATATGTATCAAAAATGATCCTCATATTATCGCTCTTTATCTTGCCAGGCATCATCGCGTTCCTGACGCGTAAATACTTTTCCCTTCGATTTGAGTGCACCAAACATAGTTTGGGGGATGGTAATTTTTGTTGAAACTAACGATTGGATTACGCTATCAAACGAAGAAGCATGCTCCTGTTGCTTAAGCAATTCAAGAAGTTGGAAGGTGGTATCCTTTACCGCAATTGTTTTCATAATATTTATAAGTATAACTATATTTATAAATGTTATTCTTACTCAAGATTTGAAAAGATGATTCTTGAACACTTCAATGCATGCCTTCAATACTACGGGAATAGTGCCTTGTGCACTGCACCCTGACGCTTTAGGGTGGCCTCCTCCTTTTCCGTTGAATCGCTGGCCCACTTCCTTCATGACTTCATTTAACGGGATGGGGACATTTTTTCGTGCGCGTGCTGAAACTCTTGTTTCTTTTTCTTCCGGTTTATGCGAAGCGACAAAAACCACATCTGCAACCTCGGACAACACAGACGCGGCATCCCCTTCATGCGCGCTGATGTTGGTTGTTGCAATCAGATACTGGCCAACAACTTCGTATTCAAGGCGCATGCACGCCGTTGCTAATGCGATTTTATGGTCAATTGGCCGTTCCGGTTCGGATAATGCAAGCGCATCTGAATAACTCAACTTTGCCTTTTCAAGGAGTTTTCCAAGCTTGCTAAACGTGGATTGGCGCGCTGATTTGAAACGTGCCGTATCTGCAATAATGCCGCAGGAAAGTGCAGTTGCAATCTTTTGGTCGATTTTTGGCAAAATATCAAAACATACTTCAGCACACGAAGGAGATTCCTCATCATAGATTCCTGTTTCTACGTTCATATCCCTGCCGTTTGCCTTGTGATGATCAACATTGAGCACAATATTCCAGTCCTTTGCTTGAGGCAAAAGAACGTATGCGCCCGTATCACAGACGATCAACCCCTCAAAATCCTTTGAATTCAAGCTCGTAAGAAGTGTTGGGGTTACGCCCAAATGATTTGCCAATCCTTGCGCACCCTGGTTCATCTCATCAGGAATGCAAAGGATTGAATTTGGAAATTGGCGCCACACTGTGTATGCTGAAGATAAAGCATCAATATCTGCCTTGACATGAGTACAAATGGCAAAACGCTTGTTCTTGTTTTTCTTTAAGAAAGATGAGAACTGGTCTTTGAGAGAAGTCATATGCTAATTAGAAAAGAGAGATTAAAAAAGAAAACTATGCAAGCTCGTTTCCGCCAAGGCCTGCGCCTTTGAGTTTCATCTGGAGCTTCTTTTGGAGTTCGGAAAGGTTTTGCCTTAGTTTTTCCTCCTGTCTTGACATGCTCGTCATTTTGAGGTCAAGCCTTTCCTTTCGTTCCTTCAAATCCTTGTCTGCATCTTCCTTGTTTGACTTTACCATGACTGCGCCGATTGATTTGTAGATTTCGCCCTTTGCCTTCACAAGTTCTTCAACTGCCAAGGTAATCTCGCTTGTCTGAAGCTGCATCTGCTGCTTTTGGATAAGTATCATCTGAAGCTGTTTTTCAGCATTTTCATATTCTGCAAGCATTTTTTCAAGTTCTGGATCATTCTTCATCGTTTCCACCTGTTCCTTCTACAACCTGTAAATACCTCATGTAGCTGTTTGCGATTGCGCGCAAAGCAACTCCGTCCTGTGCATGAATAACTACGGTAAGCACTGCACCATTGACAGATATATCTGTATGGGCCCGATTTTTAAACACTTCTTTGGGAAGCGCATCACGAACCGCGTTTGCTTCCTGAGAAGTGCTGAACGCCGTTGTGTACGTTACGGTGTGCTTCATAACAGTATCTCTTGAATGGATGTAAGAAGAGTAAGAATAAAAAGGAGAAGAAATTAATCGGTTCCGACTTCCTTTGCAATCGGAGGTCTTGATTTCAAAAGCAATTTTGCGCCCGTCGAAGGGAATGCAAAGGGCTTGTCATCAGGAACTGAAACGACTGCGTTTGTCTTAAGGTCTTTGTATTCTCCCATGAAGTGCACCTAGATAAGCTTTGAGTAGTCCTTGAAAAGGCGTTCTGCAAGTTCCCCTGCTTCTGTTGAAGGAGAGTATGCTGCGCCTGCGAAGGTGTTGCTGCAGCTTTGGCACTGCCAGATTGAAAAGCTCTGTTTTCGAACCTTTGACTTGCCGCATTTTGCGCATGGGTAGCGTGTTTTTGCGCTTACAAGCTGTGCTTTTACCTGTTTTCTGATCTTTGCACTGTATCTTTGAGTATTAAGCATAGAGACTCACCAATTAGTAGCTTCAATATCTTGTGTCGAAAGCTTTTAAAAGCATGGCAACTGCCACACTCCTGTACAAAAACTTATTTGTACTCATAATTCCAGATCTCGTCATGAATGGCATGAAGGTTCTTGATTACTTTTCCCTTAGGCATTGCCTGCATCGAAGCGCCGTCAAATAATGCAAGCCCCACGCCAAGGGGCTTGCCGTTGGGATCAACAACCAAAACGGCCTCACTCTTTGCAATTGCAGAATCGATAACCGTAATCCCCGGGCGCATAACGTCGGCGCCTTTCAATACAAAAGGAATTGCACCTGCATCCACCTGGATCTTCTTCAATGGCGTCCTAATTCCTTTAAGAGTTGGATACCATACGCCCTCAAACTGGACGCCGATAGGGACACGGTTGACGATTAAAACGGTCTTCCCTCCAATATCTGCCTCCTCAACGATGTCCTCCTTTGAAAGTTCAAAAAAGGAAAGGGTGAGAAGCTTAAGCTCGCTGTTTGAGAGTGTGCGTTTACCCATCCAATCACACGTACTTTCTCAAGTCCTTGCCCAAGCGAAGCGCTTCCTCGATGCGGTCCATAAGCTCTGTTCGCGTCAAGGTTCCTTTTGCCTTTTGCAACGAGCAAACATGCGTATCGGTAACACCGACGCTCAAACGTGCATCCTGGGTCGTTTCCTCATCACGTGAGGGGTCAACAAGCCAATAGTCGCCTGTCTTGATCGAAGTAACTGAAACAGGAAGCGATGAAAGGTGCAACGGCCCTGAATGCTCGGTGCGAACCAATGCGCCATTCTCGATCTTTGGCATCTTGGTATTCTTGAGTGCTGAGATTGCTGCAAGTGCTGCCGTATCGATGAGGTTTCCATCGTGGTCAAGCACAAACAAGTCAACGAAAATTCCAAGCACTTTGCCGTCTTCGACAAACAGTTTCTTGACGTCAACACATTCTGCTGAACGAATGCCCCGGTCAACGACACGTGCAAGTTCTATTGCATACTCATCAGGCGGACCTGATTCAAACGTGTGGTGTGCCAATGGAAGCTGTTCTGCTGCCATGATCATGACGCCTTCCTCAGGCCTGTCGGGGAATGGCTTTTCCATCGTGATCTTGACACCTGCCAAAACCTGGCTCTTGCCGATTTTTGCAAGTGCAGAACCTTCTGCCGTTGCAATGACTCCCTTTTGTACCGAAATATGGCGGTACTGATCGGGAGTACGATTGTCAACCCGCGTACCGTTTTTGAGCGTGCGCAAAAGCATTTCCTTTCTTATCTGTCCGGTAATAATATCTGTTGCTTCTTCTGCCATGAAAATCACCTATTACATTTTGAACTCCTTGCGGTCGGCATCGAAGGTCTTGCGTATTGAATCCCCTTGGAGTTTTGCAAGCTGCTCGCATCCTTTTTCAGCCATGTCAAGCGCTTCCTCGATTTCTTCCTTGGTCAAAAGGCCGTCCATCTGAAGAAGGAGAATGTCTTTGGTGCGCTGTGAAAGTGCAATGGGCATGTCGCTTTGTCCAAAATTGTCTTCTTCCTTACTAAGGTCAAGAAGGAGTTTTCCATTTGCCTTTCCGACTGCAACACCTGCAATCATGTCGCGCATGGGGATACCTGCATCTGCTAATGCAACTGCTGCGGCGGTGAGTGAAGCTACTCTTGTTCCGCCTTCTGCTTGAAGAATTTCAATGTAAATGTCGATCTGCGTTTTAGGAAATGCTTCAACAATGATTATTTTTTCAAACGCTTCCCTGATGACCTTTGAAAGTTCGGTGCTTCTTCGTGAAGGGCCGCTTCTTCCATGCTCTTCCAATGAGGCAAAAGGTGCCATGTTGTACCTGCATTTAACTAATGCTTTGTAGGGCGATGCGCCGTGGCGCGGAAGGCATTCGCGAGGGCCGTAAACGCCGACCATGATCTTGTTGCCGCCCCATTCTATGAAACAGGAACCATTAGCCTGTGAAAGAACGCCCGTTTCAATGCGCACGGGGCGAAGGTCGTTTGGGCTTCGTCCGTCAAGGCGTTTCCCGCGTGAATCTACCATTTCAATTACTGAATTGCTGCTGCTCATAATGTATCTACCTTTTTGATGTGTTTAGTCTGTTCTGAAAGGAATGCGCTCATCTTGTCCGTAAGCCCTGAGAAGTGGGCATTTTTTATAACAAGCTCGCATGCGTTTCGTACAAGTGCGATGTTTGAATGTTCCGAGACCCAAACCAGGCCATTATTGCCGACGATGATTTCACCGCCTGCGTATTCCTGGATAAGCGCAAGCATGGAAGATTTTCGTCCGATAAGCCGAGGAATTTTTGCAGGTGGGAACTCAATCAAATGGCCCACGGGAAGCTTTCGTGCATTGGTTGCATCAACATTTCCAACCTCATCAACACGCTCAACTTGCGCAAGCACAATGTCGCCAATTGAAAGGCGAGTTCTCATCGTACGAGCCGGAATGAATGCGTGCGAAGGGTGGTTCATTTCAAGAATGTAACCTGCAGTTCCCTTGATTTCAGTTATGATTCCCAAAACCATGTCGCCTTCAAAGGGACGGTAGGGAGATTCCAAAGGAACGTATTTTCCTTCCGAGTCAAGAAACCCGATTGCTGCTGCATATGTGTTATTGTCTTCGATAAATGTATGCGGTATGCGCACGGCCCCCTTGGCAACACATTCGCCTGGGAGCACAATTTGTCTTTGATTCATTTGTTCACCTTATTTGTCAAGCAACTTTGTCTGTATGTTGCCTTGCGTTAATTTGTTGAGTCGGTCAAGAAATTCAGCCTGCATGCCTGCGAAAATTTCAACTACTGCAACTAAACTTCCGTCGCCTGCCCATTCCTCCCGTTGGATTCCAAATCCTTTGAGCGTACCATAACAGCGGTGCGCATGCTCAGGGGGAATTTTAATGGCCATCCTGACTTTCTCAAACTTCAGCGGGAGTATGAGCCTGATTTTTTTTATGATGTCGTCAAGCTGCTCTCGTGCATCCTTGAACGGGTCAATATGGATTCGTGCTTCTTCCAACGCCGTTTCGATACGATGAAGCGTATGAGGTGCATTCGTTCGTGGGTCGATTGATTCCCTCAAAAGGATGGCAACAACTTGTTTGTATTTTTCCTCGGTTTTCTTTCTCCTTTGTTCGGTTGTTAATTGAACTTCCCCGTTCTTGAGGATGAACTCAAGTATCTGGTAGATGTCCATGTTGGGAAAAACTTTCTTTACCTTTTCGGCTTTTGCCTTTTCGCCCTTTTTTGAGTCAAGATAAATTTCGTCGGAAACAAGAATATTTCTCAAGTCCTTCTTGCTGCCTTCCTTATATGCATAGGCATTGTCCGGATCAACCAGCAATTCAAAATGATCGCCGGCATGATCGTATGAGGCAAGTATTGCCTTATCAAGCGAAACCATACAAATCGACTTTTTCTTTTCCCTTCACGACAGGAAAATAAGGATTGGAAGAGTTTATTAATCTGTGTATAATTCGCATAAATAAATAGAAAATAAAAAGAAAAAAGAAAGGCATTAACCAAGTGACTCAAGGTCAGAAGAGTAGGTTGGAACGAGTGATTCCTGCTCTTCGTGAACTGCCTGGCCTGCGATTGATGCGCCCTTGACACCGGTGACGATTGCCACGATTTCAAGCTTGCCTTCGTAGTTCTGCATGATGCGTGCGCCCCATTTGACGTTCGCTTCTGCATCCATCTTCTCGGTGATGATTTCACCGGCCTTGATTGCGTCTCCCAAGGTAAGGTCTGCACCACCGGTGATGTGGATGAGTGCACCCTTTGCACCTTCAAAGTCGACATCAAGAAGCCTGTTCTTGATAACACCTTCTGCTGCTGCGCGAACCTTGTCGGTTGATTTGCCTTCACCTACTGCGATGAAACCAACTCCGCCGCCTTCCATGATTGCACGAACATCAGCAAAGTCGATGTTAATGAGTGAGGGTTGCGTGATCGTCCATACAAGACCTGAAATTGCACGTGCCAATATTTCATCAGCAACTGCAAATGCTTCAGTCATAGGGAGGTTTGGAACCAACTGGACCAAGCGGTTGTTGTCAAGGATAATGACTGAATCACAGCTCTTCTTGAGTTTGCCGATTGATTCGTCTGCCTTCTTCTTTCGTGCCCTTTCCAATGCGAAAGGATAGGTGACCATTGCAACGACGATTGCACCCTGTTCCTTTGCAATTTGCGCAACGATAGGAGCTGCACCACCACCCGTACCACCGCCCATACCTGCGCAGATGAATACTAAGTGTGCACCGTCAAGTTCCCTTTCGATTAATGGCCTGTCGACTTCGGCTGATTTTGCGCCGATGTCTGGGTAACCACCTGCACCAAGACCCTTGGTGACAGATTTACCGATAAGGACTTTCTTTGAGCGTTCGTGAACGATGTTCAAGTGCTGTCTGTCCGTGTTGACTGCAACAAGTTCGGTTCCCTTGACACCAGATTTAATCAATCGGTTAATTGTGTTGTTACCTGCACCACCGACACCGACAGTTACAATCTTGATACCTTCTGAACCCAACAGTTCAGTTGCTGCACTTTCCTCTTTTTGAGGCGCATTTTCTCCCATTACAGATTTTATTAAGTCGTCCATGTTGACACCTTTTGGCTTTTTAGTATTCCGCGATTATCGAGGAATATAATGTAGTATATCCTCGGAAAAAATCCATTTATAAAGAACAGGCTTTACGACGAGACAACGGATGCATAATAGTTGTAAGAATAACACAGGAGGGAAAAAACACGGCAGAAAGCATATAAATGTATTTAGTAAATGCATTGTATCAGGGATGTCGAACAAAATCCGTACAATGGACGTTTTTACGGCGTAACCTGGTGTTGTGTGCTGCGCTATGGTGAAAGTAATAACAATCATGGACGATGTCTATGCGGACCTGTTCAGGATAAAAAAAGGCAAGGGAATGAGCTTTACCGAAGTACTGCGCTTCCTTTTGAAGGAAAACGACCGTGAAAACAAGAACATCCTTGCGTTTGCAGGAACAATCACGCAGGATGATATAGATCGCAAAGTCGTTGACTCGGTCAAACGTGGAAACCACGACTGGAAGCGAACGCTTTCGTGAGGAACATGGAAAAAATCTGCCTTGACACCGAAGCGGTAATCGATTTTTTGCGCGGCGAAAAAACCGTCGTGGAAAAGCTTGCGTATTACGCAAACCGTGAGGAAATGTGCGTTACGACGCTTACGTCGTTTCAGCTTTCGGCGGCAATCAAAAAACCAGATGTTGTCCGTGCATTCCTCAATAACGTGACGATACTTCCCCTCGACGCAAAAGCCGCCTTGCTTGCATCACGGCTTTTGGGGGAAATGGGAAACCCAAAAAAACTCAACGTTGAAAGCCTGCTCATTGCGTCCATTTGCATCTCAACAAACTCGTTCTTATTTACGACAAATAGGCAGAAATACGAGGAATTTCATAAGCAGCTTAAAATCGTGTAATTTTGGGGAAAAATACTTAACGAATACACTTTTGCGAAGATGTTGAACAGCGCATTTGCGTGGAACATCTAAGAGGGAATGGCTTGAATTCCGCTTCATATGGCCTTTTTGCGCCTTGAGATGAAACGATAAAAATCCCTTGGCCAAACCTTCGTTCAAGTACTGAAAGGACGTTTTCCGAGGTGCATTCCTTGGGTTTTGATTTATCTCTAACAAAATGTTTTGTTTGTGCAGGTTTTGCTACACCTGGCTGAGGAGCAAGAGCAACTGTTACGTCAGAAACGGAAGAACGTATGGGTGAAGCATCCTGAACTTCTGCAACAGGTTGAAATTGCGCAAAACGCATAGGTTCAACAGCTACGTGTGCAGATGATTCGGCAGAAACGGGTGAAGAATTTGTAGCACGCGGCATTAAAAACACACCCGAAACACTCAAAATTACAGCGGCAGCTGTAGCCAAAACGACTTTGAAGTAGGGAAATCTTGGTGCAGCATCAATTGAATTGGGAGTACGCGAATCTGACGGTACTGACGCAGGTATGCTTGGCCTTCGCGCATTTTCTACAGGAAGAACCTCAATCATGGTAGTCCCATCCTCAGTATAAACCCTGAATGTGTTTCCCGTTATCTGAGAAAGGGGGATCTCCGCGCTATGAGTTAACGTAATTGAAGAAGTCGTTTCTGGACCCAAAGAAGCTTCCGAGTCAAAAATAACGTCGTTTCGCGTAAAGCGGGGAACCTCTCCGCGTTGTGCGCGTTCAAATTCACCTACAAATTCAACAACTTCGAAAAGATTATCAACAAGTACGTACCTGCCCCGCAAAAGAAGAAATCCGTTTGAATCTAATCGTGCACGAAGAGGAGGCTGAACCTGTTTTTTGTATTCGCAAAGCGGAGTAAGCCAAAGTTCGGGGAAATTCCCGATAACGTCCCGATTGAGCCCATGAAGATTAAGTTTAGAGTTTGAAAGTTCGGTTGCAGCAAGAAAACTGCCTTCTATAGTTTTTACAAATAAGTACCTTGCTTGATTGTTAAATGAGGGTACGACAACCAAATCAGGTGAAATGTACGTAGAGGAATGTGCGCCCGTACAAATTACACGTTCAAGGCCGAATTCCGCACCATAGGGGCTTTGTGCAAATTGCTCATATGAAATGGTCGTTTGTCTGGGTACGCCATATCTTTCGTCGCCATCGAGTTCAAAAACCTGCGAATCCTCGCCATCAGGGTCAAGTGCCTTGCGAAGCGCACGAATAGACTGAATACGCTGTGCCTGTTTGAGACGTTCATCAATTGGAGTATCATCTTTCTTCATCCAACCGTCAAGCTGGTTTGGCATGAAATCGGTTGAAAGTTCAGGAATGTCCTTTCCCTCTTGAAGATCCTGCTTAAGCCATTTGTAAAGCGATGCCTGCACTTCAAAAGGCGCATTGAGCGAGTGCTCCCCGTTTGGGCCTTTTGAGTACCATTTCCCAAAAAAATCCCCTACTGCAACAAAAGGCAAAAGGCGAAACGGCATTTGGGAGCCGCTTGTATAGTAAAAATTAATGGTGCATACGTTTCCTTGCCGAACATAAAGAGGGACGAATATTCTTCCGCCCGAATCCTGGAAAAAGGACCCGGCAAAAAAGTGTGTCGCCTGGTCACGCCTGTCAATACGAAGATGCCTCCCTTTAACCGTTTCAAAAAGGGAACCGTGTGTTAAAAGCAACGTGTCCAGTTTATGCTCTTTTAAGAAACGCTCAAAAACTTCAACACCTTTAGCGTTTGCAGCGGAATCCAGGGGGATGACATTCGCCATAAACAAACGTAATGACGGAATATCCGTTATAGGCCGTGCAACATCCAAGTCAAGGAGTACCGTACGTGCATACGTCTTCTCTTCATCGTGAGGCATAGTAATATTACCCATTTTCCCTTTATAAATGTATCATAAAATGGTAATTTGTGTAGTATAAACCGCATATTTAAGAAGGTGCTTTGCCGATAAGGATATATGCGGCTAGCAGGATCATTCTTCGGATTCATTGATCGGGTCATGAAGGCAGTGGGCGGAAGATTGTCAAAAGACGACACGTCAAAACTTAATTCAGTGCTTACTTCCGTAGGGACGAAAAATTACATCATCGCAAAAGGAATCTTAAGTGCACTTTCAACCTCAGGAGTAAAAAAGCCCCAGATAGACCGCTTTGCAAAAATACTTGAAAAGGCACACGAACGGATCAATGAACAGCGTGCACCATTTAGTTTACAAGACAAAAAGGACTTACGGGAAATACTCCATCAAGCTTCGCTTTCTGAAAAAACAGTTAGTTTCATCGAAAACCTCGATGTGTTCGCCCTTGAACAAGTAAAAGATCTCGTGTCAAGCAAAAAAACAATGACAAGCGACCTGCCTTTGCCAACTCGAAAAACAGTAACGTTTGAAGAGTCTTCCAAAAAAAATAAAACACCTTCGCAAAAAAAGGAATTAAACGGCTGACCGGGGGAAAAATATGAAGGTAAAACTTACGCCTACGCTTGCATACATCATCGGATTCTGGAGAAAACGAAAATGCAAAGAAGGGCTTGGGATATACGGGACACGCGAGTTCCAGGAAATATTTTCAACAACCGTTTTTGAGGAAAAACTCACCACTCCAAACGAGATGCTTACGCGAGAGGATAATTCTTTTTTTTACCATACTGCTTACAAAAAATTCTTTTTGGAAGTTGAAAACGAACAGCTTGAACGGTTCAAATACCACAACGAATATGCTGCATATTATTTGGCTGGGTGGTTTGACAGCGACGGGGCAATAAGTGACAAGGGAATCGTTTACTTGCACAAAGTAAGCGACAAGGATGAAATGCTCTTTTTACGCCTTGGGTTTCCGTTGCGCAAAAAAGGGGAATATTTCATGATTGAAAAACCGCGCGCGTTCCTTCTGTTCATAAAAAATTACGTGAAAAAATTCAAGGATCATCCGGTGTTTGCATTGATCAAGGAACAAAAAAAGGAAGCTCCGACGAACTGATGTTTTAAAATACTAGATTTTGAATTTTTGGTGTGCAAATTCTACATTTTAAAGCTACGTTTTTGAAAAACATTGTGATTTTTACACAATAAAAAAGACGTTAATGATATATACTTCCTCCTCATAATACTATAAAAATGAGAAGTTCAAGAAAATCACTCGTTTTAGGAAGTGCGTTGCTTTGTGCATCAATCGCATTCGGACAAGGAAAAGGATTGCATGATGAAAAAAAGGCAGAATTACGTGCCACGGCGGCAGCCTCGACAGTATACGGAAATTATTCTTGCCCCAACATGAGTTTTTCAGTTAATAAAAATGGTACGTTATTGTATAGTGATGTCTCTACTTCAATTATGGGCGGTGCCCAAGTACTTCCTCTTACTAAAATAGTGGCAAACTCGTTCAAGGCAGTTAAAACGGTGCCCGGAGGGTCATTTTCAATTGAAGGAACCTTGGACGGAGTGAAATTAAAAGTAACTATCCTTCGTAAAAGCGTTTATGGGGGAACGAACCAAGGAACGGAGCAATGCACCAAGCACGGCGTAATTACAACGGAGAAAAAAGAGGGGCCTATTTGTAAGGATAAACTGAGAAGGGGGGTTTTTATAAGACCTTGCGTGGGAGGCTTGTTTACAAATGCGACTTTCAAAAAAACAAAAGCCGGCTCGATAGAAGATTTTTGTGAGGATTTGAAATTGAGTTCTATTACGGATCTATTTATTGCATTCAAATCAGACGGACATCCTGTTTGTGAAGAATCAGGCACACTTTTATTTAGTAACACTTTTGATTCAACAACTAATGACAAAAAAGATAGATTACAACAAAGTAGACTTAACGGATATGATCCGATTAAAGAAATTGTCAATGTATGTGCTAGCAAACGAATTAAGATTCATGCATGGTTTCCAGTTTTTCATGACAAAGTAGCTATAGAAATGTTCGGAGGCCCTGAAAAAGCAGGTCAAAAAGCAAGTTTTCCAGAAATTCCAACGGTTTCACCGGCAGCCAGAGTTGTTGCAAAGGAATATGATTTTTACAGTGCGGAAGCAGCAGATCCAGGTAATCAAGAGATAGTAAATTATGAATTAGCTCGCCTCGAGGAACTTCTTCGAATGTACCCAAAACTCGCAGGCGTTAATCTTGATTATATTCGCTATTCTTCTGAGAAAACACCTAAAAGAGAAACAAATGATGTTGATGGAAGAGTTTGGCTAACAAACCCTTCAAAAATCAATGAATTCATCGAAACTGTAAAACAACGGTTACGTGCGATCAAACCAAGCATCATTATTTCTGCAGACGTATTTGCAGACGCCCAAATGCGCTTGATCACCGGGCAAGCAGATGTTCCGTCAAAAGTAGATATTACGCTTCCGATGACTTATCTTCATTATTCTGGATTTGGAGGTCCAGATTCCATTAGGCAGAGCTTCCAGGAGTTTGAAGATGCGCCTACTTTAGTATTCCCATTAGTTCGTGGATGGAACCAAGATCCGGAGATTAGTAGACGTTCAAGGGGGATCAAGCAGGATGTAATTGATAGTGTGCAAACCATAAAAGACTTAAATGCAAAAGGTATCGTAATATTTACCTATGAGCAGTTTCTAGCTGCTATGGGGAAGAGTTCTCTTAGGGACGCAATAACCGAGGTGCCAAACTACTGTGAATAAAACGCATATGCTTTTTTTGAGTATTTTCTTGCTAATGTTTGGATGCCTTCAACAGTTTAATAATCAATCTAGTGGAATTGCTTCTCAAATACAAGTAATTGATAACGAAAATGTCTTAATTAACGATTTTGGTAAGATATATTTTATCAATCTAAAAACTCATCAAAATTATTCTTTCTTAAACACAACTTCTGAAAAATTCATTGTAAATTTCAAACTGATAGATCAAAGATATCTTTTTTTTGTTATGAAAGACTCGCAGTATGATACTAAAGGTTATGTCTTGATGCGTTTTGATATCAAAAAAAATAATATGATTGAAGTACTAGCTCTCCCCGATCGTCTTGATGACGATTCGGTTCATTTTGCAATTGATCTTAAGAAAAAAAACCTAGCGATTAGCTATGCCTTTTTTAATCAGACGGGCCCAAACATTTCCAATGGTCATTCTCAAACAGAAATTTTAGTTTTAGATAGTGATAACAATCGTATCTTAGAACAAATTACTTCAATTGAATCGCTCAATTCGCTCTCATACTCTCCAAATGGATCGTATCTTAAAACAGGACCATACGTATGGAGAGTATATTCTACTTCAAATTATTCTAATCTTATTTCATATGAGAATATTTCCATTATTGATACACAATGGTTTAATGAAACAATGGTTGTGGCATTGAGTGATGATGAATATGGTTCATATATGACAACAAACTTCATTTTACCAAATTACACACCTTCAAACGATTCGACTATTAAAATTAACATTCCTGATAGTCTTGGTCATTCTTCATATTTTAAAAAATTTTCAATATCGCCTAATAAGAGGTATTATGCGCTTGAAGGTTTAATACCTGGCGGCTGTTCGCAAATATCTACTAAATGTGATGAAGCGTTTGTAGTTCTTTTTGACCGTCAAACCAAATCAGAAATTTATGTCGATTCAGGTGGAAAACGGTTTAATAATAAAATACTTTCTGAATGGAATTCAAACGGACAGTACATTTATCAGTTCACAGGTGAAAATGAAATCAAAATGATTGATCCGAATGCACTTAGCCCGATCTCAAAATAAAAGAGGACATGGATACAACTCGTTGGACACCTGTCACCTAATTAACGTATTAATAAAAGTCAATGCTGCCGAATCATCCTTTTGCCTGTCGATGGTTACGTTTACGCCATTTT
>CAYSWK010000017.1:0-21048 GCA_964434735.1 Microcaldota archaeon | reverse complement strand
CTCAACGAAGAACCTATCGAAGGAAATGCAACAAAGAAATGAGAGTATGTACGCGGCATCAAAAGAAGGGTGGAGGGCATTTAGGTCCCTTCCTGGCTCGATTTTCAAGTACCGACAAAGAATGGTCGACCAAGTAAAACGTGCGATCGCAAAAACCGACCATGTCATTCTTTTAGGCGGCGGCCACGGATTTCTTGCGAAAGAAGCTGAATTGCCTGGCAAAACCTGGGCAAATCTTGAACTAAGGAATGTTGAAGGCGCATACGTTCCGACCATTAAAGGGGACATGGAGCAATTCCGAGAATTTTCACGCATTCGAAAACCAGGAAAAAACGCAGTTATAACTCCTTTTTCACTTGAGTATACTCAGATGGCACTTTCAGTGCAAACAATACAAGAGTTGCTCCAAACGAACGAGCGATGGATATGGTTATGCCACCATGCAGATTCGCCAATTATTGAAGACTTTAGGGACATGAGACGATTTCTTGGAGTAATAAATGAACAGATTCTTCCTGCACTCAAAATAGACCCTGATGAATGGTATACTGTTGCACATGACGCCCAGCGTGCACTTCATGAGATTTACAAAATAGAAACCGAAATCGTCCGTGCATCATCCCAACGGCTTCAAGAACTGCACCGCATATGCCTTGAAAATACATGCTGCCGCCTTTCACTTGCAATGATGCTTGTAATTGCTCTGCGAGTGGGGAGAAACCCTATGATGGAGAATGCGGCACGCGCAAATATCCGCAATATTGCAGAATTATTCAGAAAGGATCTTGCTATTGCGGGTCCGCTTCTTGATTTGGATATGCGTACGCCTCAAGATCTTGCAGCTATTGCAGGAAAAGGTTTTAGGCTTATCGAGGGGGAATCATTTCAAGAACCGAACACCCCTTGGGCAGTGCTTGGAGTTTTTGAACGTACGAACGAAACATAAGGGAAATCAAATGAATACCGAACTAGAAGAAATACGAAAACGCAATGCGCGCGTTGAACTTGACAAGGCATGGGAAACATCATGGACGCGAAGGGGGCTTATTGGTGTTTGTACCTACGCAGTGATCGTGGCATTTCTCCATGTTGCAAACACATCATCGCCCTTTGTTGCGGCACTGGTTCCTGCAATTGGCTATCTTCTTTCTACGTTAAGTTTGCCGTTTGTAAAAAAATGGTGGATACAAAATCGTAAGCCCTAATCTACTGTCGGGCCTAAATACCATTTTTCCTTCTTGCAACCCAGTTTAATATTTCTTTCAACCTCATTGAGCGTTCCATACTCTTTAAGGAATTTCTGATAAAGAGCAATTTGTTCATCAGAAAATACTAACGCCTTGCGCTTTCCTGCGCTCCTCATGACTGTCGGCGGAGTATAGCTTTCAGTTTTGGTAAGAATGCAGCCGAGCTCAGTGTGCCCGTGCGGGTCAGGATTAAGTGCAAGAAGTGCAGCATAGCCTAATGCATCTTCAAGGCGAGTTGTAGGAACCCGATAGTAGGAAAATCCAAATCCTGAATCGGAGTCCCATTTTATCCCAACTATAAGGCCCTCGCGAATATTGGCGCACAATTCAAAAAGAAACGTTGTTTCCTTGGTTTTTTTGATCTTTTGTTTTTGAAGCTCGTTTTCAACCTTTTCTGAAATGACCAACGGATTGGTATGGATAAGCCGATCAAGCGCCCATGCACAGTTTTCACGGACAACGTCCTGTTTTGAAGCAAGCGCAATTACAAGCGGAACAATGCATGAGGGATCAAGTTCCTCTTCCATTACTGCTCTGTTAGCAAAATGATAACGAAAAGCATAACTTGCACCGAATGCGACCTTGTTTTCATCCGAAAGCGCACGAAGAAGCGCAGGAACCGCCTTTTCGATGTCAACGGAATTGTCTGCCGCAGTACTCAAATCCCATGAAGCTTGCGCACGGATTTTTGCATCCTTGCTTGCAAGGTTCTTGATGCATGCATCAAGGTCAAAATCTTCAGGAAGAGGGTCAATCCACCATTGGTCGAACATAAGAAAATAGAAGTGACATATGAACTTAAAACTATCTGAATTAAGTCCGTAGTTATGAACTTACGGTTTAGAACTTTCAAAAAACCAGAAAAAACAAAACCTGATCCAGAAGAACTTAAAAGAAACTTATACCAACTTCATGAAAAACGCACAGGATATTCTGATGAATTGGGCCAAAGCGTCAAACTTTTGTATTTTGATTCGGGAGTGAGCAAAATGGATTTTGATGGGGAAGTGATTGGAGCCCCTCGCCAGGGGGGTCCAGAAACAATTGGGGAATGGATTGGCGACAAGGCAACTGATATTGCATTGGGACTTGTTCTTTCCACATTTTCAGGATTTCTTCCGCAAATACTTGCACCCGTTTTTATAACACGAGATATTGCAGGCATAACTTCAACGTCCTTCCAAATGGCACGAATCAGGCGCCAACTTCGAAAGATGGGGGAAAACGACGAGTTGCCTCAAACGCCTGAAGCAACAAGTGATTTTTATTAAGGTTGCATAAAAGGCAACCTGAAAAACCAGAACTGTTTTGATGCAGGTTCAATGGAGCTTGCAACTGCTTCACTATACGCCCGATCCAGCTCTTCAACAGTCTGAAAACGGGCAAGTGGGTCTTTTTCAAGTGATTTTGCAACAACCGAAATCATTCTTGCTTCAGTAGGATCGTCACTCGACTCAAAAGAAGGCCGTGCGAAACACGATGGGCTTGTGCACTTAAACGGAAGGCGTTTATACAATGCATAATAAAGAAGCACGCCTATGGAAAACACATCGGTTGCAGGGAAAATGCCCTCCAATTCAAGGGATTCTGGAGGAGTGAATTTTATCGAACCGCCCCGCACGCGCCCTTTTGGGTTTGATAGGTCGTATGCTGAATCAAAATCGATAAAATAAACTTTGTTAAAAAGAGGGTCATAAAAAAAATTGTCAGGCTTAAGATCCCCATGTATGAGTCCTGCCGAATGGAGCGTTGACGTTGCAGCAAAAAGCGCCCGAAAGAGGGGATGTTCAAGGGGAAAGAACATATAAGAATTCATATATTCCCTGCCTTGCTTGAAGCAATCAAGACGCCGCATAATAAACCCTGGTAAAGGACCTTCAACGGGCTCAAAAAAAGAGGGCCCTACACCATGAGGAAGCCTTTGGAAAATCGCAAGCTCATGCTCAAATGAGTTTGTATAGCGTTGCCTGAAAAATTTCACAAGCCTCCGGTTTGAAATTGCTGCACCTGCACCGACGTGAGAAACCCAAAGCTCCGACTTTATACGAAATGTCTCCCTTGTTTTTGCGCCCCGCACGTGTTTTGGGAATGCAAACGAGGCCAGGTCAGCTGAAGAGTAAGAACAAAAACGGCATGCCATGCATATCGGGTCTCTGAGCATAATTATTTTTAGTAGAAATTCCTATGCACCAGCATATCCGCCATAATCGGATTGCGTGGAAGCGCAAACCCTTGCATGTACCGTTCATCACTTGGGCGTACGAAACCGTATGATTGAAGGATATCTATCGAACTGTATTTTTCACCGCTAATCGGATCGTATCCACTTACATATTCAGGATATCTTTCAACAGGGTCGGCATTTTTGTAGTATCGTATGATGTTGCGCAGATATGCTTTTTGTTGACCCGTAAGATGATGTTCAATATGAAGCATAAGCGTTTTCCAATGAATATCATCATTTATCCTGGCAAGGAGATATGCAAAACGTACGACATCATCAACAGTTACTTCTTTCTTTTCGGTTTCAAAGCACGATTCTGCAATAAGAATTCCAAGCGTTTGGACAAGATACGTATGACCTCGTGTCAGCTCATGGATTTTATCAATTGCTTGTGGCGTTGCAACCATGCCGTTTGCCTCAAAGCCGCGAGTTGCAAGTTCAGCAGTTTCAAGCTCGTCCATGTCAAAAAGACGCATGGTCTGGACAAAGTTAAAAGGTGAGTGCTCGGTTGGGTGGTCTGCCGGATGGGTGCGGTCGGCAAGGATGAAACGATGGTTTCCCCCATAACGTTGAGACTCAACGAAACCTCGAACACCTGAAAGGATCCGGCCGATGTGCACACCCACTTTTGAAAACTCATCAAAGATAAAGGTAACTCCATCGGTTGTTTCACGCAATAAGGAAATAAGATAAGGTGATTCCCCGCCAATGACGACTCCCTGGCTGCGTGCAGCGATACGAATTTCCTCAACAAGCCGTGTTTCGGCAGTTAAACTATCTGAACTATCAAGCCCGTTAAGCGGCTCACACGTAACATAAAGCGTTGATCCCGGGTATCGTTCGTTCTCTTCCTGTTGAAATGCCTTAAGGAGCGTTGTTTTTCCTGATTGACGGGAAGCAATGACTGCAAAATGTCGATGATCCTCAAGGAGCGTATCTACCTGGCTTCTCCTGACGACTATTCCGTTTCTTGGAACAACTGATCCACCTGTCCAGAAACCTTGAACTAATCGTCTTTGCATTTGCATGACAACAGTATTACTCAGGTTATTTTATAAACGTTTATCCTCTTTTGAACACATCACGGCTTATTACGATTCATCGTACGTGGAAATCTGCTTGCTCTTTTGAGCAAGTCTTTCCACGTACTCGTTACGGCTTATTACGATTCATCGTACGTGGAAATGCAATGCAGTCCTTGATGTTCTCAAGTCCACAGATCCAACGCACGACACGTTCAACCCCGACACCAAAGCCTGAATGAGGCACGGAACCATATTTTCGTAAATCAAAATACCATTCGTAATCCGAAGGATTACCGCCCTCTTTGATGAGACGTTGCTTCATATCCTCAACATCTAGGTTTCTTTGCGAGCCACCTACGATTTCACCAAACCCTTCAGGTGCAAGCATATCAAAACAAAGTGCGGTTTTCGGATCCTTTGGGTCATGGGGCTTATAGAATGCCATGATTTCAACCGGATAATTAGTAACAACTACGGGCGTGTCAAAATGAAGCATCAATTTTTCCTCTTCAACAGTTCGTAAATCTTTGCCCCATTCGACATCAAGACCTTCCTTCTCTTTCAATACGCGCAATGCGTCCGTATACGTAATCGTTGGGAAGTCCTTTGCCAAAACGGTTTTCAATTTCTCAACGTCACGACCAAGCGTTTTGAGGTCTGCCTCGTGCTTTTCAAGTACTTTTTTCAAAATAAATTTAATCTCATCTTTTGCCGTTTGTGCGCATTCATGCAGCTCCATCCAAGGAGCTTCCATTTCAGCCATCCAAAACTCCGCTAAATGCCGCGCAGTCTTACTTCGTTCCGCCCTAAAGGTCGGGGAAACATCGTAAATCTTTCCAAGTGCAAAAATAGCTGCTTCTGCATATAATTGCCAACTTTGAGTCAGGTACATCTTGTCCTCAAAATACTGGACCTCAAAAAGGGTCATTTTTCCTTCGCATGCATTGGGAGACATCAAAGGCGGATCAAATAGAGTATAATCACGTGAACGGAAAAACTCATGAATTGCTGCAATAACCGTACTTCGAATTTTAAGAATGGTTGAAATTTTTTGTGAGCGAATCCACAAATGGCGAACATCAAGCAAATACTCTTCCGATAAATCTTTTCCAATGGGGAAGGGCTCGCCTTTTGACACAAGCTGGTATTCAGTTACTTGAAGCTCATACCCTCCTGGTGCACGTTCATCCTTCTTTATTTTTCCTTTGATGCTGCAAGAGCTTTCCAAATAGGAAGTAGATGCATCGTTGAATTGGGATTCAGGAATATGTTCCTTCTTAATGGTAGTTTGAATAACTCCAGACCCATCACGAAGAACTGCAAAAACAATCTTTCCGCCCCCGCCAACCCGGTGCCTATATAACCAGCCACGAACGGAAACCTCTTTGCCTTCCTCTGGATGCTTAAGGATAGATTCAATTGATGAGAACATAGATGTCACTCATAAATCGTTGAAAAGAAGAGGTTAAAAACTCAAACGTGAACATATATGTAACTGTGTAAGCCCCATGCAACACAGGAAAATAACTACTCCAAGGCATTTTATTCATTTTGAGTATTCTCAATTTAAAGATCCTCACTCAGCATTCAACGCAATTCTTGCAAACGCCCCATATGTTCCAGATGGAGGCACACCCAAATTACATAAGGCATTTGAAGTTGCACAAGGAATTTTTAAAGGAGAAACGCGCAAAGACGGGGTTACGCCTGCGATTTCACATACGCTTGCAGTTACGTATTATATTTTAGTTCTTTTAGGCGGCCGCGAAAGTGCAGGATGCACAGGACTACTTCATGACATCGAAGATGGAGTAAAATATGACTTACCCATAGGGTATCAATACGTAAAAAAATGGTTTGGCCCAAACATTGCAACGGATGTCGAATATTTAACCATTCCAAAATGCATCGGTGAAAATCCTGACGGCAGCCACGTATGGATTACTTCTTCCGATCATCGGTACGCATACACAAAAGACCTCTTTTACCAAAAAGAAATGCCCCTTGAAGTATATAAGGAAATGAGAAAATTTTACATTGAACGGATGCTTTGTGCCCGGGGAATTCGAGCATTCTGCGAAAAATTATGCGACGCGATGAGCAACCTACGAGATATTGAAAATTTACCTCCCGATAGGCGAGCAAGAAAACTTGAAGAAAACATGCTCTTGGTTGAGCTTGCTGCCAGGTTGCATTGGAAACTGTATGAATTAATGAGTGAATCCCTTAAATTCTGGAACTACCCCGTTCCCGATCTTACTAAAGCAATCCAAGAACAAGAAAAAGAAGGATTTGTAGTACTTCCACCGCGAGCCATGCTTGACCCGCAAATGGTACGTGAACTCCCCATTCGCCATCCAAACAGTTCGGTCATCAGCATCTATTCTCATGTAGATGGGGTACACGATGGAACAATTCCACTTGAAATCGGAATCCCGTATGACGCACATGAATTACGCGCGTTTTTAAGTGACACATTTGAACCTAAAGGCCTCAGATTCACTTCTACTCCGAGCCTGTTAAGTAGGTGCTTCAACATGGATGCCCGCGAACGAATTTATGCAGTAAATGGCCTTTCAAAAAACACGCCAGAACAAACTCAAGCAGCGGTTGAAGATTTTGTGATAGAACTTATTACCAAATTAAAAACATAAAATTAACAAGTTTCTTTTTGAGTTGCAACTACTTCTAATGAATATTCTGTTCCTTTTACTTCTAAAAGTACGTTGCGTGGAAGATCAATAAAACCCGGATGTGCTAACAACTGTTCAAGCCAAACGTTTCCGTGCTCTTTCACAAAACGATTAGGATCTTGATAAGGATAAGCCCAACTAATTATTCTTTGACCTCTCCATACGGGTTGTTTTTTACCTTCTTGAGGAGGCTGAATAAACAATCCATATTGTTCGGCAAGTCGCTGAAGTTCAAGGTCCTTTCCAATACAAGTTGGAATAGGCTGCCCTGGTTTTTGCGCATTGGCAATAATTTCATGTACAAACCACTTGATGCGCATCGCATCAAACGATAATCCTGCAAAATCATCAAATACAAAAACACGATCATATCCTGCTTCGTACCTTTGGCCTTCATACGTCCTAAATGAACTCCCTTTATTTACCGTCAAAAGCCCGTCTTCTAAAAGTTCATCTCCAAACTGTCTTCGAAGCCGAGAACGTATAAGGGATAATCCATTCCGATGAGTCATTTCCCCCGGAACGATTTTGAGTAATCTAAAAACCGCACCGCTATGAATTCGTACGCGATCAGTAGTATCTCCCTGTTTAACTCGAATGTCTGCAGGTAAAACGGCTTCCTTTATTGTTTGTAATCGTGACGACATAATGCTCCGCTCACATATAACAAAATGAGAGATAACTTCATAAAAATAAATCAAAATCTTTTTTAATTAATAAAATAAGGAAAAGAAAAAATAAATTATTATTTTGCGTTCATGTCCTTAGGTACAATCGTAAGGATAACACCTGCTGCAACCGTCTGACCCATGTCTCGGATTGCGATACGTCCCAAGGGTGGGAAGTTCTTGAATTCTTCAAGGCAAATGTCCTTCATTGGCTGTACCTTGATGACTGCAACGTCACCGGTCTTAAGGAAGTCTGGTTTTCCTGGAACTGGCTGACCAGTTTTTGGATCCTTCTTTTCAACAAGCTCAACAACCTTGCCGGGGAACTGTGCCGTGTGGCTGTGGAAAACAGGTGTGTAACCTGCTGCCATTGCCGTTGGGTGGTTAAGGACAACGATCTGTGCCGTGAATTCCTTTGCAACCGTTGGCGGGCTTGAAGTTGGACCTGCAACATAACCACGTGCAACATCTTTCTTGTCAATCGACTTGACGTTGATTGCGATGTTGTTACCGGGCTTTGCTTCCTTGATTTCGACGTAGTGTTCCTGGATCTGCTTGACTTCTGACTTGACGTTTGAAGGCATGACAACGATTGAGTCGCCCGTCTTCATGATACCTGTTTCAAGTCGACCCGTTAAGACCGTACCGTGTCCGGTCTTTGAGAATGAGTCTTGCAAAGGCATACGGAATGGCTTGTCAGTGAGTTTTGCCGGAACCGTCAATTGATCAAAAAGTTCAACCAGCGTTGGACCTGTGTACCAGGGCATATTTGCTGATTTCTTTGCCATGTTGTCGCCTGCATAACCTGAGCAGGGGATGAACTTGACTTCTTCAATTTTGTAACCGATACCCTTAAGGAGAGTCTCGACTTCGCCCTTAACCTTCTTGTAGTTTTCCTCTTTGTAGCCGACTTCGTCCATCTTGTTGATGTTGACGATGAACTGCTTCAAACCAAGAACCTTTGCCAAGAATGCGTGTTCCTTTGTCTGTGGCTGGATACCATCTTTACATGAGACGACCAAGACTGCTGCGTCTGCCTGTGAGGTACCGGTGATCATGTTCTTAACGAAATCACGGTGGCCTGGTGCATCAATAATCGTGAAAAAGTATTTGTTTGTTTCGAACTTCTTGTGTGCGATGTCAATCGTAACACCACGTTCACGTTCCTCTTTGAGTTGGTCCATGACGAACGCAAATTCAAACGTTGCCTTACCAACCTTTGCTGCTTCTTCCTTGAGCTTGTTTAATACCTGCTCTGAAACTGCGCCGGTTTCGTAGAGAATTCTACCAACTGAAGTTGACTTACCTGCGTCAACGTGTCCGATAAACACTAAGTTCAAGTGCTCTTTTTCTGCCATTTATTTCACCTTAAATATTTTTCATGTACGACGAAAGATATACGTATGATATACTATAAGCTCGCCGTTCAACATCAAATGAATGGGTCGTTCTTTTTATAAAGATATCTGTTAGAAAAAAGGACGAAGGTTTCATAGGAGAGGTCAGTTTTATATACCTAATAGGAGTGTGTAGGCTTAGGTAATGATTATGGAAATTCAAGGAGTACGGTTCTACCAGGCAAGCGTTATGGTTGTGAAGGATGACAAATACCAAAACATTAACATGAACGTAAACATAGACAAGCTCGAAAAGGGGCGCGCAGACATTATTGAACTTGATTTCTCGTTCAAATCATCATACGAGCCTCAAATAGCACAACTTCTTCTTCGGGGAAAATTATATGTAAAAGCAACGGCAAAGGAATACAAAGACTTGGCCGAAGCATTGAAAAACAAAAAAGGCCTTCCGGTTGAAATGGCATCGCTTATTTCAACGGCAATAACCTATGCGGGCGAAGTAAATGGAACGCTGCTTGCGCGAATTGTAAACATTCCTGCACCCATCATCCCGCCAAGCATGACCTACGTAAAAAAATAAAAAATTAGTTCTGGCCGGTGAAGTTAAAGATGATTGAATAACCGGTAGACCTATCTAACGTGCTCCTTCTAGAAAGGTCAAGGAACCCGTCAGAAAGAGTAAGGCTTCCTTCATTATCTTTAGTACGCTGAGTTTGGCTGAAATACGTACCTGTAAGATCTAGTGCAAATCGTGAAAGCCACCCTGCACCAAGCCACTCTGCACCGACGCGCGTAACAAGAGATTCGCGTGATGCCTTAGGATTTTGAAGGCTCCAAGATATTTGATTTTCATCAAAGGAACTGGTACCCATTCCTTTCTGCTCAGACTCCCAAACCTGCCCGGCAACGGTAAGTTGCAACCTTGTATCCCATGCAAGACCGCCGAAAATAAAACCGGCATCCATCTGGCTTGCGTCTGATTTGGGGGCTCCGTTTGGATTTTCCTCCTGGCTAATACCTGAAACAAAAAGGGTCGCATTTGCTCCAAAAAGAGTAGGGTGCAAAGGCTCAAGGTCAAATGAAATGCCTGCAAGTGCTTGCCCGGAAGTAACTTCAGGGTTTTGTGAAGTAAGCACGCTTTCGACGCCTGTTAGTTTTTCACTGCCATACGTACCGTAGGCAAAAACACGCGTTGAAGGGGCTAATTGTAATGACATTCCCCCAAATACCGCCTGTGCAAACGGCATGAGGACGCCACCGCCAGTTGCAAAGAAATCACGGTTGGCAAGTTCAAAATCAAGCTTGAGTGCGCCTCCAAGCTTATTGCCTCCGCCAGCACCGATAAGTTCGATATCCATTCCGGTTTCACCTGGCGCCTTTCCAAAGTAAAGCTGGCCAAGGTGATAAAGAGGCTCACCCTTTGCAGTAAGAAGCGTGTATCCTCCCGTAACTTCATCAATACCCAACATAAGATCACCTGGATTATCCGGATCTCCCATATAATGGGTAAATTGAGTTATGGCAGTTCTCCAAGATTCCTCATTCCAGACTCCTGCGCCGATGAAACGATTATTAAGGGGATTTTTACTGAAATAATATTGTACCGCGGCTGCAGCTTGTTGAAGATGATCCTTGCCAACTCCGCCCCATTCTTCGTCCATCGCTTTCTTTGCTATGGCATACGTAATGATGGCATCGACCAAGGAAGGTGCAACAAGGCTTGCCCCAACCGAACGAGTTGCCTCACCTGATGGATTGCCCCTGCTATCAATGCTTTGTGCCTGGTTTGAAAGCATCGAGAAACGCGCATGGTAGCCATCGATGTTTGCCTGCACAAGCGCACCAAATATTGCTTCGGGGTCCTGCTTTTGATCTTTAGTAAGTTGTTGCAGGCCTGCAAAAGCACGGACTGCAAGCGTTCCTGAAGTAGTGTACATAAATTCCGCTTGATAACCTTCCTGAACATTCTGGGCATCCGCTTGCAATTCCCTTATTTTCCTTGCACGTGCATCAGCAGGTTCGGATTCCGAAGGAGATCGTACTGCTTGATGGCCATACGTAAATCCGGTAAGTGATCCTTGGCGTTGCTTACCAAACCCGCCCCCGCCTACTGCAGTCCTTCCTGCACGAGTTGTTTCATGCATAACAACCATGCCTATGGGCATTTCAGGAGACAATTGCCCTGCTACTGAAAGCCCTTGCATAACCGGGCTCGTATTAATGTTGCTGTCCCTGCCATTGATGAGAGCTTCACTCACAAAGAAACCAGTAATACTTGTTTTGAAATCGACCGGGCCAATGCGTTCCTTAACCTCACCATGCATCATTTCGAGGGATTTTTCAAGAGGAATGAATGTACGGTAAAGAGTACGTGCCTCCTCAAAAGGAATGGTTCGTTCCTGCATCAACACAAAGCCACGGTCTGTTTTTCCATACATGTAGATATGAGTCATATATCCTCCGGGCTCTTCATCCGGATTGAGGGGGTTTTGCATTCCTGGAACCCATTCGTGTCTCATATAATATGCGTACTGGAAACGCGGATCCTTCATATCAATTACTTTTGCAGATGCCTCTATGAGGTCGCGGGTTTTCCGTTCATCCTCTGGAAGATGCTCAACTACTTCAGTACGTTCATCGGGTCTCGTTGTAACGGTCCCTTTGGTGGTTGCAGTTTCCTTATCAATTTCTAAAGTACCATAAAGAGCAGCACGCCCGCCTTCTTCATCAACAAACTGCTGGTTTTGAACATTACCCGAAACTCTCACCCGTTCGGTAGTATCAGTTGTTGAACTCCCTGAACCAGTAATAATCTCTTCAGTAGTCTGTTTTGTATCACGCATTTGCCCTTCTACTTGTGCGCTTTTTCCTTCACCAGTTGCATTAAGCTTAAGCTGCCAATCTCGTTGGTCATTCACATTGACATTGCTTGAATGAACAGATGCCAATCCGCCTGCCAATCCGCTCGTTATATCAGTAAATAATTCCGTTTCGGTTTTATAACCTGAATATACAACACCACCGCCGATATCCAAAAATTCACCGGACATAGGATGTACATCAAGGACAAGCTCTGACATATCCGGCAGTATGCGAAGAAGAGTAATTGCGGTCGTTGGAATAGATATTCGTACATCAATCATTTTACCTCTAAAGTCGGCTTCAACGATTGGAACATTGGGTGTTTGCCCGGGCTGGCCTTGGATATATGCCTGTTCCTTCCGCACTACACCTTCAACAAAATTGCGAAACTGAGAATACACTTCTGGAGGGAGGTTGATATTTCCTGCAAGCCCTTTTGATGGAGTAAGTTCTGCAACATTTTCGCTTGGAAGCCTAATCCGGTTGTCGCGCTGGTCTTCACGGTAATTGCCTTCAAGATCGAAAATGGTCGGATAAATTTCCCGAAGCTTTTCTGCCGCATGGTCAAAGTATTTCTCAAGCATTCGCGGGTCCCCTACGTTAAGGGCTATGAACGATTGAGATGTGAAGAAATTAATTAAAAATTGTGTCATTGCCGGATCATTGAACCTTAAAATTTCAAGACCGACCTTTGAAAGGAACAAGGCACCGTACGAAGAATGAAGGGGCGCAAAACCCTGGTTCTGATTGAATTGGGAGTTCGCCTGCATGGAAAGCACAAGGACTGCAAACTGGTCAAACGCCTCTCCTTGCGTATTCCAATCTGCACCATATTTTGAAGCCATGAGCTGATAAATGGCATACTTGATATCGGGCGTAAGCAACGTCCATGCCGTGAGGACTTCACCATTGTCATTAAGCTTGACTTCTTGAGTAGTGCTGTTTACTTGAACGGGGCCCGTACCTGCATTTGTTGCATTTCCTTGTTCAGTAGTTGGCCCTTGAAGGGTAAAATTATAGGTATTAAACGCAGAAATCGGCCTTCCTGCAAGCCCGCCTTCCCGTGCTGACTTTGGCATGGTTGCATCGAATGCCATGAAACGCTGATCTGCAAAAATAGTCCTGATGGATGAACGAAGCTCGGTATAATCGTTTACGTCTCGAGGAGAAATGGTCTTATTCCACGAACTGTAAAATTGCATTGCAAACCGTTCACGAAGTTCTGAAGGAACGTCATTGGTGATAATCCCTTCAATTTCCTCATACTGCTTAAGAAGATACTCTTTTGTTTGACTGGAACGAAGAAGTGCAGTAAGATCCTGCCCGCTTGCACGTGCGCTTGTAGACATTGCTTTAAGCGTTTTCAAGGGTGCATTAAGCCGCTCGATTTCATCAGGATCATCCGCATGAAGCCGCTTATTGGTATCAATCTGGTCATCAAGTGACGCATCAAGCGCATCAAGCGACCCTGTATTTTGCACAACGTACAGCGTTGCCAAACGGGCTTCAACATTATTTAAGGCACGTTCAACTTTAGTGATTGTATCAAGCAACGTATCCAAATCGCCAAGCCCGTGTTTTGCAAGGTATGCCCTAAATACAATGGGGCCGATCTCTTGCTCAACGTTGCCTGAAAATACCCCTGCTTCAACCGTTGTCTTGGCACGGTCAACGAATTTACGCATATTTTCAATCCATGCATGATTGAGTACGTATGGTGCTCCCGGCCTTGTGCCATCATAATATCCGACAATACGCTCAGTTGCCTTCATCCCTTCGGCAAGATAATACCTTAAAACGTCTGGATTTGGAATGTTATCAACGACTGCTTTTACTTCATCTGAAGTAAGGGGAACGTTTGTTTCTTTTCTTTCATATGCTGTTTGTTTTGCAGAAAGCCGTGCTAAATCAGATTTTGCGCGTACAATCGTTTGAGTAAGAAGAATGTAAGTGCCAAGCTGTGAATCACCGTCAAGAACGGATGAAGTGCCCTCGAAGGCCCTTATCATCCCAACTCGGGAAGTGCCCGAAGTAAATTCACGGAATTTTCCAAGAACGGTTTGCATTTTTGCAATCCATTGGGGATTTGAATTTTCATACGCTTGGGTTGCAACACGAAGCGCTTCCTGCGATTCGGGCGTGTTTTGAACCCGATGTTGCTCACTTGCAAACAAACGGTCAAAAGCACGAGCCTGAATTTCAGTCCTCACTGCCACGTACTCCCCTATAACGGGAAGAACGTTTGCATTATCAATGTAAAGATTTGCGGCTACATCATATGCCTGTTCATTAAGAAGTTTTTCAAGACGCACTGCGTAATTGAAAAGTGCTTCACCGCTTCTTTGGTTAAGGCTGGGATCATTGATTCCGATTGCGGCAAGGGAAGTTTTAACTTTTTCAATACTCTCATTAAGGTCATCCATATTGTCACGGATGGCACGCGGCTGATCTAAAACAGCTACGCCTGAAATACGCTTGAGTAATCCTTGCAAGTCACGATGTGCGCCAAGATATGTTCTTGCACTGCCTGCCTTTGCAGTTTGTTCCTGTTCAAACGCGACATATTTTTGTGAAAGCTCAAGCGATTCAAGACTGGAAAATAGCTGAGAAACGTCCTGTGGGTTTGCAACACGCACTGCCTCCGTAAGTGCTTGCCTTTTGGAACCGTCTGCATCACCATAAAGATCTGCATACCTATCTCCAATGGATTTGACACGGGATTTCCATGAATTAACAATGCTAGTCATCCGTGCAGCCAATGCAATACGTTCTGCATCATCACTTATTGCTGCAAGGTTTGAAGTGTAGGCTTCAATTTCACCCATAAGCGTCTGTGCGTCTTGTGCAAGCATTGCCCGAGCAAAAAGGGGATTTGCAGCAAGTGCACCTTCAAATGCCCCCAAAGGAGAATTGCGAGTTAAATCAAATGTGGTAGGGCGAATATTAACAGCATCAAATTCATGCGCAAGAGTGTCCGCAGTTTTGCCTAAAGAGAAAAGGGATTCCCGCGTATTTTTTGCAATACCTGCCAATGCACCTTTCCAGGAATTCAGATTATTTTTAAGTTCTAAAAGAAACGCCTGCTCATCAACTGATGCCCCCAACTGGCGCGAATCAACAAGTGCCTGTGCACTCGTTTTCATTTCTTCTATAATCTTATCAAGTGCCTGTGAATCTGCAGTACCTAAAAAAGGGCCGATCCCCTGCTTGAATGCGACAAGGCGGGTGCGCGTATCCTGAAGCAACGTAAGCGGATCGTCGCCAATTTCTTTTTCTGCGAGGAGTTTTTCGATTCCTGCAACAAATTTCTTTCCCAATTCAAGGCGTTTTGAAATATCGGAACTTGACGTGCCCAGGTTTGCCTGCTCGGAAACAGGTGGCACCGAACGTACAAACTGCTCGCCATACCTGACAAACGATCGTTCATCAGGCATTCCTTGTGCACGCGTAAGATGAAGTTTGCCGATGCGCTCAACACAATCAAGGACATTGAACGCACGCGTTGTCCCTTTATTAGGTTCCGTATATCCTTTGTAAATGCCTGCAAATCTTGATTTGAACTGCGCTTCAAACGCCTTTTTCTCATCGGCATTAAGCGAAGAATACGCACGCTTGAAATCATCAATAACTCCGGAATCATTTGTCAAAAGGAATACCTTGAAAACGTCAAGGGTATCTGAAACGTTTGTGGAAACACGTGCCGGAACAACTACCGTAGGTTTTTCCTTTTCAAAAACATAAACGAAGAAATCCAAGACTTGGGGTGGGCGTCCGTTAAGAGACGCACTATACCCTTCAACATGGGCGACAAGGGCGGCATTCCCACTAATTAACTCAGGAATGTCCTGTTCCTTGAATTTTACATCATAATCCGTACCCTCAACATTCGTAGCGCCTTCGGTCAAAAGTCTCGCACTGCGCACAACCGAAAGCGGATCAACTGAAACGGGTTTCTTTTCAAGGACAGTTTGGACGACATCCTTTACGGCAGCCAAAAGTACTGGATACGCGTCCTTGACAAAGGTGCCTTCAAAAGAAGTGCCTTGCACAATAGATTTGGCAGTTTCAACAAGTTTATCGGGAGATTTTTCAAGCGATTGGTTCGCATGAACACGCGCGGCGATATCCCTTGCGGCATTAAGAATTTCCGCATACGCTTTTTGAGAATACGTGCTCGTGTTAAGAATGGCCTTCGCACGAGTAATATCAGGCTTGGGAGAATAAAGTATTGATTTGAATTCTTGAATCGGATTTTGTATAGGCGTTTGCGCTAATGCGGGGGTGACCATAGTTATCTCAACTCCGTTTGGATTTTTAAAATCGACGTGTGGCAGCCCAAAAATATGGGAAGCAATAACTGACGAAATAATCCATTTACGTGCGCGAGTAAGTACTTGTGCCATTCAACCCTCTCCATATGGTAATTTATGTGTAAGTAAGTATTTAAACTCGAGTCCCTGACTCTCGGAAGACAACTTCCTTGATTGCAGGAGGCGATTCAAGGCTTGGGCGTTCCCGCGGAATCCCCATAAGACTGTCGGCAAACCGATCAGGTTCAAAAAGGCGTCCGATAGCACGAACAAATTGTTTAGCATATAGTCTTGCAACGCGAAGCGGCCGTGCACGCTGTGCGTAATGTACCTGTTTTGTATTCATTTTTTCCCCTCTCTCTTAATTATTTTCCGAATGCAAACTCAATAACGTCTCGATGTTTCAATGGATGGTCGGCACCGTGAGTCATGCGTGTTTTTACATCGATTGCCTTGATAAATTTCTTTGCAAAGTCAGAATGTATTGCACCTGCAAAATCAATGGCTGTTGAACCGGGCGGAAGCAGAAACATATCAGGCAAGCGGTTCCCATCTTTATCCTCAAGCTTGCCCACACCACCAGGGAATACGGCGAAGTAATGCAAAAAGTCAAACACGGCAGCATTAAGCAATTTCTGTATGCCGGAACCGTTGTAACGCTTAAGCACATCTGCAAGCGTTTCAAGCGCCTTTTTCTGTTCGAGCGAAAGCTCTTTTTTGATAGTAAAGTGCGCATCCCCTGGAATATAATCGATGAACCCTGCCTTTGCCGCTTTTTTCAACGCAATTTCCGTTTCAGCAGAGCAAGGAACGATAAGGTACTGTGGGAATGCGGCTTTCAACCGTTCATAATTCTTTTGGCTTACCGAACGGTCCATCTTGTTTGCCGCAATAATAATAGGTTTTCCAAGCTCCCTCATGGTTTTTGAAAGAAGCATTTTTTCCTCATCGCTCCATTGTTCAAGGGGCTTTTCCTCAAGCGAAAGTGTTTTGAGTGTTTTTCGTATTGCGTCTATTTTGATTCCAAGGCCTGAAAACTGGTTAGTCAAAAGATCCTCGGTTTTTTTCTTGAGCTTTGCCTCTCGGATCATTTTGTCCCAATTCTTATCAAGAATCCCCTTGATCCAAAACGTAAGCTCATCCTCAAGAAAACTAATATCCTTGACCGGGTCGTAACTTCCTTCGGCGACGTTTTCGCCGTTTTCGTTTGTCGAACCGGAGGTATCTACAATATGAATAAGTATATCTGCCTGACGCAAATCATCTAAAAATTTATTTCCGAGCCCTTTTCCTTCATGCGCACCCGGGACCAATCCGGCAACGTCCAAAAGATCAACAGGGTGAAATCTTCGATGATTGATGCAAAAACCCATGCGGGGATTGCACGTTGTTTTGAATTCCTTATCAACACATTCCACTTCAACATACCCGATTCCTTTATTGGGTTCAATCGTAGTGAACGGATAAGGTGCACGGGCCACCGGAATTGACGTAGCCGCTTCAAAGAACGTACTTTTTCCCACACTGGGTTTTCCAACAAGACCTATAAGCATGTAATCATCCCAAAACTGACAAAAATATGTAATTTATATTGAATACGAGGGGTTAAAAACGCAAAACCTTCAGGCAGTATTAAAAACATGTAATAATATAAAATATCACTTGATGAGAAACCGTCTTATAACTACGCCAAATAAAATCCAATTGCCTCCCGCATTTACACAATGGCATTTAACTGCATTTCCAAACCCGCTTACACATAAAGAGTTATCAGATGCACTTACGCTTTATTTCTCGATGGAATGTTGTGAAGAAACGCGAAGGGAATTATCCTTACTTATCGAAAGGGAAATAGTAAATGGAAACACTCCAAAACAGCTGCTACCTGACTTACAGGAATTTGTATGGAGCGAAGGCTCACGGCTTCAAGATAGTACAACTGCACGGGCACGCGTCGGATTTGAAACTATTCACTAACGATGACTCAAGTAAAGCCCCAGGCCAATAAGGGGAAATAAAACAAACGCTGATGCGCACAAATTTCCGCTTTGTCTTTGATACGCAATGGGACCCTTTTGTTGGAGATGTTCAACTTGAGAAATACAGGAATTGCGGGTCACGTCCTCACTTTTCAAAATAGAAAGCGCATCGCTTTCTGGAAGTGAATTGCAAATTGCACGTGGATTGGCAGCAACATGGCCCGGTGCATATTCTACATTATCATACCCATTACGGGCCGCGATTATTGCAATATCGTACAAACACTGGTTTGCCTGAGTGGTTTTTATGGATTCTGCATCCGGCAACGGGATGTCCCTGATAGAGTTACAAAAAGATACTGAATCATCCATATTCTTATTGTCATACCCGTACGCTGCAGAAACGGCTGCCTCATGCAAACAGGTCAGCCGTGCTTTAGATCCCAAGGCATCACAATCAACATCTTTCTTTAAACCAAATGATGGTGCGCTCGTACACCCAAGCATAAGAAAAAGGGCAAAAAGAGAACTGATCAAAAAAACAATGTGACGCATGAGATTATTTCTCTGCGTATGGCTTTAAAATCGCTTGTGCCTTCTCAAGTGCGCGCTTAATTGCCTTTTCGTCCTTTGCACCTGCACAAATAACTTTTCCATTCTTGAAAAGAAGGAGCGAAACCTTAGGGTCTTTGAATTTTACGATTGCGCCGGGGAATTGCTCGGGCTCGTATTCAACATCCCTTAATTTGTATGCAATGCGGTACAAATCAAGATTGATATGAAGTGCTGCGGATGCAACAATATTAGTAATATCGATAACTGGTTTCTTCTTAGTAATGATCCGCTGTGCATAAGGAATAAGCTGCTTTCGCACCTTTTCAACTGCCTTTTCAATCATAGAGTATTTCTTACACCCTACGCAAACAACCTTGCCGTTCTTGAACAAAAGAAGTGTTGCCTTAGGATCCTTATACTTAAGGATAGCGCCAGGAAATTGTTCGGGCTCGTACTCTATCTCGCGAATTTTGGTCGCAAGCATGAAAAGATCAAGCTCAAGACCTAGGTTTGCCGAAGCAACCATATTGGTAATTACATAATCTATTTTTGGAGCCAACAAACACACCTTCCTATTTAAACTATTTATATATTCGATACACTATTATTTATAAACCCTCCCCTTCAAGAAACAACTGCACGATTCGAGGTGTTAATTCATGAAACAGTCACGTGGAACGTTACATCGTAAAACAAGGAGACTTACTAAGAAGAAAAGATTCACCGTAGCAGAAATGGTAAAGACCTTCAAAGTAGGGGACAAAGTCACCATCGTTACGAAGCCTTTTTACAAAGGACTTCCAAACCCAAGATACAACAACAAAACAGGAACTGTCGTTGAAGAACGGGGCTCCTCATATGTTGTCAAAATACGGGATGGAAATTCATACAAGAATCTTATCAGCCGCCCGATTCACCTTATGGCATACCGGGGGAAAACCCAATGAAGATTGTTGAATCAAAACCATTGCACATTTCAGAAGTAAAGGAATACCTTGAAAAGCGCAAAGAAGAAGGGGAACTCGCATACGAGCAAGACCAAGCCCTTACTCATGCAACCCTCTTTGCAAAAAAAAGCGCAAAAGAAGACAAGGCACTTACTAAAAAAGTAATTGACGTTGCAAAAGTACCTCTGGAAACGGCAGTAAAACTGGTAGAAATCTCGCCAACAAAAGTGGATACCATAAAACTCGTTCTAGCAAAGGACAGGCTCGATGTCTCTGAAGAAACAATTTCAGAACTCTTGAAGCTTTTTAAATAATAGCGAGGAGATATTTGCATGGAAGAATATGCCTGGGTTATTGAATATCTGCCTTTAGGTCATTCGCACCAACTGAAAAAGGAGCCGATAGTGCAACTCATTGGAGAACAATTCTTCACCCTTCTTGAAGCAACGGCAAAACCTGAAGCAAAACTTGCTATCGGGCAACGCCTATTTGTCGGCAAGGAAGGCCGTGCCGAAATAGATAGGATAAAGGGAAGAGTTACGTACGACCAAATAACCGTATCCGCCCGCGGATTCCTTCCTCAAGTCATTAAAAAAATAGTCCATGAACGGGAACAACGCTTTGTTGATTTCATCAACAAGTGCGGACCGCTTACCATACGCTCACACCAGCTTGAACTTCTTCCCGGAATAGGGAAAAAGAACCTAGGTGCAATCCTTACAGAACGTGAAAAGCAACCATTCACAAACTTTGAGGATATCAAAACACGCGTCCCAAGCCTGTCAGACCCTGCAATAGTATTTGTGCACCGTATTGACAGCGAGCTTCAAGGCAAAGAGAAATATTACCTCTTCACCAAGCCTCCGCAAAGCGCGTACCCGCAACACTGATCCGTGGATAGTTTTCCTATTCACTCTGATCGCAGCCGGTTCCCAGTCTTGGCGACTCGCATTTCGGTCCAGTGACTCGTAATGTTAAAGCTCGTCACTAACTCGTAAAGAACTCTCGTTCTTTCCGAGGCACATGTTTTTATTTTGTTTTTTGCAGAGTAATTAGTACATATCTGGGCCTATAGTCGAATGGTTAAGACGGCTGTCTTACACACAGCAGACTCGGGGTTCGATTCCCTGTGGGCCCATATTTTTTATCCGATGGTTATTGCGAGTTTTAAGTCTCAAGT
>CAYSWK010000016.1:14810-21055 GCA_964434735.1 Microcaldota archaeon | reverse complement strand
AACCAAATAAATACATTTTTAAACACTTTTTATCTTAATTAATGTTATGTCATTCAAAACTCTTTGCTCGAGCGTAGCTAGAATGCGTACAAGAAATACTCCAAGAAAGGCAGCTATTGCTTTTGCCGCACTTTCACTTTCTACAGGTTGTATTGAAAAACCAGGGGTCGGACGCGACAACGATTTCCAAGACTCTGGTGTAGATGCTTTTGTTTTACCAGACGCACGGCCACGAACACATGACGCAAGACCCGAAACCCAAGACTCAACACCCGACACTGCAAACAGTGCACAGGACACCGGACACGCAACACGGGACACGTTTGTGCCAAATACCGGAATACCTGATATGAATGCACCTAACGCACAACCTGATGCAGGAATTCCAATCATACGAGAAGAACTAAACGGTCGAATGCTTCTTAATGAAACAATCAAAGCCGCACTTAATGATAGAGGCGATTTAGCTGTAAATGAAGATGGAACATGCAATGAAAGCTTTGTAGTGCCAGCACGATATCTTTTTTCAACGCCTGAGACTTCTGGCCTTGCCCATCCATTTTCCAACGGAATGGAAGGTTCGCTTGTTGAAGGCGTAACTGAAAAATTATTCAAAATGGATACTACGACATATTCCTTACTTGCTGATCAAGAAGTAACTGACCCAAGCGGAGTCACTATGGGTGCATCCCAAACCATATTTATAGGCGGGTATTCAGGCATAAACGTACAAGAACCGATGTTGTTACTTTCACCTCTTATTTATTCTATTAAGTTCCTTGGCAACGAGGATGCAGGATTACATTTTAATGACGCAGGAGGGAACGACGTTTCGATCCCTCTCACGCTTGCAGGTCGTGAAGGCACAATAACGGGTTTCCATTATCCTCAATCAGGAAATCATGAAACTACGGTAGAAGTATTTAGGGGCGGAAACGTGCAATTTACCTATTCAGACCAAGAAGGGGAACACACTGTTGACTTGCAAGATGGTCACAAAGTCCGAATAGATGGTCAATTTGGCCGTGGGGAGGTTGTGCTTGGATGGAGGATGTATAACGATCTACCTTGTCTTCGTTCCATAAGCATATACGAAGGAGATGGCGATGGAAACGATACAGGCAGGCTTCTTCCTATGATGCCTGACTCATATGTGGCTCTAGGAGGATTTGGACTACTTCAATTTTATTTCAAAGGCCTTGAAGCAGAAAACGGCTACGACCTCTTGCAAGTGAGAGGAGTTAACGATGGCAATTCGTTTGAGGTACAAACTCAAAATGGAATCGAACAAGTTCGGGCAGACACGTATATGCGCATTACTTCGCAAGTTGATAATACGTTCGTAACACCTCAGGGGTCAGGAAACATTCTTATTGTCCCGCTTGGATACTCGATTGACGATATGTCCGTAGGTGCACGTTCTCTTTTGTTGAAAAGTAGCGTGGACAATAGCTATGTTGCAATTGCCCCAAACGATGATGCGCATAACACAATAACCTACGGAATAAGATATACGTCTCTTGGCCCCTATGGGCCTGCAAGACCTGCACATCTTAAGTCAAACGTATTGATTGTTTCAAAAAATTCTGGCGAAGCACAAACGTTTAACCTTGCCGCATTCATGATGCTTGAGGATTCTGCATTGAGCAACACCCCTTCCCAAGGATCGGTTGACGTATTGTTTGCTACGTTTATGCAAGGTTCACCCCAATTAATGGGACAATACGCAGAAGACGGGAATAGTATACTATATGTTTCCCCGTTTGCAACAGACCATCTTCACCTTAATGTTCTTTGCGGTATTGATCAAAGTGGAAATGGCGGGCGCGTTATGGGACAAGGAGAATATACCCACCGTGGATCGTTAGTAAGAACTTTAGACAGACTTAACTTGGACGTTGAAATTCCCATACTTGAGCCGGCACAAATAATATTTGGGTTGAGATTGAGTGAATAATTCTTTTTTATTTATAAAAAATAACTAAATATCATTACGTACGGCGTGAAGAGGGTGCCCGCCGTGTCCGTAAGATAACGTATATCCTTTTTCAGTAAGGAATTTTTCCAGATCCTTAACCGTATACTGCCCCGCATTATGGAAAGAGATAGTCATTCGTTTGATCCGTTTTAGTACGGAATCGGGTGCATTAAAGAGGATATCATACTCCGCGCCCTCGCAATCCATTTTCAACAAGTCGACGATTTCAATATTTTTTGAAGCCAGAAGGCTTTCCAAAGTAATAACTGGAACGGTGGTCTCAGTAACTGCCGCACCCTGTTCTTCGGTTGCAATTTCCTTATAAAAACTATGAAGGCCCGTATGATACGCAGAAGTATTGATATACATCTTCTGCTCGCCTTCCTTACCTCCTACGGCCTTATTGACAAAATCAACGTTTTGCTTATTGTTAAGCTCAATGTTTTTCTTAAGCAATTGGCCGTTTGACTGAGTTGGCTCAACTGAAATGACCCGTTTTGCAAACGTGCTTGCGTAGAGTGAGAAAAAACCAATATGCGCGCCAATATCAACAACTGTTTCTATCGAGGGTTTTACAGATTCAAATTCTTTGGGCGAATATGCTTTTTCAATATAAACTTCCCTAAAAATATTATGATCGGAACCATCGGGACGGATATAAAATGAAAGCCCTGAACGCAATTTAAGGATAAATAATTCCTTCTTTTTGAAATGCTGAAGAAAATCAAACCAATTATCAACATGTTTGATGATGTCAATGGTCCTCAATAGCTTAGTCAACATAGGTTCACATCCGATAAAATGAATTATACTAACGGTTCATCATTTTTAATATCCTTCGTGGAGTCAGAGTCGGTTCCTTCCCGCCTCACCATGTCTGCAGGAACGATCGCAAACCGCGCAATCTTTTCATTACCATCAAGCTTCATGACTCGAACGCCCTGGGTGTTACGGCCGATGATTGAAAGATCCTTGGTGCCAATACGAATCGTCTGGCCTGAAGTTGTAACAATAAGGATTTCATCTCCATCCTCAACCGAACGAGTGCCTATTATCATGCCGTTTCGCCCTTCGGTCTTCATGTTGATTATCCCTGAACCGCCGCGGCCCTGAACACGATACTCCTCAAGCGCAGTGCGTTTTCCATAGCCATTCTCAGTAATAGTAAGAACAGTTGGCTTATTACAGATAGTAATAGATGCGACTTCATCATTGTCTTCCATACGAATACCGATGACACCTTGTCCGGTCCGGCCAATTTCACGTGCATCGCTTTCCTCAAACCGGATGGACTGTCCTTGCTTGGTTGCGATAAGCACCGTTTCCTTGCCTGTGGTGCGGATAACATCAACAAGCCCATCATTTTCCTTCAACGTAATTGCGATAATGCCTGCCTTGCGCGGGTTTGAGAAATTTGAGAGTGCAGTTCTTTTTACCGTTCCTTTCTTAGTGACCATGAAGAGGAATTCGTCCTCCTTGAATTCAGAAACGCTTATCCAGGAGCTCACCTTCTCCTCCTTAAGGTCAAGCAGACTTACGATTGTTTTTCCGGTTGCATACCTGCCGCCTGCGGGAATCTGGTAACTCTTAAGCCAGAATGCACGACCCTTGTCGGTAAAGAAAAGCATGTAGTTATGCGAATGAGTGATGATGACGTCACGTACCTCATCATTATCCTTGGTCTCGTTTCCGATAATTCCCTTGCCACTTCTGCGCTGGGTCTTGTACTCGGTCAATGAAATGCGCTTGATATATCCCTTGTTTGTTATCGTAATAACAACATCTTCCTTGGGAATAAGCTCTTCGATATTTCGGTCATCTTCAGCGTCGATAATGTTTGTTCGTCTTCCATCGCCGTACTTGCTTTTTACGTCAGCAAGCTCTTCCTTGATGATTGCAAGAATCTTTGAAACATCTGAAAGTACTGAGGTAAGCCATTCAACTTGCTTTTTCAATTCAAGCAATTCGGTTTCAAGCTTGGTGCGCTCAAGGGATACCAACTTTTGCAAGCGCATATCAAGAATTGCATTTGCCTGTTTTTCCGATAATGAATAGTTGCTCATAAGTCCTGCGCGCGCTTCCTGCGTATCCTTTGCCGATTTCAAGAATTGAACGATGGGTTCGATATGATCAAGCGCAATGTGAAGCCCTTCAAGGAGATGTGCCTTTGCTTTTGCAACGGACAATTCGAATTCACAACGCTTAGTGACGATGAATTTTCTAAACTCAACGAACTCACGAATCAAATCATAAAGCGGAAGTACTTTGGGCTGCTTGCCAACCAATACGAGGTTAATAATTCCAAATGAGCTTTCAAGGGGCGTATGTGCATACAATTGATTAAGCACCACTTCAGGTTGTGCATCGCGCTTCAAATCGATAATGACTGAAATTCCTTCCTTGTCAGAACGGTCATGAATTCCTGAAATGCCTTCGATGCGCTTTTCCTTCACCGCATCAACAATGGATTCAATGATTGATGTTTTCGTTATTTGATAGGGAATTTCCTTTACTTCAAGAATGTGTTTTTCTTCATGAATTTCAATTTTTGCACGAACGCGAATCGATCCACGTCCTGTTGTATATGCGTCAATAATTCCTTTTCTTCCAACAATGGTTGCACCTGTAGGAAAATCAGGACCGGTAACGATTGAAAGAAGCGTTTCCGGCGTAGCACCATCAATAAATGCAACTGCGGCATCGATGATTTCCGTAAGATTATGAGGAGGAATATTTGTTGCCATACCGACTGCAATACCAGATGACCCGTTTACCAAAAGGGTCGGAATTTTTGAAGGAAGCACAACGGGCTCTTTTAATGTGCCGTCAAAGTTAGGAGTGAAATCAACCGTTTCCTTGTCCAAATCAGTAAGCATCTCATCAGCAAGGCGAGCCATCCTAACCTCCGTATACCTCATTGCCGCGGCGGAGTCACCATCAATCGAACCCATGTTTCCTTGGCCGTCAACCAATGGATAACGTAACGAAAAATCTTGAGCCATCCTTACTAATGAATCATACACGGCACTGTCGCCGTGCGGATGGAATTTACCCAAACATTCACCTACGATTCTTGCGCTCTTTTTGGTAGGCTTGTCAAACGTATTCCCAAGCTCATACATGGAAAAAAGGATACGACGATGAACAGGCTTAAGACCATCACGTGCATCAGGAATTGCACGCCCGACGATGACGCTCATGGCATAATCGAGGTAACTTATTTTCATGTCTTTTTCAATTGGTTCGTCAATGATGGATTCAGCCATAAAAATCACAGTATTTTACGTCGTAAAAATGATAATAGTATTATAATGAAAAAGGCTTAAAAAGAGGCGTATTGTTGACCGGTGTTATCGCTGAAAAAGGACACCTGTTTTTGCCTGTTTTCGGGTGGCGTCAAGAAATGATTCAAATTGGGAATTGTTAACAATGTCACCAATAATCTTTACGCGAACTTTCGAATCAGTAATAATTGGTTTAAGTACCTCTTCAAGACGTCTGCGTATTTCTTCTTTTGCCTGCGAGTTTTTTTTATCAACAAGCCAAGAAGCGGCAACGGCTAACACGAGGCTAACGGGCTTATTATCAGTAGTTACGAATGAAAAGGAGAATTCTCCGTTAGGGTTACGTCCAAACTCAAGACGAATAACTCCATTAGCTTCGTTTTCTGCAACACGCGGAACAACGGTTAGGGACGATTGGGGGGAAACGACGCGTATAACAGAATCAACCTGCGATGCTGTAAGGTCTTTTTTCCTCAAAATAGTAGATATGAATGATATGTCTATCGAAGCATTTGGATCGTAATAAAGCGTACGCATCCCTTCGGGCAATGAAGGGTCATGAATCGCCTTTAAAATGTTTTTTGCAACCAAAAGGTCTGCAAACGCGGGGCCAAGCTGTAAAAGAAGCGGCCGTGCATCCCCTAAGGAAAAAGAACCCGAAACAAGTGGATTATTTCCTGAATTAAGAAGGTGCTTTACCAAGGAAACGCAGGTCATCTCTCGTACTTGCAAGGATTTGAAATCTTCGGGGCTTTTTGTCCAGATAATTCCTTGTCGATTTACTTGCTTTTGAATTTGATCGGGTGAAAACTCCCATTTTTTAGGAGATTTATTAGGTAAAGAAACTTCAATAATGATTTTTTTCTCACTTACTTCGATTGAATACGAACCTGCAGGAGTAGTACCTGTCGCATCTATTTTTTGCAACTCGTGAAGCTCTGATTCCCGATTAGGAGCAATTTTCTTTTTCCATTCCTCATTAT
>CAYSWK010000016.1:7361-14710 GCA_964434735.1 Microcaldota archaeon | reverse complement strand
TCGTGAAGCTCTGATTCCCGATTAGGAGCAATTTTCTTTTTCCATTCCTCATTATAAGGTAAACGTTTTGTCGCAGCATAAACTTCCCTATATAATCGAAGCGCCTCCGCAGGATTTGAATCACGAAGACGGCCCGCTTCTAAAAACATTTCATTATAATCTGGAGTTGCTGACTTTGTAGACTCAACGACTTTCATTTTTGCATCAAGAACGGACCTAAAACGATCAAAGGCGGCATCATAGATATCCTGATAAACTTTTACTCGCGCCTCTTGGGATTTTTGGGAATTGACCCTTGCAACATCAACATCTGAAAGGTCAAGACGAACCCACAATGTGCCGTTTGATGAATCGATTTTAAGAATGGAATATTTCAATGAAATCTGTTCTCTTCCGTCAGCCGGAGGAGAAGGAAGAATTGTAAACTCTGCCATACGGACAATGGGGAGAATATGTTTTTAAAGACGATGAAGAAAGTGCGTTTTCGACGAACGGAAAGACAAGCAAGGAGACAAATCAAGAAGAAATACTTAAGCCCGAACTTCGAGCCTCGCGGCTAAGAAACATGTGAGTAGACGAGGTGCGAGAAGTTCATGTGAGAAGTTTATAAAAGAAGAAAAATAAAAAGAAAAAAAGAAGGCATTATTGCCTTCTAAGTTGTGCAATGAAGTCTTGTGCTGCTGCCATTGTGTCGTCTGCTGAAAGACCAGCAACTACGATCTTCTTGCCTGAGACTACTTCCTTAACAACCTTTGTTTCGGCGTTAAAGTCGACGTCTGAACCAGCAAGAACATCCGTTGTTACACGGTTAACTGCAGGACCACCGACAGTGACAACTGCGTCAGTTCCAAGTGCATCGCGGTCAAGCAAAACTAACGGTGCATAGCTTGAGTATGCCATTGGCATAACTGCTTCAACTGATGCTGCGTTGTTTGGCATAATGACTGCTGATTGACCTGAAGTGTCGCATACAGGTGCTGCACCTGCGCCAACTGCACATCCACCAACATCTTCATCAATGCTCTTTGCAAGGATGGTGATGTCAGATCCGTCTACTTCTACGCTTTCACCTTCACTTAAGGTGTATACGTATGCGGAGTTGTCTTCAACAGATGTTTCTGAAGGTGCAAGGAAGTACTGTGCTCGTACAACTCTCTTTGCTACGTAAAGATTGAGTTCGTTGTCATCGAGTGAATCGAAGACCGTTCCTCTTTCAGTTACGAATCCTTCTTCCTTGTTGACTGCTGCCGTTTGGACTTCAAGGTCGTATGCATCTTCAACAGTGCTGTACAATGCTGGACCTGCATATCGGACTTTGTTTTCTTCATAGGCACCGACATCTTCATTCAAGTCTTCCTTTGTTACGTTGTAAAGGAAACCGAATGCTTCAGGCTTCTGTGAAGAAATGCCTTCACCTGTGTCCTGAATGAACATGATGGAGTAGATTGCATTAGCAGTCGTCCATGATGTTCCGTGGTTCAATGCCGTAAAGTTCACTGCATTTGTACCCAATCGTTCAAGTCGAGTATTACCTTGAACTTGAGTTGTCGATCCTGAAGCAGAGTAGTTCGACGTACCAAACCCAAGCAAAATCACACCACCCGTTGTTTCAGTTGCACCGTCACCCGAAATGGTGTAGTCAACTTCAACAGTCGTGTTTGAGATGTTCGTTTGCCCAACGATTGCATATTGGCCTGCTGATCCGGTCTTAATAAGAACCGTACCTCGGCGAAGCTGAGTGTTTACTGGGCTCGAAGCAACTGCAGAATCGTTGTTCGTGTTTGTAGCTGCATCGAACAAGATAAGCAATTCGTTACCGCTTCCGACTGACGTTGAGAATGCGTTGTCCTTTTCTGAGGTAATTCTCAAAAGAGAACTTGCGTTTAATTCATAATCAACGTTTGAGTCGTTAGTAAGGGTAACTTCATCCCCTGATGGTGATTCTTCTACGGTAACTTGCAAGTGGTCGTAGTCATCTGAATCATCAGTGTTCATGTCAAGTCCGCGGTAGGTCATCTTAAGCTCTGCTGGCTTTTCGATGATACTGAAACCTTGGCCTTCACCAAACCAGTCCGTGTTTGAGGTTTTGTATACGATAATGCTCCTCAAGTGGTCTGTGTAGTTTGTGTTTGAACCACCAGAGTTGATCGTATCCTTGTTTCTCCAAACAAGTGCGGTTCTCCAGTCTGTATCACCATCATCATTGATGTTTGAATCCTTGTTGATTTCAGGAGTCTCTGCATCTTTGAGTTTCAATTCACTGGTGATAAGTGCCATGTCTGCCCATTTTGCACCGAAGGTGTAACCAGGAGCAGTCTTGTACACACGAACCATGATTGATTCGCCACCGACTACAGTGATTGATTTTGTTGAACCAGGTGATACCTTATCCTGCTTCACGACGTTTCCGTTTGAATCAAGGATAGATACGATTGCCTGTTGTTCTGATGATGAGTCACCCGTCTTGATATCGTCAAGTCTTACCGAGTAACCTGAGCTTCCTTCAAGTGTTTCACCAACATTGATGATACCTGAAATGGATTCCTTTGCCAAATTAACTTCACCACCACGTGCAAGACCTGTTTCGTTGTCAATGTCCGTTTCGGGAGAATCAATCTTGGTAATTACCCATCTCTTTCCAAGGAAGTAGATCGGTACCTTGTGGGTTCCAGTGTTATCATCTGCAGAATCTGAACACCATGACCAGGATGAGTTTTCATCATCAGTACATACCGGGATACCAAAGTCATCGTGTGTGAACTTCGCCTGGTAAATTACTTGCGTGAATCTACCCTGAACTTCATCTTCGTTTTCACGGTATTGGGTTTCTGCGCGTACGAACAAGTATTGTTCTTCTTGGTACTCCTTGCCTGCATCTACATCTTCAGTAGAAACAGTTTCAAAGGGCGAGAACAATGTTCCGTCAATCTTGAAAAGACCCTGTTGTGAAACACCAGACAAAAGTCCGTTTGAATCACCGTTTGCAAAGGGGTGTGCCAATTCAAGTGAGGTTTCGGGGTTTGATGATGAATAGTTAATATCACCAGATGCAAGACCCCTGTCTCGTAAACCTTTGTCAGTTACATCACCAATGAATGTTTCCATCGTATAGGTTCCTGATTGTGCTGAACCTGGGACGGTAACTTCAAGGGTTACTTCTTCGTTTGAGATTGCGCATGAGCCTGCTCCTTCTGCACCTTCGCAGTTGGGTTCACCCATAACCTGTGCGGTCAATGTCGTTGTCTTGAATGCTTCAGATGCGATCTTTGCTGCAATGTTTGCTGCTGCAACACCATCGCTTGCTGCTGCGGATTCACCGACTACAACTTTAACCTGGGGTGCACCGTTGTCATTGACAAGCTGTGTGTTCCCAAACCAAAGTCCTGCAAATGCTACTGAACCAGCCAAGATGGTTGCTCCAGCAACAATTGCTCCCATTTTCTTAAGGTTTATTTTCATACTGTTTTACACCTTTTGTTTTTTTACTTCGGTCGCCTTTGTTCAGGGCCTCGAAAGATTACCGACGACCGAGTTTGTATGTTTCGTGCTTTGCACTGCACATACGAGGCCCTACAACTTTTCCCTTACGGGACATTCCACCAGACGGTGAAATGCATAGGGTTTTACCCCTATAGTAAGGAGTTCAGTCCAGCACAAGGTTTATAAACCTAATGAGCGACTATAAAGTGTTGTTTATAAAAAATAGATAACATACTGGCAATTAACGTATAATAAGTACGACTTGAAGCGAATTCAGACGATAAATCCATGAAAAGAATATGTACGATAAGAATTAAAACAAGATGGAAGTTTGACAAACAACGAATAAGACGACAAAGAGCGAAGTTTTGGTTTCGAAAAAGAGAGGGGAAAAAGGAGAAAAAGAAAAGATGAAGAATTACTTCATCATTCCAGCAACAAACGAACCTATTGCACCGCACACCAATGCAATGACTGCATTAATAACAAGCGCGATAGGCAATGCGATCAAACTAACTAAGAGAACGCCCCCATTTCCAAGCACCGTATCTATAATACCACCTACAAGAGTCGAAACGATTCCTGCAACAATAGATGCAAGGGCTGCAACAACTGCCGCTCCAACCAAATCAACTTGGCCTTTCTTAACTGCATTAAAACCTGCCCATACAAGCACTAAATATCCCAACGGCCAAAAAAGAAGTCCTAAAATACCACCTAATGATGCACTTACGATGGCAACAATCTTTGCAAGTAAACCCATGCCCACTAAAATCATCGCAGGCATTTTCGCATATTCAAATAATTTTCCAAAATCCATTATTATACACCTCATAAAGCCGTCAGTAACAAGATTTAAAAAGCCTATTTTTTGCCAGAACAACCTTAGTCAAATGACGAACTTGCTACCTGCCCTATTATATATAGTATGAAAAAATAAAATAATGAGTTATTATGGATCTTACTCATGAAAAAATCAAAGAAGTACTTCTTACCGTTGAGGACCCTGAGCTGGGCATCAATATCGTTGACCTCGGTCTTGTGTATGAAATAAACATCAATGGAAAAGAGGTCCATATTATAATGACACTTACGACTCCTGCATGCCCTTTGGCCGGTGAAATCGTAAATGATGTTCAGGAAAAAGTAAAAAAACTCGGTGCCTTGGACGTTCAAGTGCATTTTGTATTCGAGCCCCCGTGGAGCCCTGAAAAAATGAGTGAACGGGCAAAATTAGCATTGGGGATATTATGATGCCTGAAGAAACACAAAAAGAAGTGCCTAAAGAAATATATCTTGCATTTGTAAGCCCTCAGATACTACTTGGATTTATGCTTTTTATGATATTTCCCGAAGGCCCCTGGACCATTACGGGAATGATTACTCCTTTTTTTGATCAAAGTAGCCAACTTCTTGCAATCGGAGCTGCCTTACTTGCCATTGGCAACATATTCATTGTCAATCATTTCATCAACCAAGCCCAAAACAACCCTCAACAAAAAATACTTGCATTAGTAACTCCTGAAACGAGCACAATACTTGGATTTATCGTGGCATTCACAAGCGGCTCACCAATGGTGTTCCTGCCCTTCTTAGTAATGGGACTTGGGCTTTTTGCATATACGTATCTTTCGGTGATTGCATCGAGCTGACCTTTTTTGGTGGTGCTGGCGAAGTTGGCCGAAGCTCCATCTTCCTCAAAAAAGATGAAACGAATATTCTTCTTGACTGTGGCATCAAGCTAGGCAAAGAAACTGAATACCCTTCAATTCCGCAGGATGTGCTTGAAAACCTTAAGCATATTTTTGTAACACACGCGCATTTGGATCATTCAGGTTACCTTCCGCACATAAATTCCCAAGGATTCAACCCAGAAATATGGATGACCAAGCCGACCCGAGATTTGATTGGCGTACTTTTAGCCGATTACCAACGAATTCACAAGGAAAAACACGAAACAAAACTATTTACCCAAAAAGACGTCGATGCAATCATGCAAAAAACGCATGTCCTTGAATTTGGGCAAGCATATGAAACGCCCCTCCCCTTTACACTTCATAATGCAGGGCACGTACTTGGAAGTGCCATGATCCGTATCGATGCTAAAGGTGGACTCTTGTATACAGGAGATATTTGCATGCGAAAGACACGCGTACTCGACCGCGCAGAACTCGGAATAACGGCGCACACGCTTCTTGTTGAAAACACCTATGGCGCACGAACGGACATACTCCCTCCTGCAAAGGAAACGGCACTTTCGATAGTTGACTGCATAAAGGAAACGCTTACGCGTGGCGGGCACGTACTGATTCCCTCATTCGCAGTGGGGCGCGGACAAGAAATACTTCTTATGCTTGATGATTACATGCGCTCAGGGCTTTTACCGAAAACACGCATTTATGTTGATGGGATGATCCGAAAGGCGATGCGCATCTATCGCCACAACGCCTATTATGCAAGCGAGGACATCAAAAAACGCATTTTAATGAGTGAGGATGACCCTTTCAAAAGTGAAAATTTCCACACCAGCAGAAGCCTCACAAAAGACGATGTTCTTACTGAACCATCTATTATAGTGACCACTTCCGGAATGCTTTCCGGCGGTCCGGTGCTTACGTACCTTGAACGGCTTTCTTCAAATCCTGCAAATACTATTATTTTTGTAGGATACCAAGCAGAAGGTACGCTTGGACAACAGATCCTCAAAGGTGCCAAAAAAATAAAAATACACGAAGGAACTGAAGAGGAAAAGGAACTCGATGTTACAATGCAGGTGCGTGAATTTAGAATGTCCGGACACGCAGATTATAATGAGCTTTTGCAATTTATTACTTCAGTCAAGGGGCTCAAGCGCGTGGTATTATTGCATGGTGAGAAAACGGATTTGAAGGATGCATTGGGGAAAAAGTATGAAGTGGTTATACCTCAAAATGGGGAAACGATTGAGGTATAGCCGTACGAACTGGAAATATGACTTAACTACTTCTTTGTTTTTCGCACCAGCGGTCAACCCACGCACGAACCAAATCGTTCGTTAGTTCGATGTATCCCTTTTGAATCGGAATGTGTTCCTCGTGCGATCCGTCTTTCATATAAAGCATGTCCTCTTTCCTTGAAATGAACGTAATTTCTTCCTTCCAGTTCTGAAGTTCAACTGATTCGCCATCATTAAGATGTTCCCTAAGATATGCAGAAAGGCTTGAGGGAGAATCGAGAAGAAATTTGCGAGTATTTTTGCCCTCTTTTGCCAAACGCCAGGCTAAGCGTGGAACAATGTCCCGTTTCCAGTTGGCCCTTGACTTGATGAAACGCGCAAGAATTGTTTTGATAACCCCCTCATCTTCCTTTCCGGTCAATTCGCAATGATGCACGGGAATTGCATCGTAACGATGTTTATCAATACCAGGAATCCCGACGAGTTTTGAATCAGAAGGTGCAAGAACAAGAATACAATCAAAGGGAAATGAGTTGTAATTAAACCCTTTCAAAAGAACGAACGATCCTTTGAGTTTATCACGATTGAGAAGGACATGATTAATGATTGCATCTATTAGCACCTCATCAAAACCAATGTTCTTAGTTCCTTTTGAGTTAGTAATTGAAGTTATCGAAGTTACACTTACGTATGTGCTATGACCAAAAGGCCTCAACCCGTGAGTCCAGCTCATTGAAATCACACGTGATTCGTAAATAAACGTCCCGCTTGCAAGCTTACGCGGAGAATATTTTTGTACGAAAAGCCCAACCTCATCCATAGTATATTTCCGCACGATTTATTGATAAGAGTTCCTAATGGAAACGAGGACCTGCAAAACCCACAACCCGAAACGTGCAGTTGAGAAGATAAATTGGGCCCGAAGGGAGAGTCA
>CAYSWK010000016.1:0-7261 GCA_964434735.1 Microcaldota archaeon | reverse complement strand
CGATCTGGAGTCTGCCACGCTACCTGGTTACGCCACGAGCCCAAAGAATGCGTAAATACTATTAGACGCTAAAGGTTTTTTAAGCGTGCATTATGCTTTTGAAGACTCAAACTGCTTTGCAATTTCAGCCTCGGGACTAGTCCGAATGAAATTAATCATCTGTGCAACCCATTTGGGGAACTCCGCATCCTTTGGATACATAAAATGGTTTGAAATATCCGGAATAACAAAATGCTTTCCGACAACTTTTTGTGCCAACTCTTTTGCTTTTGAAAAATCCTTTTCATAGGCGTATGAAAGGCACGAAATGCAATCCACGTAATGGGAAACGTCCATTAAAACAATCGACTTGAGGCGCTCGCCATATTCACGGGATTTTTTAGGGTCGAGATTCATCAGGTACAAATGAATCGTTGCGCATGCTCCCCGGTCGTGTTTTCGAAGGGCAAGAATTTCTTCCATAACTGCAATAAGATGCTTCGATTTTAATTTATAAAAATGGCTTGCAAGCTGCCATAATGATTGATACACAAGATCAATGTTTTGTGAATGTACTGCTGCCTTTTTTGCATCAAGAAGATACTTTTTTGAAAGCTCAGCATTGCTTTGTGCGTACACTTGTGCAAAGAGGGAAAAAACAAAATGCAACGATTCGTAATCCTTATGTTTTTCAAAAAGAGCACGAAGCGAATCCAATTCTCCCGTGCTCGTCTTTCCTTTTGACTGGGCAAATTGATCAAGGATTCCCATCAAAGAATCCCGAGCGCCTTTCAAATCATTTGCAGAAATTTTTGACGTGGAAATACGATATTCGCACGCACGTTTAAGACGAAGATACGTGTCCTTTTCCTGCGTTTCATCTTTCGAATGAAAACTAAGGTACGTGCCTACCATGTCCAAGCAGGCAAGATAATTGCCTTTTTTATAAAGATCGAAAGGGTCATTAGTTGAAAGTGCCATACATCCATTTTGCACATACATGATTTTATACTCTGCGTGAGGATACGAACGTATGCTCCTGACCAACCAGTATGCGCCCTCTTCGCTTGCAGGATTGATAGGCAACGAGGACGCAAAAGCCAAAATCCAGGCATGGATACTTAACTGGCTCAATGGGCATAAGCGAAGGCCGCTCCTGATTCACGGACCAACAGGAGTTGGGAAAACGTCTGTCGCATATACGCTTGCGCGCGAGCATAAGCTCGATATCGTGGCACTCGATGCAAGCCAAGTACGCACAAAAGATCGCATAGGCCATATGACAAGCGGCGCACGGCTTGGTTCGACATTGTTTGGAAACCAGCGGATTATGCTTATTGACGATGTCGATTCCTTTTTTGGCAACGCAGATCGCGGGGGAATGGGGGAGATTCAAAAAATACTTGAGGAAAATCCCTGCCCGATCATACTTACTGCAACGGATATCTGGGACAAAAAACTGGCCCCCCTACGAAACGAATGCGAACCCCTCGAACTTAAAAAAATAAACAAATCTGCGCTCTTTTTGTACCTCAAAAAAATACGGGATAAGGAATACCCTGCCCTCGATGACGAGTTCCTCAGCATGATCGTAGTCAACGCGCAAGGGGACGTACGCGCAGCACTCAATGATTTACAGTCCCATTCAACGCTCGTAAGAGATACGGACAACAGCATATTTGAAAAAGTAAGGGGAATTTTCAAAGCTCAAAGTGCGCGCGAGGCAAAAAATGCGGCAGGCACGGATATAGACTATGATCTGCTCGGGCTTTGGATCGATGAAAATCTTCCGCTTGAATACACGAACATGGCCGACCTTACAGGGGGCTTTGATGCACTATCGCGATCGGACATCTTTATGGGAAGAATTCGCATGAGCAATTGGACATACCTTAAATACGCAATAGATCTTCGCACAATAGGAGTTTCAATGGCAAAAAAAGTGCCGTACCGCACCTTTACTAAATACCAATTCCCAACCTACCTCAAACAAATGTCGCAAACGCTTGAAAGAAGGGCAAAACGTAAATCCATTGGGCGCAAAATAGGCTCACTCACCCACGTAAATGGCCGCGCAGCACTTGAATTGCTCCCCCTTATCCAGGAAATAGGAAAGGAGCATATGCAAGGAATGATGGATTTATACCGTTTTGACGAGGAAGAGCTTGCATTCATCCTTGGAACGAGCGTAAACAAATTGCCCGTGGCAAAGAAAAAACCTTTGCCCAAAGAAGAGACCCCAAAAGAGAGTAAACCCAAAACAGAAATGCCTGCAGAAAAGGAAACGATTGCAAAAACGCCAACAGGCAAAACACACAAGGGGCAAACAACGTTATTTTGACGATTTCAAAAGAGCTTGCACATCCTGTGCATCAACATTCAAGCGGTATTTTGCCATGATATTCTTGAGATCATAATTGCATTCTTTTACGATTCGCTCAAGGTCTTTTCCTTGTATCCTACCCAGATTGTTTTCCTGTATGATAACATCTCTTGATTTGCCGGAAGAGTAATGCTTAAGAAATTCAGGGATTGCGGATTTGGTAAGAAGCCCTTCTTTATAACATGAAAATGCGGATATGAGCGCAACTCGAAGATCGGTGAACTCAACCCTGAAATCCCTTCGCAAGGTAACAAGCGTATTCTCAAGAGTCGTTGCAACAAGCATCGCATCATGACCTTGCATAACTAATTCCTCAAAAAGTGAAAGATGCACTGACTTAATCATCTTCTTTGCCAATTCTGGATTCAAGATCTTTGCAAGCTTTGCTTCCTTTTGTTCTAGAGATTCGCCCTGTTGTGCTTGTGCAAGGAGTGAACTGTCAAGGGAAATAGGAAGAACGTCCGTTTCAGGATACATGCGGGATTTGCCAGGAATGGGACGCATGAAATTAGTTGTTGAATCTGCATTTGCCTTTCGCGTTTCACCTATGACGCCCGTTGTCTCAAAACGCATGGCAACAAAACCAAGCGCCTGTTCAGCCATGTTTTTTGATGCGATTACCAGTGCAAACGCATCATGAGCCGTGCAATGAAGTGCATTACGAATTGCAGTCTGTTCTTCTTGAGTAATAGGGTACTTCTTCAAATCCTCATCGGAATGAATGATTCCCTTTACGCCGGCTTTTTTGGCATAATCTGATAGTTCAGTTCCAAAACGCTTGTTTGGCTGTAATTCACGTCCAAGTAAACCCTGTGCTGATGGAAGCTTGAGTGCAAGCACTGCCTGGCCAGCACCCAACCCCGCTTGAATCATTTTACTTGATGATTGTGAAAGCAGTTTTGAAACATCAATATACGTGCGCTCAACATGGATAGCTCCTTTGAAAAGGGAAGCCATTTCCTTTGAAAGCTCAATTAATTTTCGCTGACGATTAGCCTCGATTTCAACGAGCACGGGAAGCATTTTCAAATCCTGCGCGCCTTTTATTTCAACACGGTTGCCGCCTTCAACTGAAATATTGACATCTTGCCGTATCGTTCCAAGGCCGCGGGCAACTTTACCCGTTGCACGAAGGATCATGCCGATTTTTTCTGCAGTTTCCCGTAAGTGTTCTCCATCAGCAATATCAGGTTCGGTTGTAATCTCAACCAATGGAATCCCCAAACGGTCAAGCCGATAAACGGCACTCCCGTCATTTTTTTCAACAATGCCTGCGGAATCTTCCTCAATTGCAATCTGTGAAATACGAACCTTTCCTTTTGAAGTTTCCACATATCCGCCGATGGAAACGATTGCAGTACGTTGAAACCCTCCCGTATTGCTTCCGTCAATGACCATCTTTCGCATAACATGGATTTGGTCAAGCGGAGTACTATGGAGCTGTTTTGCGATCATAAGAACTGCCAAAAGTGCATCCTTATTCATTGGATGCGGAGGTTCCTCATCCAATTCAACAAGGCAAGTAGTTTTGTCAAATACTTGATAAATAAAGGAACGATCCCGTGAGAATTCTGCCTTGCTTGCTTCATCAACCTCGCCAAGTTCACTTAATACGGGGTGTAACTTTCGCTCAACTGAAAAGGTAGGTTTTGCATTTTCATCAATTTCACTTGAGCAATTGCAAAAGAGTTTATGCGTTGCAAGGCGTTGATGAATCTCCAGGCCAATTTTCATAAGTAGGAATTTAGGTACGAGCGTTTATTAGAGTTGAGGTAGAAAGAAAAAAAGGTGACTACATGAAGGAACTTGTCGTAGTAGCGCAAAACCAAGTAGGAGTACTGGCAGACGTTTCAGAAGCGCTTGGAAATGTTGGAGTAAACATTGATGCGATTTCTGCATATGAATCAAAAGGAGATGCGCATTTTCGAGTTGTCACTGCGGACCCTCAAACGGCAAAAAAGGCACTTATGAAGATACCTTCAATTACCTCCGTACATGAGGCTGATGTAGTTGTTTTTCGCTTAAGCAACCGCCCGGGCGAACTTGGAAAACTTACACGCAAAATTGCAAACCGAAAAATAAATCTTGAAAGCGTGTACATTCTCTCAAGAACAACGGATTTTACTGAAGTTGCCGTAAAGCCTACGGCTGTGGATTTCGCACAAACCGTTGCACTTATGGAATCACTTAGATGACGATGCAGGGAATGGGTATATAAATAACGCAAGCGTATACTCATTACAGCAATGACGATACCGTCCCAGTCGAGCGCAAGTGATGACAGAAAGAGTAGCTTCTGAGCTGTAGTATTCTTAAGAAACGGCAGGCGCTTGAACCGTATTGTATTTAAAAGCCATCGGAGTACAATTCCCTAGCACACAAAGGTGAGGCTTACCCATGTATTACCTTGACACTATAGAAGACAAAGTCCGCGTCCCTCCGCAACTTTTCAGTTCAAAACTTGACGAAGCAATAGTTCGCATTCTCAGAGACAAGTATGAAAGAAGAATATACAAGGATACGGGAATCATTCTTACGATAGAAAAGGCACGCGTACTTTCCAAAGGAATTATTATTCCGGGAGACTCAGGAGCGCATTATAAAGTACAGTTCGATGCAGTGGCATTCAAACCCGCAGTAAACGAAGTATACGGCGGCGACATCAAGGAAGTCGTTGAATTTGGCGCATTCCTTGCAATCGGTCCTTTACAAGGATTGCTTCACGTTTCACAAATTTCAAAGGACAAGTATACCTACGACAAGAAAAACAAGACGCTTTCGTCACGCGTAGGCAAGAAAGCACTCAAAAAAGGAGATTCGTGCCTTGTCAAAGTTTCAACAGTCAGCCTTAAGGCAACAACAAATGATACTAAAATCGGCCTTACCATGCGCCCCGAAGGACTTGGAAAGCATGAATGGCTTGATGGAACGGCACCTGTGGTTGAAGAAAAGGAAAAACCAAAGAAAAAAGATGAGAAGTGAACTCCATGAAAGCCTGCAAAAAATGCCGATTAATCGTTCTTGAAGAAAAAACATGTCCTACGTGCGGACCTGAAAGCGAATTGACTGACAAATTCTCAGGAATGCTTTTGGTAACGAATCCTGAAAAATCCGAAGTTGCAAAAGTTGCCGAAATAAAAACCGTCGGAACCTACGCAATCCGGGTAAAATAATTTTTTTATTATTTTAACGACTCTTTGTATACGTTTTTTAGATAGAGATCATACGTGCTTGATATTTCATTTCCAAAACCCGAAATAGAGGACAGGATGCGATCAGTTAAAAAGGGAAACGATCAATTGTTCAGCTAATGGGCCTGTAGCTCAGCTTGGATAGAGCGGCACCGTCCTAATTTTGGAAAAGTCGTTTTGATCAAACTTTTCCAAAAGTTTGAAGGTGAAGGTCATGAGTTCAAATCTCATCTGGCCCGTATTATTTTTCATAATAAAATTCCAATCGGAATATTTTATTCAAAGGAATATAAAAAGGCACAACTTGTTTTCTTTATGATCATTATGACGACCAGATTATTTACAAGCGAATCTGTAACTGAAGGTCACCCAGACAAAATATGTGACCAAGTATCGGATGCAATGCTCGATGCAATATTTACAAAAGACCCTCACGCGCGTGTTGCAATTGAATGCTTAACGACAACGGGGCTTCTTGTTATTGCCGGTGAAGTAACCACCAATGCATATGTTGATGCGCAAGGAGTTGCACGAAAAGTCATCAAGGAAATAGGATATACTTCTTCGGATTACCAATTTGACTTTAACTCATGCGGAATTATTTCAGCCATCCACGAGCAATCGCCCGATATCGCACAAGGGGTCGTAAGACAAAGCGAAGACGAGCAAGGGGCGGGAGACCAAGGACTTATGTTCGGATATGCATGCAACGAAACTCCTGAATTGATGCCACTGCCCATTTCACTTGCACACAACTTAACATTGCGACTTTCTGAGGCACGAAAAAAGAAAACGATTCCCTATTTACGGCCAGACGGAAAAAGCCAAGTAACGGTTGAATATGAAAACGGAAAGCCAAAACGTGTGCACACGGTTGTCGTTTCAACACAACATGACCCCCATGCAACGCAAGAACAAATCCGTGCCGATGTTATCGAACACATCGTAAAACCCGTATGCGGAAAATGGCTTGATGAAAAAACGATATATCACATCAACCCAACAGGCCGATTTGTTATAGGCGGGCCACACGGAGATTCTGGACTTACAGGACGAAAAATCATCGTTGACACCTATGGCGGCATGGGTGCACACGGCGGAGGAGCATTCTCAGGAAAAGATCCTTCAAAAGTTGACCGTTCTGCAGCATATATGATGCGCTACGTTGCAAAAAATATAGTAAAGGCAGGATTGGCGGAAAAATGCGAAGTCCAAATTTCCTACGCAATCGGAGTTGCAGACCCAATTTCGATTCTTGTTGATACCAAAGGAACGGGAAAAGTCTCTGATGAAAAAATCGCAGAGCTTATCAAAAAGCATTTCCGCTTAAGGCCGGCACACATCATCCGCGACCTTAATCTTCGAAGGCCCATTTACCAAAAAACAGCCGCCTACGGCCATTTCGGACGGGAACTCCCTGAATTCACCTGGGAGAAAACGGATAAGGCAGATGCATTACGAAAGGATGCAGGACTATAATCACTCTTGTTTTTTCAGGTATTTTTTCCAGAACAGATAAGTTGCCATAGATGTGGCTACTATAAATGGCCCGAAGAACAACACTATTGCTGCAAGATTTGCCCCGCATGATCCTCCTGATGAGCATGTGACAAATAGAATTCCAAGTACAATATACCATGCAAATGGCACAATCCCTAGCCCAAATAAAAGGGAAAATGGCCAAAGAAAAAATCGCGCAATTCGAGAA
>CAYSWK010000015.1:0-21228 GCA_964434735.1 Microcaldota archaeon | reverse complement strand
CCACTTTTCCTTTTCCAAAGTGGTGGGCTCGCCATGGCCTGAAAATACTTGCGTATGCTTAGGAAGCGAACGGAAATATTGAAGTGAACGTTCCATCCGTGCCTCATCCCCTCCGGGCAAGTCGGTACGCCCGTGAGTTCCTGCAAACAATATGTCCCCGGTAAAAATAATGTTGTGTTTTTTTGAATACAATGAAATGCAGCCTTCGGTATGCCCCGGAAGATGAATTACTTCAAGGCATTCGGTGCCAAACCATATCTCGTCACCATGTTTTAACGGACGGTCAATGGGAACGACATCATACGCCCTGCCCAAAAAATGGCTTGAAAGCGTATCGTGCTTATAATACTGAATATCTGCCTCATGCATCAACAAAGGCGCACGTGTTGCATCTTTCATTTTTTTATTGTCAAACACATGGTCAAAATGGCAATGAGTATTGATGACTGCAACCACGTCAAGATGTTCGTTTTTGACTAATTCAAGAACAAGGTCTCCTCCTTGCGAAGGGTCAATAACAACTGCTTTTTTTGAGGACTTCTCCCATACTACATACGCATTGTTTGAAAGCGGGGGAACGACCAATCGCCGGACGAGCATAACGATCAATACTATGAAGAACCGAACTCATCTTAATGGTTCTTGAAATAATGATCCTATGCACAAAATCATTCTTTTGATAATTATTGGCATGCTCCTTTTCGGGTGCATAACACAATCTGAAAAACAAGAAAACACTTCAATTGAAAACAAAACAAAGGTTGTCAATACTACGTTTGAACTTCCATTGGTAAATGAAACAATTCCGACCCAGACTGAAGAAGCAAACGTGCTAACGTCTCCTCATGAAGCAGTTCTTTATTTCCCAAAAATAGGCCTTTACAACGCAAAGGGAATGCAAGGTGAAGCGATTATTCTTATCCAAGGTTCTGAGGTTACGATGATTGGTGCTGGCCCCAAGGAACAAACTGAAACACTTATCGCGTATCTCAAGGAAAAAAAGATCTCAAAAATAAACCGAATGATTATCCTTAATGCATACGCACCTTATTGGGACGGTTTTGACGGACTCTCAAAACAAATCAAAATTGAGGAAGTTGCATACGTACTTGACGAGTCGGTATACGAGCAAAGTTACAACCCGTTTATGGCAAACGTAAAACAAAATTACAAAACAGTGCAAATCAAAGATAGCATGGAACTGCCCATAGGCAACGCAAAGCTAATCGTAAAACGTGCCGGAAACCCCGACCTTGAAAGTTACGCACCCATCCTTACGTTTGAACAGGGGAACACATGCATACTTTATCCGTCGTCAAGCAACTACAAAAGCCAACGGGAAATTATCAATCACCTAAATGCGAGCTGCCCCATCATAGTTGCATCTTCGCATGGATTGGGCTCAGTTTCCGAGGACATGTACCGATTTTTCTTCCTTATGAAACCCAATCACGTGATTATAACGGGAGGGCCGGATGAAAATGTCGATGCACAAAAAGGAAGAGGAATCTTGTATAACGTGCTTAAGGATTTGAAAATTCCGCACCACGATGCATTCAAAAGTCCGGTAACCGTTACGATAAATCAGACAGGATACTGGATACATGATTAAGCATAACGTGCGCGTTTCCTAATCCCTTCAATTCTTTTGATAACCGAATCAAACCTCTCATTTTCTTGTTTGTATCCTTGCAAAAACCAATCCCTTTGTTCCTGGTTGGTAAGATTATCAAGCATGGTGATGACATCTATTGCCCGATCTTCAAGGTCTTTTGAGAAAAACCCAAGGCCAAAATCAATGACTGACAATTTCCCTTTCGACTCAAGAAGATTTGCTTTGGTATAATCGCCATGAATAATCTCGTTTGCATGAAGTTTTGCAAGCATCTCGCCTGCCTGAACGCACTCGGACCGATTATGCAATTTTGCGCGTTTTCCAGGCAATTTAGTCATCAAAAAGAAAGTTTGGGAAACATATAATACGGTCGGTGCAACAACCCCTGCCTGCTTTGCCTTGTGAAGCAAGCGCACTTCCTGGCGAGTACGCTCAATTCTCAGCTTCGTGTCGAGGATTTCGTTACGGTACGCTTTCTTGATACGGTCCTTCTTCAAACAAGAAACTCCAAGAAATTTCACGTTTGAAACAATACTTTCCGCGCCCTTCATACTTATCCGTTCCTCGCTCCAAAGAGCACCCGTGATATAAAAAGGGCAAGCAACAGCATGATTGCCCAGGAAATAACGATACCAATTGAAAATACGGCAATGCCAAAAAGCATCATACATACAATGACCATGCCCCACAAAAGGGGATTATACGCATACACTTTGCTTCCGTCCAAAGGAAATGCGGGAATCATATTGAAAAGAGCGAGCATAAGATTTACTTGTGCACCGAATTTCCAGATGCTTAAAGGAGTGTTGAAAAATGCAAATGAAAAGAACATCGGAAAATAAGAATGCAAAAACAAGAAAACAAGCGCAATTGCAATGTTGATGAGAGGGCCCGTAACCGAAATGATTGCATTTTCCTTCTTGGTAATGTTTGGTGCAAAAATATAAACGGCACCGGGCGCTGCAAATAAAACACCCATAAGGGAACTAAGGAGCATAAGCCCAAGACCCTGGACCCACATGACAAAACGCGCCTGGGCACCATAATAAATTCCCACAACCTTGTGACCCATCTCATGCAAAATGAACCCGATGCCGATTGCCACAAATGAAAATAACACGAATTTAAGAAAATCAAAAGGATACTTAGGAATGCTTGAAATGTCTGCATACGCAATTGAAAATGCGAGCGATATTGCACTTACCGAAATAAGGATATGAATAATCTCATCCCGTTCAATTGAAATACCGTTCATGCAATCCTTTCCTCGTAATTTACCATGACTTTTGGCCACGTGATAATGCCTCCATGATCCTCAAGCGTACCAAATGCCTCATCGCCGCCTTCAAACCTGACCCGAAGCGGCATGTTCTTTCGGGCGTTATGAAGCGCTTTCCCAACCCGCGCCGTAAGAGAATTGGCTCCAGGGCGCATAACCGAAACCCGGTCACCTTTATGGACCCCCCTTACTTCAGGATAGGCAAATGTGAAAAATACACCGATTGCGCATGATGCTGCCAAAAACCGTGCAAGATCCCTAAATCCAAGCGAAGGAGTAAGCGCAAAAACTAAAAGTGAAATGGCACACAAGAATGCCGCACTTTTAATGAACAGGTGCAAACGCATAATACTCTATTGAAAAAAGAAGGATAAAAGGGTATGCATTACCTATACATCGCCGCGCTGGATTTCTTGAACTTGGTAACTGACTCAAGATCGTTTGAACGCAATGTTGGCATGATAATCTTGAATGCCTGTTCGAAATGCTCCCTTGAAACTTTTGACGCTTTAGCACGAATTGCATTCATGCCTGCCTCACGGCAAACATTCTCAAGGTCCGCACCCGTATAACCGTGCGCCTGCTTTGCAAATTGTTCAAGGGCAACGTCCTTTTCAAGCGGCATTTTTTTGGTATGGAGCTTAAGAATTTGGACACGTGCATCCTCATCGGGAACGCCAATTTCAATAACCCGGTCAAACCTTCCTGGCCTTAGCAACGCAGGGTCAAGAATGTCTGGGCGGTTTGTTGCCGCGATAACTACCACGCTTTTGAGCGCTTGCAACCCGTCCATTTCCGTAAGGAACGTATCAACAACCCGGTCAAGGACTTTACCGCCTTCGGTTGACTCATTGCTTCGTGAACCTGCCAATGAATCTATTTCATCGACAAACAGAACGCACGGTGCCGCAACCCGGGCCTTCTTGAATATTTCACGCACCGCTTTTTCCGATTCACCAACAAACTTTGAAAGTATCTGGGGTCCGGAAATGACGATGAAGTTTGCCTCAGTCTCGTGGGCAACTGCCTTTGCCAAAAGTGTTTTTCCGGTTCCCGGAGGGCCATACAAAAGGATTCCCTTTATCGGCCTAACACCCATTTGTTCGAAAAGCTCAGGCTGCTTAAGCGGCAATTCAACTGCCTCCTTAAGCTCGGACTTTACCTTTTCCATTCCGCCTATATCACTCCACTTAGTCGTTGGGCGTTCAACAAACACCTCCCGAAGTGCGGAAGGATGTACCTCACGAAATCCGTTGAAGAAATCGTCCCGAGTAACTTTAAGCTTTTCAAGAATTTTCGGGTCGATCAAATCATCCTGAATATTTATTTCAGGAAGTATTCTCCGCAAGGCTTTCAACGCCGCTTCCTTCACCAAAAGGGAAAGGTCAGCTCCCGTATAACCATGGGTAATATTTGCAAGTTCCTTCAAATCAACATCTGATTCCAAGGGACTGTTTCGCGTATGGATTTGAAGTATCTCAAGACGGCCGTTTCTATCAGGAACGCCGATTTCAATTTCACGGTCTAACCTTCCTGGCCTTCGTATGGCAGGATCGATACTGTCAGGCCGATTGGTTGCGCCGATGACGATGACTTCGCCCCGTGCCTTGAGCCCATCCATCAAGGTAAGAAGCTGGGAAACGATGCGCTTTTCAACTTCCCCAAATACTTCTTCACGTTTTGGCGCAATGGCATCTATTTCATCTATGAAAATAATGGAAGGGGCGTTTTCCTCTGCATCTTTGAACAATTTTCTTAACTTTTCTTCACTTTCACCGACGAATTTGCTGATTATTTCAGGGCCGCCTAGGTAATAGAAGTTTGCGTCGCTTTCGTTTGCAACCGCCTTTGCCAAAAGTGTTTTTCCCGTACCGGGTGAACCAAATAGAAGAACGCCTTTTGGAGGGTCAATCCCCAACCGTTCAAAAATTTCCGGGTGGCGAAGCGGCAACTCAACCATTTCACGAACTTTCTGAATGGCATCCTGCATACCTCCTACATCATCGTAAGTGATAGTAAGAATGTTTGAAAGTTCCTTTATGGGATCTGTCTTTATTTTTACTTCCGTTTGGTCAGTGATAATGACTGCACCTTGGGGAATAACTTGTGAAACAACCAAGGGGACTGAAGTGCCAAAAATACCCACAGGAAGAAGGTTCCCGCGTAAAACAGGTTTTCCAACCAATCTCTTTTTTACGTACTGGTCAAAACCTACAGAATAACGGACCTGTTCACGTGGTGCCAGCACAATCTTTTTTGCCTCTTTGGAAGTAGTAGGTTCAACCGTAACTTTGTCTCCCAACCCCACACCCGCATTTTGACGAAGAATGCCGTCCATGCGTACAATTCCCTGACCCTCGTCATCGGGATGTGCCTGCCAAACAATTGCCAACGCGGCCTTTTTGCCAATAAGCTTAACAATGTCTCCCGTTGAAACTCCAAGCTCTGCTTTTGCCTTGGTATCAAGGCGTGCAATGCCCCGACCAATGTCATTCTGGAAACTTTCGGCAACTTTTAATGTGAGTGTAACCATGCAATTCTCCTCTTCAAACCTTCCATAAGCTATTTGGAGTTATTGTTTAAAAAGGACGACCAAGCAAATGAAGAAATATGGGCCTTGAAGAGGAGCTCCTTGAAAAATTCACAAGCGAAGAGCTTGAAAAAAAGATTGACGAGTATTACGAAAAGTTCCACGGATTTCTCACCAAGCCTGCGGCGCTTCGGCTCATTGCAAAGGATGCGGGACTTGAAAAAAAGGAAGTAAAAGAAATAACGCTTGCAACTGTTGAACCGGGAATGAGGAATCTAAAATTAAAGGCAACGATTGCAAAAATAATGCAGACCCAAACAACCCAAAAGGGAAACACATACCGAGTTGTGCAGATAAAGGATTCAACCGGAACGCACGAGCTCGTATTATGGGGAAAGGACATTCAAGCATACCAGTCACTTCGAGCAGGAGACGAAATTACTATTGAGAATGCCTACGAAAAACTGGGGAGAATAAGCCTTTCCTATGCAGGCGCAATACATATTACAAAAAAATCATCAATAACTCCGCTTGCGTCCCTTAGTGCAAATGCCTCCTTCCATGTGGAAGGGAAAATTGCACGGATACTTGAAGCCGAAGACCATTCAATAAATTTTGTCTTGCAGGATGCAAGCGGCGAGCGCACAGTACACATCGAAAAGGACCCGACACGCGTGTCACGCATTGCGGTGCAAAAGGAACTCATGCTTGAAAACGCCTATTTTGACGGTGAGATCCTCCATGTAACTGAAGAATCGCGCTTTCTCATCAAACGAACCGATGGCGTTTCCGGACTGCTTAAGGATTTAGTACCTGAAGAAAATTCACTTAAAATAATTCTTGAAAAGGGTGAATTTTCACTTTTAAGGAACGAGGCATTGCAAACACTTGGAATACAAGTGCAGGACGATATTACGCTTGCAACAGTTGCCTCATTGGTGAAGGATTCAAGAATAGGAAGGCCTATTTTTGTGAAGACGCTGCTCCAAAGACAAACAAAAGCAAATTAAGCCTTAAGCATCCAAGATAAGAGTATGCGCGTTCTTGGGATAAAGGAATATGCAAAAATAAGGGAGGAGCTTTCAAACCTCAAAGGCACCCACTTCCAACGAATACTTAAACTCGAAGACGGCACCTACCGCATAAAACTGGGAAGCCAGGAAATACTTATCTCACTTGGCGTTGCAGTTTACATAACCAGAAGAATCCTGCCAGGCGAGGCAGACCAATTCTGCCAACGGGTAAAAAAGGAGCTTGATAACGCGCGGTTGGTTGCAGTGCACCAGTACAACCACGACCGCATACTTCACCTGGAATTTGACAAGGCAACGCTTATCATAGAAGGATTTGGCAAAGGAAATATGATATTGATAAAAGACGGAATCATACTTGCAGCAGTAAAACATGAAACCTGGTCAGACCGTGAAATTCTTCCTAAAAAAGAATACAAGCCTCCGCGTTCATCGACAAAAACAAACATCGATGAAATATACTCGGAAAAATACGTAATCGTCGACTTGATGAAACTCCCGCTTGGAAAAGAATATGCAAAGGAGCTTTTAACGCGCATAAAAATTGAGGAAAAAACCCCCAGTGCAAAAATTTCAAGTGAGCAAAAAACAAAAATAGAAAAGGAGTATGAAAAAATAACACATGAAAATACTCCTTACCTTTTCCTTGATGATGCAGGGCAAATAATCGACTATGGGCTGGTTGCATTTTCAACCTACAAAAACATAAAAGAAATGCCCTCATTGTCTGACGCACTTGACCAGTATTACGCCATAAGCCATGCGCCGCCAAACCCAAAACTTGAAAAACTCAAAAGCCGACTTGAACATCAGAAGGCACATATTGAAGGGCTGAAAAAGGAATACGAGGAATCAATGGCAAAAGGAAATTATATTTATGAGCATTTCCAAAAAATCGAGGCAGTAAAATCTGAAATAGAAAAATGCCCGCTTGATGAAATTGACAAACGGTTTGAGAAAATAGGTGCAAAAACAAATAAAAAGGAAAAAACAGTTGAGATTCAACTTGGTTGATTCTTCGTAACCAAGTAACTTTCAAGGACCTTTGTCGCTTTTCTTGGCTTGTCAACCTTCAATGAAATGATGGTTTCCGAACCGTTGCGTGAAACGATATGAACATTTTCAATGTTCACCTTTTCCTTTGCAAGCATTTGGGTGATCTTGCCTAGTTCACCTGGCTGGTCGGTAAGTTTAATCAAGGTAATATCTGGCTCTTCAACCGTAAAACCGGCATTAATCAATGCCTCCTTTGCCTTATCAGTATCCTTAAGGGTAAGGGAAATAATAGTCTTACCCCCTATTACGTCCACTGAAAGGGACTCAATATTGATTTTGGCCTTGCCAAGCAGATACGAAATGTCTGCCAAAAGGCCAACTCGGTCTTCTGCAACGACTGTAATGGTTTTCATAGGTATCACTCACAAGCGGTAAACTTGGACATAGGGAACGTTGGAAATTTTTTTGACATGCTCTGGCTTGAAAATTCCAAGCGGCAGGGCAGTTGAGATGGTTTCCTTTCCCACCAAATTAATGGAAGAGAACTTTTTTCCAAGCGACTTTGAAAGCTCTTCTGCACTTACACGTTCTCCATCGTAAAATGATGCATATTTCTTAAGGTCAAGCTCCTTTTTCCCTTCTTGAAAACATTGGCCAAGAAGCGATGCATCGCACGCGGCAAGGACTGTGCCTTTTGGATTCGTATGAATCCTATGTGCGATTACTACATCCTTACGCGGCATAACCGGTTTACCTCGTATAACTTAATAAACCGTATGGGCTGATGAAGGTTTAAAAGAGGTTGTCACTCTTAAAGAAGGTGGGGGCCTTTAGTCGAGTGGTAAGACGTTCGCTTCACATGCGAAAGATCAGGGGTTCAATTCCCTTAGGGCCCAATTCTTCTTTTTATCCGTTGATCTGTTAGTATTGTGTAATCCCTTTCAAAAGCCGTTTCTTAAACTCTTCAAGGAATAATATTGAAGATGCCGCGCCAATTACGATCCCAAGCGCTTCAAGTGAAAGCGCCGTAGTCTCAAAAACTCCTTGGAGTTCAGGGATCTGAAGAATAATAAGAAGGATTCCTGCCATGATGAAAAAGGCTGCAAAAATATACGGATTGTTAAGCGGCTTGTGCCAAAAAGGAGAGCTTGAAAATCTGCAATTGAGCGAATTGAAAAGCTGCAAAAATACGAACGTACAAAATGCGGCAGTCAACTCAAGGCCCGTGCCTACAAAATGGAAATAAACGCCGATAGTCACTGCGACCATCCATATGCTTGAAACAAATATGGATGCAAGCAAATTGCGAGACATGATGTTCCTTTCCTTCCGCGGTTTTTCCTTCAGAACGTCGCGCGATTCCTTCTCAAAACCAAGAGCGAGCGCAGGAGGACCGTCCATAAACAAGTTAAGGAAAAGAATTTGAATGGGAGTAAGAAGATACGGCAACCCGCCAAAGAATGAAAGGAAAAAGAGGATGAGGGTTGCGATATTTGTCGTAAACTGAAAACGGATGAAATTGATGATATTGTCAAAAACAACCCTGCCATACTTGATGGCATTGATCAATGTTGAAATATTGTCATCCAAAAGCACCAAGTTTGCCGCTTCCTTACTCACTTCGGTCCCTGAACCCATGACTACGCCAACATGCGCTTTCTTAAGTGCAGGTGCGTCATTGACCCCATCCCCTGTCACGGCAACAATTTCGCCTTGCTTTATCAAAAGCTCAACGACCTTTAATTTTGAAAGCGGGGTTGAACGTGCAATTATTTTGAGCGATTTTAAATGCTCAACAAGCTTTTCCTCGCTTAAGTGCTCAAGCGATTTCCATTCTGCCGCCTCTTTTGGATCCTTGATAAGCCCTATTTCACGGCCAATAAATGCTGCCGTTTTCAAATTGTCCCCGGTCAGCATCATCATCGAAATTCCCGCAGTCTTTGCAAGTGAAACGGTTTGGCTTGCCTGAGTACGTACAGGATCGCTAAAAATTAAAAAACCAAGGAACGTTAACGATTCCTTCAACTCATTTTCCTTAGTGCTTTCAACGTATTTGTAGGTAAGCGCAAGCACACGTTTGCCATCTGAAACAAGCGTATCAAGAACATGCTCGAATTCCGCACGCTTTTCCGAAGAAAGGCGCTTCTCTTTTGCATCCTCATTGTAATCAGTACAATGCGACAAGAGTACTTCCGGCGCACCCTTAATTACTGCGATCTGTTTTCCATGCAAAGCATAAATGAAAGACATTCGCTTATTTTGACTGGTAAGAGGGAAAAACGCAAGCGGCGAAAGATCGATGAGTGCTTTTACGTTTATTCCGATTGAATTTGCGGCAAAAAGAATGGACTTGTCCATTTCATCTCCAACAAAGCCTTCCTCTGAGTACTGGGCGCTATTGCACAATACGGCATAATTGATGAGTACGTCCCTTGAATCAAGCTCTTCTACTTTTTTTACCCTCCCGTTTTCATAAACAGAAGTGAGCGACATCTTGCCTTCGGTGACTGTCCCGGTTTTATCAACAATAATCATGGTTGCCGTGCCAAGCGTCTCAACACAGTTGAGTTTGCGTACCAACGCATTATTCTTTGCCATGGTACGAACGCCAATTGCAAGAATAATGGTTAAAACAGTGATAAGGCCCTCAGGTACTGCGGCAACAACAAGTGAAATTGAAAGAACAAATAATTCTGTCCATTCCCTGCCTTGATATACTCCGATGGCAAGGAAAAAGAAAACAATTCCTATGGAAAGAAAACTAACCTTTTTACCCATGTCATCCAATGATTGTTGCAGCACAGTTGCTTCCGCTTCAACATCCTTAAGCGCAGAAGCAATTTTTCCAAGTTCACTTGCGTTTGCAGTTGCACATACGACTGCAATTCCCTTTCCTTTAGTAATAAAGCTTCCTGAATAAATCATACATGTTCTTTCAGAAATAGGGGCATCCTCAGCTACGGGAAATTTGTGCTTTTTTACTACCTGGCTTTCGCCCGTAAGCTGGGACTCGTTCGCTTCAAGATCATAACTTTCAATAATGCGCGCATCTGCAGGTACCTTGTCGCCTTCCTCAACTACGATTACATCCCCGACAACCAAATGCGAACTATCCGTTTGAAGCGTGTTCCCATCACGAATGACCTTACACTGGGGCTGAGTAAGGTTTTGAAGCGCCCGCAAGGACTGGTCTGCTTTATATTCAAGGAAAAACCCGAATGCCGTGCTCAATGCGACTGCAAAAAGAATGGCAATTGAATCCTCTACATGGCCAATGAAAAAGGAAAGTCCTGCCGCGCCAAGCAGAAGAAAGAAAATGAAATTTTTAAATTGCGAAATAAGGATATCGAGTGCAGTGCGCTTATGACCACTTGAAAGGGTGTTTGAACCGTATTGCTGAAGGCGTTCCGAAGCGTCTCGCATGGAAAGGCCGTTTTGTGAGGAACGAAATTCTGAAAGTACATCTTCAAAGGGACGAGAATGGGGATTCTGCATATGCTACAATTGGAAAAGAAAGAATAAAAAGAAGACAGAATGCACAAGTACGTTATTTGTCGCATTTTAAGGATAAACCGGTTAAATGTTTAAAAAGCATTTGAAACACTTGCCAAGAAGAAAGAGGGTAGGTATGAGATTGCAAGCACTAGAACAACTCGGACGTAAGGCCCAGCAAAAATTAACTGGAAGATATGGCCGTCAAGGAGACAGGGTTCTCGATATGCTTTCGTATGTAGCCCCTCTTAGAATACAAGAAACCCCTTTTAGAAGACGACTTGCGGGACTTCCCCACAGCGAATATCTTTGGTTATGTACGGGAACACACGTTATGAGAAATTCAAGCGTTGCCGCTGCAGGAAAAATAACTCAAGTATTGGTAAATTCAGCAGGCGGTGATTTGCCCATGACCCTTCAAACGGCAGGAAATGAAGCAATCATGCGTGCAGCTGAGGAAATAAGTCGCAACGGCGGATACGAATACGCAATAGGTGCAAAGGAAGAAGCACGAATGAAACTCGCGCACTATTTTAAACTGGTTCCAAATCGCATATTTTTTGCCGGAGGATTAAGTTCATTTTCACGAGAATTGTTTGAGAAACATCATATTATCCATAAATCACGCGCAATGGCCGTGCATGCGGCATGCTCGCACCCTCTCTTTTACCAGGATGCACATTTCAACTTAGGCAGACATGATGTACTAGAAATAAGAAGAAAAGCAAATGGCGAAATGGACCTCGACCACCTTGAAGAACAATTAGAGGCAAATCCAGGCAGGAAATTTTTAGTGTCCATTGTGCCGTACGAAAACCCTATAGGCATCATATACACGCGAGAATTCATCGACCGATTTTTCGGCATTCTTGGGAAACACAAAAAAAACGTGTGGCTTTACCTGGACTGCATGTACCATGACTTTTGCTTTACGGAAAACCCGATAACAATCCAGGAACTTGTAAGAAAGGCGGAAGAACATGAACTCGTAGGTGCAATAGGCGTCGGACTTTCAAAAATCATGCTTTCGCCAGGTTCACGGGGTGCAGGCGTAGGAATATTTGGGTCCCGACAGGAAGTTGAGGAGCTCCTTTTGTTCCTCAAGCGTTGGGAAACAAGTACGATTAACTCCGGTGTTTCAAACAACACCCTTGCAGCACTTGCTGCGGCGTTTTCCGATAGGGAAGACGTGCGCAGGGGAATCGAAGCAACGCGCGAAGAGGTACGAAAACGAGTTTACGTAAACCGAGAAACCTTACTCTCAACTGAAGGGGTACTCAATCCGTATCCAGATGCAGAACTTCAGTGCGCATTTTACTTGCCACTTATGATTGAAAATGACAAATGGGCTAATGAAACGTACGCTCATGAAGTATGGGCATGGTTTTTACGCCAACTTGATTCAGAAAGGCCAAAATTGCAAAGATGGTACGTTGAAAACGGATTTAATACTGACGAAGCCGACTTTGACATGAAAATATTTGTCCGTTCAAGGGAAATACTTGCCGCACTTTCTGGCAAAAAAGAACCTGCACTTAGAAGGGACGAATGCTTTGTCATAGATCTTATGAGAAAACACGGAATTGCACTTGCGCCAGGTTCATTGTTCTTTGAATGGGACAGCCCCTACCGCCCCTTATCTGAGGAAGGAGCGTTCCCCTTTGTCCGTTCAGTACTATCATGGGAAAATGAAAAATATGTACAGATTTCCAACGCACTTGCTCAAATGGCACGAAGCTAACTCAACAAAACCTCTTTTTCTTTTACCTCTATTTTTTTATCCAAAAACTTTTGAATAACCCATACATTCGTCTTAAAATGCTCGGTGATTTCGCTGGCGGTAAATTGGGTTTTTCCTTCAGCTAATGCGGCGTATAATAGGAGCTGGTCAGCAAGATGGGAATCGACTTCCTCTGTTTGTTGCTTAAGAAAATCAAGGCAATCGTGCGCAACTTTTTCTGCGGGCTTTCCTTTCTCGCCAAGCGAATACGAACCGTTGAATCCTTTCCATGCAAGAATCGCGTTGCCAACACTTAACGAAGCATCATCAAACACCTGGACGTGCTCAATTTTATTTTGAACAAAAATTTTCTTTTCACGTACTCCGACCAAGGGCGGTAGGCCGCTTGAGCGGATACGGACGCGAACATGCGAATCCTTCTCAAAAAAGGTTTGGCCTTTCAAGGGAGTAGGAACGCATGAAAAGGAGATTTCGCCTCCGCCTTTGGGATAAAACCCTATTTTTTTCGTTTCAAACTGAACTTCAGGCCCAAATTTTCTCAACGCAGGAAGAAACACTTCCCCAATATAATCCGATGAAGGAGACTTCATCACATGCGTACCGCCCTTAATCGTCACTTCGCTTTTCTTTGAACCAAACAAAAGAATAGGCAAAACAGTCTGCATCACAAGCGAAACGCTTCCTGCAGTCCCGATGTCAAATTCGTATTTTCCGGCAACAATGGGGCCCGGGGTAAAGGTAAGTTCCAACCCTTGAAGTTCTGCATTAAGTGTGCCGCGCGAAATGTTGCGAACTGCCTTTGCGCACATTAAATGCTGAGGCTGCAACCCAGGATTTGGACGCCCGGCACGGATGTTAAAAATATGGATGGGCTTTTGAGTAATAGCAGAAAGCGAAAGTGCCGTACGGATGACTTGACCGCCGCCTTCGCCATATGAACCGTCGATTTCAATCATAAGTATCCCTTAAAACCTACATTTAAAAACAGAAACGTACCATATATGTCTAGCTTATTATAATATAGTGAATCGGTGTGACCAAGCTTTTTAAAGATTCAGTCAGTAATGGGAACATTACGAATTCTAGGGTGATCCTATGGATGTTCAATCAGCCAAAGAACAAGCAGTAAAGACAGGAACTACGACCGTAGGTCTTGTATGCAAAGATGGAATAGTCCTTGCATCGGATCGCCGTGCAACGATGGGATACCTCATCGCAAGCAAGGATATCGATAAGATTTATGCAATCGACGAGCATATTGCCATGACCATCGCAGGCAGCGTCGGTGACGCACAACAGCTTGTCAGGTGGATGCAGGCGGAATTAAGATTGTACCGCTTGCGCCATGGAAAACGTGCAACCGTACAAGCAGCATCAACACTTCTTGCAAACATTTTGGCAGGATACAAATACTACCCATTCTGGGTGCAAATACTTGTAGGCGGCCTTGACGAGAACGGCGCAGGACACGTGTACAGCGTAGACATGCTTGGCGGAGTAACCGAGGACAAAATGACCTCAACTGGAAGCGGTTCGCCCTTTGCATATGGTGTACTCGAAGAATTGTACAAGGAAGACAGCCCCATTCTTGAAAATGTCAAAGTGGCAGCAAAAGCAGTAGGTGCTGCAATGAGACGCGATGCGGCAAGCGGTGAACGAGTTGATGTTATTTACATCAACAAAGACGGATTCACCAGGCTGCCAAAGGATGAAGTCAAGAAAATTGCAGGTTCATAATTTTATTTTTTTTAATTTCCCTCGTTTATTTTCATTTTCAAAATTTTCGATACCAATTTAGGAGATTTATATGCACTACAAAGACATTGAACGTACCGTATATGAGATGCTTCCAAAGGACTGCGACGTTACCAAAGTAGAACCGGAAGGATTATTACTCATCGTGTATGTCAAAAATATCAAGGCCGCATACGCAAACGAAGACAGAATACGTGCATTGCCGCGCGAAATCAAAAAGAAAGTCATCGTACGGGTAGACCCAACCATGCTTTCCGAAGTTGAGAAGGCAAAACAGGAAATAGAACGAATCGTTTCTCCGGAGGCGGAAATCAAGAACATCAGGTTTTCACCCGAATTCTGCGAAGTCCACATCGAGGCATTGAAACCAGGAATGGTCATCGGAAAAGGCGGCTCGATACTTCGTGAGATCATGCTTGCAACCGGCTGGGCACCCGTAGTTACACGGGCACCGACCATGCCTTCGCTCACTATTGACGGCGTTCGAAAATCACTCGTCATTGAAGGTGCTGAACGTAAAAAATTCCTTACAACTGTTGGAAAAAAGATCTGCCAAAGCCCGCAGGACAGTGACTGGATCCGCATCGTCGGCCTCGGGGCATTTCGTGAAGTCGGCCGTTCGTGCGTACTCGTACAAACACCAAAATCAAAAATCCTCCTTGACTGCGGAGTAAATACTGCAACGGGTGACCCCACCAAGGCGTATCCGTACCTTAACATGCTTGGGTTCCCCATTTCCGAATTGGATGCAGTTGTGCTTTCACATGGCCACACGGACCACATGGGATTCATACCCTACTTATACGCATACGGATACGATGGGCCAGTATATTGTACGGCACCAACACGTGAAATCACCGTGCTCTTGCAACAAGATTACCTTAACGTTGCAAAACGCGCACTTGGAGTTGACCCTCCTTATACGAAAAAGGAAATTCAAAAGCAGCTTCGAAACATGATTACGGTGGAATACGGAGAGGTTGCGGATATTACTCCTGAAATAAAAATGACCATGTACAATGCAGGACATATTTTAGGAAGCGCATCAGTTCATTTGCACATCGGCGAAGGTGCGCACAACCTTGTGTACACGGCAGATATCAAATTCGGATTTACCCGGCTCTTTGATCCTGCACACACCCAATTCCCGCGTGCGGAAACGGTTATGATCGAGGCAACGTACGGCGGAAAGAACGACAATTCAATCAACCGTGTTGACAGTGAATCGCGCTTATGCCAAATTATCAAGGAAACGATTGACCGAAAAGGAAAGGTCATCATTCCCGTATTTGCAGTAGGAAGAAGCCAGGAAATCATGCTTGTCCTTGAGGAGTTCTATCGTAAAAACCCTGATTTCAACGCACCGCTTTACATAGACGGCATGGTGCTTGAGGCATCTGCAATACACACGGCATATCCGGAATTCATGCGCGAGCAGATACGAAGACGAATACTCTCTGATCAATCACCGTTTGAGTCGCCCATGATCAAGGTTGCAAAAGGAACCAACAAGGAAGAAATAGTCAACGGGGACCCCTGTGTTATTTTGGCACCCTCAGGTATGCTTAACGGCGGGCCTTCATATGAGTACCTCAAGCTCATGGCAGACGATCCCAAAAACACCATTATCTTTGTCGGATACCAATCTGCATTATCGCTTGGAAGCAAGATACAGCGCGGCATGAAGGAAATCCCCATTATGGGGGATGACGGAAGGACAAAAATGCTTAACATCAACATGCAGGTAGAAACGGCAGAAGGTTTCTCCGGGCACTCCGACCGCTCACAACTTATGGCATATTTACGCAACTTACGTCCAACCCCAGAACGAATTATCACCATGCACGGTGACTGGGGCAAGACTGACGAGTTTGCGCGTGCTGCAGGGATGATGCTACGAAAACAAGGAGTTCCGATGCAGAATTTGGAAAGTATTCGGCTTAGATAAGTCTACAATAATTTCGCAACGATATAATCGTCATAATACATTCCGTAGTAGTACGTTGCACGTTCGCGCTTTCCTTCGATGGCGAAGCCGTACTTTTTGTACAAGCCAAGGGCCGCCTTGTTTTGGCAGTACACTTCACCTTCAATGCGAGTGTACCCATTTGTTTTTGCATACGAAATAAGTTCTTCCATCAATTTTGAGCCTATGCCAGTACGATGCTTGTCAGGACGCACCCATATTCCAAAACTCAACTTGTGCCGTTGCTTGGTGAAGGGAAAAAAACGTGCCTCAATAACTCCTTGTATTTCACCATCTTCAAGTGCCGTCCATAGCATTGATTTTCGTTCCTTAAGCTCCTTTTTCTTAGTCAGCACAAAACGCTTAGTATCATCAAGGTCAAGCCCGTCCTCCTTGGAATAATTAAGGTATTTGAGAACTTCGGGATGGTTGAACAACTGGTTTATTTGCTTAATATGTTTTTGATTTAATTTATCGACAGTTACGATTTCCATGAAGAGGACCTAAAGAAGAGTGTATATACAACTCTTTTAAACGCAAAGCTTGAAATGATATATATTCATCAGAGGCGCGTTTTTATGTACCAAACACTTTTTGGGATTCCTGCAGCAGAATCGATACTTTCAGAAGTAAAAAAAACCATTGCAACTCATAAGCTTAAAGCCGTGCTTGGGATCGTTGTTGTCGGTGAGGATAAGCCATCGCAAGTATATGTGCAAAAAAAATGCGAAAAGGCTGCCGAAGTCGGCGTGGAAGCTCGCGTGTTTCGTTTCCCGGAATCAGTTTCTGAAAAAGAACTCCTTAAAGAAATAGAAAAACTCAACAAGGACAAGTCGCTTCATGGGTTCATCGTACAAATGCCCGTTCCAAAACATATTAACCCCAATAAAATAATAGATGCAATTAATCCTTCGAAGGACGTTGACGGGTTTACCTCGTCAAACATGGGAAAAGTCATGCAGAATATTTTAGATGAGGAAACGTGCTGGCCTGCAACGCCGTTTGGAGTAATCAGAATGCTTGAGTTCTATAAGGTGCCCCTGGCCGGAAAAAAAGCAGTTGTCATAGGGCGCGGCAATGTGGTTGGAAAACCGCTTTCCATGATGCTCCTTCACAAGGATTGCACCGTAACGTTGTGCCATTCCAAAACGCAAGACCTAAAACGCGAAACGCTCAACGCAGACATTGTGATTGCCGCTGCTGGACACCCAAAACTGGTGACTGGAGACATGGTAAAATCGGGCGCATATGTAATAGATGTTGGAACGTCCCGTGTTGAGATTGAGGGGAAAGTAAAAGTGGTTGGCGACTGCGACTTTGAGTCAGTCATTAAGAAAACGCACTGCTCACCCGTTCCCAAAGGCGTCGGCCCATTAACAGTGGCCATGCTCATTGCAAATACAGTCAAGGCGGCAATGAGAAAAAAGTAACGGAATTCGACAACCTAAAAAAACTACTTCACCGTCACGGATTTGGCCAAATTCCGAGGCTTGTCAACATCCCGCTTAAGAAGTACTGCACAATGATATGCAATTAACTGCAACGGGATGGTTGCGACCAACGGATAGAACAACGCATCTTCCAATTCATCAAGCTCAATCCATTCATTGAAGGAAGGATGGTTCTTGTTTGAAATTCCGATAAGGAATGCACCGCGCGCCTTTGTTTCCATGCCGTTTGAAATGGAATCATTGTAGGTATAATCCGTAGGTGCAAGCAGGATAACAGGTGTATTTTCCTCGATGAGTGCGAGCGTCCCATGCTTTAATTCACCTGAAGGCATCCCTTCTGCGTGGATATAAGTAATCTCCTTAATTTTGAGCGCACCTTCAAGTGCAATAGCAAAATTGACTCCTTTTCCAAGCACGTACGCATGTGGTTGTGAATGTATTTTTTGGGCGATTTCATACGCACGCAAATCGAAGTAGGGGAGTCTCTTTTCAATCTGGAAAATAAGCCTGCTGATTGCCGAAATATTCTTATCAATCGAGCCGTCAAGTGCGTACGCAATGAGGTAAAAGGCAAGCACCATGTTTGAAAATGCCTTTGTTGAAGCAACAGAAATTTCAGGACCGCAATTAAGCGGGAAAACATCGTTGCTTGCGCGAGCAAGCGTACTTGTTGGAACATTAACGATACTTACGATCTCAAGGCCTTTTGCGTGTGCCTTTCGCATAACCTCAAGCACATCTGCCGTTTCGCCGCTTTGAGAAACGGCAAGAATAACCGTGTCCTGGTCACAATCCTCAACAAAATAACTGAATTCGTGCGCCATCATGACTTCTATAGGGAAGTGCGCAATACGATGCAACAAGTGCTTTCCAATAACGGCGGCATGTCGTGCCGTTCCGCAGGCAACGGCAACGACCTTTTTACCCTTTATGCGTTTTGCGATACGAATTGCGGCTGCCCGATCCATACCATGGCGAAGCGTAAGAGGCTGCTCCATAATTTCCTTTTGCATGTAATGCGCATAATTACCTCGTTCAGCCATTGCGGCGTCAATCTCAAGTGGCGTTGACATTTTCTTGACCAAGACGCCTGAAGAATAGGAATAAAACTCAACAATCGGTTTTCCATCACTGATACGCGCATGGGCAAGCTCGCCTTCAAGCAAATAATAGACGTTGCACCCATTAGGTAGTCCAAGCGGATCGCTTGAGAATACGATAGAATCTGGCGTAACCCCAACCACCAAAGGAGATTCATTTTTTGCCGCAATCATTTCATGCGGATTTTGCGAATCAAGAACAACCAAACCAAATGAGCCTTTGAGCTTTCGAACCGTAGAGAGCACGTTTTCAAGGAACGTACTTGAATTGTTTTCAAGAAGGTGTGCAATAACCTCACTGTCGGTCTGGGAAAGATATACGTGGCTTGCACCAAGCTCCTCTTTGAGCTCAAGATAATTCTCTATAATCCCATTATGAATGATGGAAAACCGTTTCTTGCAATCATAATGAGGATGTGCATTTTCGTCAGTAACTCCGCCGTGGGTTGCCCAGCGCGTATGACAAATGATGCTATGGGTTTTGGGTTTTGAATCAATTGCAGTTACGCGACCTGCTTTTTTTACGCAGGAAATGGCGTTGTTTTCAAGAAATGCGCATCCCCATGAATCGTAACCTCGATATTCAAGAAGTTTAAGTTTTGAAATGGCAGTACTTAGAAGTGCTTCGTCTTCCGCTGCCTTAAGGATTCCGATAATGCCGCACATACTCCAAATGGTATTCAGTTAGGTATTTAAAGATAATTATATAAAAATTTTAATAATAGTATTAAAAAGTTGATAATATGGAACTAATAAACGACGGAAAAACCCTTGGATGCATTACGGCAAAAGAGGATGCATTCGCGCTACTTTCAAAGGATAGGATAGAGATACTACGCCTGCTTGCCAAGGAACCGTTGTACACTGCTCAAATTGCAAAACAGGTAAACATGCCTGTGCAAACATTGTATTACCATGTGCGTTTGCTTGAGGAAGCAGGATTTATTGAAATTGCAGAGTATGCAGAACGTGCAGGAGCAGTTGCAAAAAAATACCGTGCACGCGCGGATGCGCTTGCACTTATACTTAAAGAAGACTGGAAGGTTTCAATCCAAACCAAAAAAACCGCACCCTCGTGGATTTCCCCCTTCATAAAAAATGGAACATTCAACGGCAAACTGGTGCTTGGTTCTCCAGACCCCCATGGGAAATACCGTGCACGCGGAAGCGAACTCTGTTCAAGCGAACTGGGAATGCTTATTGGAAACTACGCAACATTTGATTTTCCCCTCTATCTTTTGGATACGGAACTCAAAACCCAGGACCGAAAACAACCACTTATTCTTGCAGGCGGACCGAAAGTAAACATGATTGTCTCGGAAATTAATGCGAATCTACCCATACGTTTTGATGAAACCACCTTTGATATTTACAGCAACCTTTCAAAGAAAAGGTATGGGGAAGACGTAGGAGTTATCGAACTGATCGAAAACCCTTTTTCAAAAAAAGACCCCTTGCTCGTTATTGGAGGGCTTACGCACGGCGGAACGCGCGCGGCAGTGCTTGCGCTCCTTAAAAAATCCAAGGAAATTGGGCAAGGAAACGTCTTTGACCCTTCAAAAATATGCAAAGTCGTGCAGGGGTTCGATGAAAACGGCGATGGAGTAATAGATTCGGTTGAAGTTTTAGAATAATTCAAAAAACTTAAAAAATAATTGAGAATGCTGTGCCCATTCTCAAAAAAATAGATATAGTTTTTGATAAGCATTAGGGATTTTCCTAACAAAAACCAAGACATCTTATTTTTACACGAACCAGAAGGTAATTGGTGATAGTATATGAAAAAAACAATAGCATTATTGGTCTTTGGCCTAATGCTTTTTGGATGTGTAAACACTGAAAAGAAACCTAGTGTAACCAACCCCGTCCCCGTTCCGGGATTCGATGTGAATGAAACCGTTGTTGAAGGGTCAACTATGCCCGTTTCTGGATCAGATACTCCCGATACAGAAGCAACGGTTGAATCGGGAATGCCCGTGCCAGGTCTTGAAACGAATGAGACGCTTGCATATTCATAAAATCAAAAACCAGACAATACATCGGATTTTTTTACATTTATTTTTCATAAAAAATTACAATAGACGCTCTTTGAACAAACGTAAGGACGCTTAAAACAGCTCCCGCAGCCAGGATATACCCTGCCATAATTGGGTCTCCTGAACCATAGTATAAAAATGCAAGAATAAGAAGGATCGTTCGGGGTGCCCGCTCAAACATCCCGGGCAACTCATGTGCTGCTTCATGCGAAAGCACATTCTGGTGCTCAGCATAC
>CAYSWK010000014.1:0-22704 GCA_964434735.1 Microcaldota archaeon | reverse complement strand
CCTTCACACGCGATTCCAAGCGACCACCATATGCTTATTTTCAAGGCAGGTGAAACATTATTTTCAAAACTGTTTGACGGGATACAAAAAGGAGCAGATTTTCCTCTTTCAAAGCAGGATGAGTCAAAAAGTATGTATTGGCCGCGGCTTTCGACAGACGCACAAGGGTTTGTCAATTGGTCATGGAACGCTGAAGAAATTGATCGGTTTGTTCGTGCCTTTTCAAAACCCTATCCTGGTGCAATGACCTTTGCATATACTTCAAAATCAAAAGTGCAGGTGCGTCTTAAGGGCGTATCTTTTAAGAAGGATTTTGATTTCCATCCGTTTCAAAGCGGCATCATCTATCGTATCGATGCAAGTGGTTTTTATGTTGCTGCCCAAGGCGGGACTATTTTATTTTCAAGCATCGAGTTGATTGATGGCAAGGATGCGCGCGACGTTATATGCGTGGGCGACAGGCTGTACACCCCGCAGGACGTTTTAGAAAACGCATTGACCGGGCGTATTATTTATACGGCCAAGGGTTTGAAGAAATAATTTACCATTGCGGCCGTACGTTCAAGCCTGCAGTTTTCATGTACGTTCGTGCCATCAAGGTGCTTTGATCAGTAAAATGGAACATGCTCGCACAGGAGACAGCCGATGCATGGCCGAGGCGTACGCCGTCAACAAGATGTTGCAAATTACCAACCCCGCCGTGTGCGATTACTGGGATTGTAAGCGCATCTGCAACTGAGCGCGTAAGCTCCAAATCGTATCCTTTGTTTGTACCTTCATGGTCTATTGAGGTCAGGAGAATTTCGCCCGCACCAAGCGATTCCATTTTTTTTGTGAATGAAACCGGTTCGTTTCCTGTTGCTTTTGTTCCTGAATGGGTGTACACTTCGTACCCTTTTTGTGTTTTTTTAACGTCAACTGAAACAACGACGCATTGTGCCCCGAACTCGTATGCAGCTTCAGTAATGAACTTTGGATTCTCAACAGCTGCAGTATTGATGGAAACCTTGTCAGCACCGCATTTGAGCAGTTTTTCAATTTGGCCAATTGTCTTGATTCCGCCACCTATGGTGAATGGCATGAAGCATTCATCTGCAACTTTTGCCGCCAATTCGTAAAGCGGTTCCTTACCTTCGTTTGTTGCAGTAATATCAAGAAATACAAGCTCATCGGCCTTTTGCGAGTCGTACACGCGTGCTGCCATTACAGGGTTTCCCGTATCACGGAAATTAGTGAAATTCACCCCCTTGACGCACCGTCCGCCTTTTAACAAGAGGCTTGGTATGATTCGTATTTTAAGCGGGGACTCTTTCATGAAATCACACCTTTATATTCGGCAAAATTCTCAAGTATTTTTAGGCCGTCCTTTTGGCTTTTTTCCGGATGGAATTGGGTTGCAAAAATGTTTTCCTTTTCAACTGCTGCACAAAATGGCAATCCATAATTGCATACTCCTATTGTTACCTGCGGGTCTTTTGGAACAAGTGCAAAGCTGTGGACAAAATAGAATGCAGACCCCGTTTTTACTTTTTCAAACAGCATAGTTTTGCGGGTAAAATTCACGTCGTTCCAGCCTACATGGGGAATTTTAAGCCCCAACGGTTCGACAGGAAGTTTTTTTACTTCGCCTTCAATCCAGCCAAGTCCCGTGTGCTCGCCAAGTTCATAGCTCTTTTTTGCAAGAAGCTGCATACCAAGGCATATTCCAAGGAACGGCTTTTTCTTCATAAGCACTTCCTGTTCCATGAGCGGAATCAGGTTTCGTTTTCGTAGTTGCTCCATGGCACTTCCAAATGCGCCGACTCCAGGAAGGATAAGATGAGTTGCACCTTCAAGATCCTCCTTTTTGTCGGAAACGATTGCATCGTACCCAAGATGGTCAAGTGCTTTTACTACTGAGCGGACGTTTCCCATTCCATAATCGATGACGCATATCATAGGACCTACTCGTTGGCAATCGTCCATTCATCCTGGTCGTGGAGTTTTTCACCCTTGGGAGTGTTTTTGAAGTCGTGTTTGTAAGGTGCCACCATATGCGAGGCGGCAATTTCATTGAAATCTTCCTCGGTTAATCCGAGTGTCTTGAGGAACACATCAAGGCTTGCCGGGCGTTTCCCATCATATTTTGCCGTAAGTTCAAGGCCTTTATTCCGATCCATACGATCGTTCCTTAAGTCAATACTTACAAGGTGCGCCGTACGCCCATATCCTCTTTTTATGAATCGTAAATAGTCGCGTATTCCTTGGAATGCGCACTCAACTTTTTCATAATAGTACTCTCCAGGAATCCCTTCCACATTGTCCCCTTGCCAGCCAAGCTCTTTTGCGATGATTGCAGATTGCTTTTTGACATCCCAGGGAATATAACTTCCAAGACATACCGATCGGCATTTTATCCTTCGTAGGTCTCCAGGTTTGGGATAAGTGTACGGAAGCAAATCGCGTTCGGTAATTTTTGGGTCATTGAGCATTCCAACCATATCTTGTGCCGTAATTCCTAGGTTGGTGAACTTGTTGAACCTCTCTTCGTCAACCTCCTCTTGGACCGTATAATCGTAATAACTCATATATTCGGCAACTGATTCGCCCCAAATGACAAGGGGGATGTTAAGTTTGAGCGCCATGCGAATGGGGTAGGAATAGACTCCCGTGTGGCAGTGCCAGCAGAAATCTCCTTTTCGTTTGAGCGATTCGATCATGAGCCGTTTTACAATATGCCAGTTTGGCCTGAATTTAAGGAAATCTACACCGAGTTTTTTTATCGTCATTTCAACGTTTCTCAAATGGTTTGGCCTAAAAAATCCATGGTCAAAAGAAACGATGAGTGGTTTTAATCCAAAATCTTTGACGAGTGTGTATGCCTGGAAGGTTGAATCCTTTCCTCCGGAAAAGGGAATAATGCAGTCATAATCATACTTGCCACGGTATTCATCAAGCAGCGCTTCAAATTCTTTTTTGCGCGCATTCCAGTCTATTTTGGTTTGCTTGTATTCAATACTTTGGCATACGCTGCAAACGCCTTTTTCATTAAACATGACTGCGTCCTGCGTTTCAGGGATGACGCATTTGGTGCATCGTTTGAGGAAGTTGGGAAGTCCGCTACCATATTTTATTTCGTGAGGATGTGACATAAGGCCACCATATGACTAACTATCTTATTTTTTATATATGTTTTTGTTTATTTGTCTTAAAATTTCGATAATTTTATAAAATAAGCGTAAAAATTAAGATAACATGGATACTATTGATGAAAAAGATTGTTTAATTCTTGACCTTTTGCAAGAAGACTGCCGTATGCCCCTTACCAAGATTGCCAAAGAAATCGGCCTTTCCATTGATTCAGTGAAGAAGCGAATGGAAAAGATGAAGCGCACGAAAGTTTTTTATCCTAAAATACAATTGCGTCCTCGTAATTTCGGATTTGCAAATATCGTTGACGTACGTATTAAGCTTCAGTACGGTTCGCAAAAAGATATTGATGATTTTATCTCATACCTTGAGGCGCACCCGCAGGTGGTTGAAGTATTTTCAATTTCCGGGGAGTGGGACCTGTCGATGGTTCTTATTGCCCGAGATGCCATTGACCTTGGGAACCTCACGTCCCAGATCCGTAACAAATTCGGGCGGCTGATAGGCACTTGGAATGCATCATTGACGATCAAAAGCCATAAGTTTGAGAAGTACGACATGCGCTCCCTTTTTGGGTATGAATGAGCGTTTAGAAAGAGTTTTAACCTGACCCACCCACCATTTTACTATGGCGCAATCCTTAGATTCAATCTGCATTATCCCTGCCCGCGGGGGAAGCAAAGGAGTGGTTAGGAAAAACATACGGCCGCTTGGAGGCATCCCGCTTGTCGTGCACACCATCCGTGCAGCAAAGGAATCAGGTATCTTCTCACACGTTTATGTTTCAACCGATGATAAGGAGATTGCATCCGTTGCACAAAAAGCAGGCGCAGAAATTATCATGAGGCCCACAGAGCTTGCAAGCGATACGGCGCCCATGCCTCCTGTAATTGAGCATGCGGTTGGTTGGCATCGGGCACAGGGCAACCAGCAGCCTGATTACCTATTCATACTCCAGCCGTCTTCACCTTTACGGAATGCGCATGATATCAAGGATGCATACGCGATTTTGAAAAAGGGCGACTGCGATTCAGTAATGGCGGTTTTTGAGGCTGAAAACCCTCCGCAGTGGACGCTTACACCCGACAAGAACGGTTTTCTTAAGCCTCTCTTTCCACTCGACCAATACCTTTCACGAAGGCAGGATCTGGCCCCCGCTTATTTTGACGCACCTATATATTCAATACGTACTGATGCGTTTTTGAAGTACAAGCGGTTTTTGACTGATAAGACACGTTACACGGTTATTCCCCGCGAGCGCGCGGTTGACATCGATGTCGAGGCAGACTTTTTGTTTGCCGAATTTCTCGTATCAAAATCCAAGAAGTGAAATTATGGAAAAACAACCGACCTTTCTTATCATCGGCCTTGGTTCAATGGGAAAGCGAAGAGTTAGGAACTTGCAGTTTCTTGGCTATACAAACCTTATTGGCGTTGAGCCAAAAGAGGAGCGAAGAAAGGACGTGGAAAAGGAATATTCAATCCAGACGGTCGCAAGCGTTGAGGATGGGTTAAAACGTAATCCCGATGTTTTCATCATTTCAACACCTCCTGATTTGCATACGCCATTCATGAAAAAGGCAGTTGAGAACGGCAAGCCTTTTTTTGTGGAGGCAAGCGTCATCGATGACGGCCTTGAGGAAATAGAAAAGGGCGCAAAGAAAAAAGGAATTTTAGCGGCGCCTTCTGCAACCATGCGATTTAAGCAGTCAATACGAAAAATAAAAGAGCTCGTTGATTCAGGCGCGATAGGGAACGTGCTTGGCTTTACCTATCACATGGGCCAGTATCTTCCTGATTGGCACCCTTGGGAAAAAGTATCCCAGTTTTACGTTGGAAAGCGCGCAACAAGTGCAACACGTGAAATGGTTTGTTTTGAGACTGAGTGGCTTACCTGGATTCTTGGTCCTTTAGAAAAAATTTCATGCATGAAAGGAAAAGTTTCCGATATTGACGCAGATATTGATGATTTGTATTCCCTGGTTTACCGTTTCAAAAATGGGGTCCTTGGCACCGTAGTAATTGATGTTATCTCCCGTCTTCCAAGGCGTGAACTTCATATTATGGGTTCAAAGGGTAACCTTGCGTGGAATTGGGATTCTGCAACCGTTTGCGTCTATGATGCAAACACAAAAAAATGGAGCGAGTACAAGGAAGTTGAAAAAGTTGCACAGAAAGGCTATTGGGCAAAGGATGACATGTACATTGAAGAGATGAGGCATTTTGTCAATGCCGTTTTAGGAAAAGAAACCTACCATTATCCTCTTTCGGAAGACCGCGCGATACTGCGGGTTCTTACGCTTGCAGAGGAAAGTTCAGACAAGGGAATTCACAAAAAGGTGTAACTATGATTTCAGAAAAACAAAAAACTCTGGCAGAAAAACTTCACAAACTCATTCCAGGAGGCGCGCATACCTACTCAAAAGGCGATGACCAGTTTCCTTCAAACGCACCTCGCATTCTTTCACGTGGCAAAGGATCCCACGTATGGGACGTTGATGGTGCAGAATACATTGATTGGGGCATGGGCCTTCGTTCGGTTATTCTTGGCCACGCGTATCCGTCGGTTGTTGAAGCCGCCAAAAAGGCAATGGATAACGGTACCAACTTTTGCAGGCCGCACACCCTTGAGCTTGAATTGGCAGAGTTGCTTATCCAAACCATCCCCTGCGCGCAGATGGTAAAGTTTGCAAAGAACGGTTCCGATGCTACGACCGGCGCCATCAAGCTTGCACGTGCGTTTACGGGTAGAAACAAAGTTGCCATATGCAAAGAACACCCGTTTTTCAGCGTTCATGACTGGTTCATCGGAACAACCGTTGTGAATGCAGGGGTCCCCAAAGCCGTGAGTGATCTTTCGCTTAATTTTCATTACAATGATATTGAATCACTCAAGAAACTTTTTGAAGAGCACCCCGATCAAATTGCCTGCGTAGTACTGGAGGCAACAACGGGTACCCCGCCTTCGAACGGATTTTTGCAGCAGGTTAAGGACCTTGCGCATAAGCATGGCGCGGTTTTTTTAATGGATGAAATAATCACCGGATTTCGTTACGGATTAAAGGGGGCTCAAGCATATTTTGGCGTTACTCCTGATTTGGCAACGTTTGCAAAAGGAGTTGCAAACGGATTTTCATTTTCCGTTTTGGCAGGACGTGCGGATATTATGGAATTGGGAGGCATACGTCATTCAAAAGATCGCGTATTCCTTCTTTCGACGACGTACGGTGCCGAAACCCATGCAATGGCGGCCGCAAAGGCAACGGTTGAAGAAATCCGTGACAAGCCAGTTACCAAGCACGTTTGGGATACGGGAAAGAAACTTAAAGAGGGTATCAACGCAGTGGCTAAGAAGCACGGTATGGGGTCCTCTATTCAGGTAGGCGGATATGATTGCAGCCCCAACCCTATGTTCAAGGATTCAACAGGTTCGTTTGATTTTGCGCTTAAAACCTATATTATGCAAGAGATATTCAAGGTTGGAGGCGTATTATTCCCTGGCTATTTTGCACCTAGTTTTTCACACAGCGATGCTGATATTGAAAAGACGATTGCAGCATTTGACGTTGCGATTGCACGTGCTGCAAACCTTAAAGGAGACTATGCAAAGCACGTTGAAGGCCCGATTGTAAAACCGGTTTTCAGGAAGAGGAATTAGAGATGGGTGCTGTTGAAAGTGTTGTATCTATGCTTGGAAATAGCGTAGCATGTGTACTCTCTTTTTTGATAGGAGCAGGTATACTCGCAATTTTTTATCTTTTTAGGAAAAAGGATGAGTTATAGGTTTAATTATTTTCTTCTCTCCAAAAAAGGATATTTCTTCCTGATTTCATCTATTTTTTTCTTATCAAGTTCAACAATGAGAAGTTGCTCGTTTCCATCTGCATGAACGATTTCCTCGCCCCAGGGGTCGAATACGACTGAGTCGCCTGAGTACTCAAGTCCGTTTCCATCAGTACCAACGCGATTAACGCCGATTACGTAACATTGGTTTTCGATTGCACGTGCCTTCAAAAGCGTAAGCCAATGATCACGGCGTGAGGAAGGCCAATTGGCGGGAACAACAAGTACGTTTGCGCCTTTTTGTACGAGTGCGCGGTACAGTTCAGGAAAACGCAAGTCATAACAGATGCTTAATCCAAAGGAAAGTTCAAGATACGAGACCACGGCATCTTTTGTTCCTGCCTGGTAATGCTCATGCTCCTTTCCAAGAGGGAAGAGGTGCTGTTTATCATAACGGGCGCGTACGGTGCCCTTTTCATCAATAAATACTGCGCGGTTTGTCGCATGCCCGTCCCCTTGCGCAGCATACGTTCCAAGGATTGCAATGCCGTTTTGTTTTGCGATTTTTTGGTATGCCTGCTCGGTTTCCTTTTGTGCTTGCGAAAGGTCCATGGTAAATCCAGTCGTAGCCATTTCAGGGACCACAAGAAGGCTTGCCTCAACCTGCCTTGCTTTTCGTGCACTGCTGGCTATGTTTGCCAGGTTTTGCGTCTTGTCATGCCAGGCAATATTCATTTGAAAAAGTGCGATTTTCACAGATACCTTTAGGGTTTTAAGGGTATTTAACCATACGTTTTATGTGAAAGAACTTACTATTGGCGAGCATGTTATTGGCCTGGGCCGTCCATGTTTTATTATAGCTGAAGCAGGCGTCAACCATAACGGTTCCCTTGAATTGGCAAAAAAACTTGTCGATGCGGCAAAGAAAGCAGGAGCTGACGCAGTCAAGTTCCAGACTTTCAGTGCAGATGCATTGGCTTCAAAGTCAGCAAAAAAGGCCGAATACCAGGCCGCAAACATTAACGACGGCGATGACAGCCAGCATGCAATGCTCAAAAAGCTTGAGTTGCCAAAACCTGCGTTTGCTGAGCTTCAAAGCTACTGTGCACAAAAAGGCATTTTGTTCCTTTCATCGCCCTTTGACATTCCCAGTGTTGCGCTTTTGGAATCTCTTAACGTTCCCGCCTTTAAAATCGCCTCAGGTGAGACGGTAAACGTTCCTTTAATCCGCATGGTTGCACGAACCAAAAAACCGATGCTTATGTCAACAGGCATGTGCACACTGGATGAGGTAAGGCGGGCTGTTGAAATTGTACGAAATGCAGGAAATGACTCAATCGGTCTTTTCCAATGCGTTACCAATTATCCCGCGTCGCCAGGTTCGTTAAATTTACGTGCGATGAAAACTATGGCGGATGCCTTCAACGTTCCTGTTGGTTTTTCAGACCATACGCAAGGAATAGATGCACTTTTAGCTGCAGTCGTGCTTGGTGCACCTTTGGTTGAAAAGCATTTTACTTTAGATAAGAATTTGCCCGGCCCTGACCACAAGGCGTCTTTGGAGCCGCATGAGCTTAAGGAAGCAGTTGAGAAGATTCGTGCCATTGAATCAAGGCGCGCAAAAGGGGAGTCTATAGCATCACTTTCAAAGGGAATTCCTCATTTTGATGCCATGTGCGGTACAGGTATAAAACGTCCTTCGCCAGAAGAGGAAAAGATGATAATTCCTGTTAGAAAGAGCGTCCATGCCGCATGCGATATTCCAAGAGGCACGAGTATTACCGAGGGTATGCTTATGACTATGCGGCCCGTTGAGGGAATTCCTTCTTTGGATTTTGATAAGGTTGTGGGCAAAAAGGCAAATCATGAACTTAAAGAAGGTAAGCCCATCAATTGGACTGATCTGTCATGACAACTAAAAAACGAATTCTTTTGATAAGCCACAATACGTTCGGATATCGAGCATTGAAAGCGCTTATTGAGTACAAGTTTACCGTGTGTGGCGTCATATACCGCAGTGAAACTACCAAAGTTATTTCCGATTATACTAACGCATTTGGCCATTTGTGCGAAACCCATGGCATCCCTGCACGCGATGTCGACAACGTAAATGATCCGGCGTCAATCCGTTTTATTCGTGAATGCGCGCCCGATGTTATTTGCGTGTTTGGCTGGTCGCAGATCCTTAAGGACGAATTGTTTGACCTTGCGCCCCTTGGGCTTTTTGGCACGCATCCTTCTCTTCTTCCCAAGAATCGAGGGAATGCGGCAATTCCCTGGCAAATCATAAACAATGAGAAGGAAAGTGGGTTGAGTCTTTTTAAGTTTGAAAAAGGAAAGCCGGTTGATTCGGGGGACATCTATGCACAGGAACGTTTCGATATTACGCAGGATGAGACTGCAGAGACGTTTTATGAAAAAGCATGCCGTGCCATCCAATTCATCATTGAAACGGAACTTGAAAATATTCTTGAAGGCAAAAAGAAAGGTAAAAAACAGGACGAATCAAAGGCAACGTACCTCCCACGGCGCAGGCCCAAAGACGGGCAAATCAATTGGACCTGGGAAAAGGAATATATTGAGCGTTTTGTCAGGGCAGTGGGTACACCATATCCCGGTGCTTTTACCTATTACAAGGGCGCGATGGTGAAAATCCTCAAAGGCAGCATGGGAGCAGCCCATACGCCTCATCCGTGCGGGACCATTATTTCAAGTTCCCAATCAGGTGTTGAAGTTGCATGCAAAAACGGCAGTTACCATATCGAAGCAATTGCAAATGAGCATGACGAGCCAAAAAATCTTACCTTGCTTGTCCAATCCTCCAAATTCGACGAGTTTAAAAAGGAAGAATGAGGAAGTTTTTTATGAAACGCGTACTCGTTGTTGCACCCCATCCGGATGATGAAACGCTTGGATGTGGCGGAACGCTTCTCGCTCATAAGGAAGTACAGGATTCCGTTTTTTGGTGTACTATGACAAAACCGTATGAACCCGAATGGCCCGCATCGTTTCTTAAAAAGCGTGCCGAGGAGGTTAAGCAGGTTTCCAAGCACTATGGATTCAAGAAGGTTTTTGAGCTTGGGTTTCCAACGGTTAAGCTTGATCTGGTAGGCCATAAAGCACTCAACGATGCACTTTCAAAGGTGGTTGCTGAAGTCGATCCCCATATCGTTTATTTGCCTAACCCTAATGACTTGAATAAGGACCATGAGATGACGTTTCATGCAGGCATCGTTGCAATAAGGCACGCGCCTTCCGTACAGCAGGTTCTTACGTATGAAACTGTTTCGGAAACTGAATATGGTGCGTATTCACATTCACGCCTTTTTTTCCCCAACTATTTCGTACCCCTAACCAAGGAGCAGCTTGATAAGAAAATAAAAATCATGGCAACGTATGAAAGTGAGCTTAAGAAAGCTCCCCATCCACGGTCTGAGGAAACTATTCGTGCGCTTGCAACTAAGCGAGGCTCTGAAGCGCAAAGCGCGTATGCGGAAAGTTTTTCAGTAGTAAAAATAATTGTGCGATAATTATGGACGTATCCTTAAGACGAAAAATTGCAGTGGTTACCGGAAGCCGCTCTGAATACGGCATCCTCTACTGCGTTATGCGTGCAATCCAGGAATCTCCCTCACTTTCATTGTCAGTTATTGCATGTGGAATGCATACGCTTCCTTCATTTGGAAATACGGTTGAATTTATTAAAAAGGACGGTTTTTCAGTCGATGCGATTGTCCCTATGAAAAATGAGTCAGATGATTCTCCCTACGCCATGGCCGCATCAGTTGCGCATGGGATTGAAGGAATTTCCAATGCACTGAAAAAAATAAAACCGGACATACTGCTTGTTCTTGGTGATAGAACTGAGGCGTTGGCAGCAAGCATTGCAGCAACGTATTCAGGGATTCCCGTTGCACATATCCATGGCGGCGACAATGCGCGGGCGGGCATCGATGAAATGGCACGCGGTGCAATTACAAAGTTTTCACACATTCATTTTCCCGCAACAAAAAAGAGCGCGGTACGGATTCTTAAGATGGGGGAGGCAAAATGGCGCATTCATATGGTCGGTTCGCCTGCGGTTGATTTTATCCGTAACCAGCCTCTTCGTGCAAAGGAGGAACTTTTTACATCCTATGGGTTTGATCCATCAAAACCTCTCATCTTATGCATTCAGCACCCGGTAACGACGCAGGTGTCTGATTCCTCTCGCCAGATAGAGCTGACGCTTCATGCCCTTAAGCACATGCAATTGCAAACGCTTCTTGTATATCCCAATGCTGATGCGGGAGGCAGGATCATGATTGCCCGTATTGAAGCTGCAAAGGACGCACTTTTGTTTGTGCATTCCTACAAGAGCATTCCGCATATCGATTACCTCTCATTCATGAAGCATTCATCAGTTATGGTTGGAAATTCATCAAGCGGTATCATTGAAGCGCCATCATTTGGGACCCCCGTTGTCAATATTGGGATTAGGCAAGACGGGCGGGAAAGGGGTACAAACGTTATTGATGTCGACCATGATGAACGTGAGATCATTACGGCGCTTAAAAAAGCGCTTTCACCTTCCTTTTTACAAAAGGCACGTTCGTCAAAAAGCCCGTATGGTGATGGAAAGGCATCGGAACGCATCGTGAAAACCCTTTCAAGCATTTCAATTAATTCACAGTTGCTTGAGAAACGGATGATGGAGGAATAATCATGGAAGAACGCTTCAAAACTTGGAAAATGCCAACCTTTGACCAAAGCGGCATGACAAAATGGAACTGGATGTGCCAGTACTCTGAGAACTTGGTGCTTGGAAAGGGAAGTGATGTTGGGGCATTTACTTACATTAATGCAAAATACGGCGTTGAAATCGGCGAATCGGCCCAAATAGGTTCTCACTGCTCTCTTTATTCCTGGTCAACCATTGATGGTAAAAAGGGCAAGGTCACTATCGGGAAAAACGCAAAAATCGGTTCACATAGCATGGTGATGCCCGGCGTTACGATCGGCGAAAATGCAGTTGTAGGGGCATTTAGTTTTATAAACAAGGACATACCAAAAAACGTTGTAGCCTTTGGCGTTCCTGCCAAAATTGTAAAAAAACTTGATTGATATGGAGTGGAAAATTCCCCTATTCAAAAGCGCATGGAGCGAGTCGGATGTTGAGGCAGTCGCACGGCGCATACGAAGCGGCATGTTTTGGGCAGTAGGTCCAGAAATTACTGAGTTTGAAAAAGGTATTGCACAGTACTGCGGTTCAAAGCATGCAGTCGCGTTCTCAAGCGGTACTTCCGCAACGCATGCTACACTCATTGCGTATAATCTCAAGCAGGGGGATGAGGTTATTGTTCCTTCCTTTACGTTTATTTCAACTGCCAACTCCGTGCAGTTTGTCGGTGCAAAACCTATTTTTGCCGATATTGAGGATGAAACTTTTTCTTTGGATATAGAGTCTGTAAAGGAAAAGGTTACCTCAAAAACAAAAGCAATTATGCCCATTCATTATGCAGGAATGCCTGCGCGGGATATTAGGGCGCTTCTTGAGTATGCGCACGATAAGAACCTTCTTCTTATTGAGGATGCTGCGGAATCATTGGGCGCAACCGTCAATAAGACCATGACCGGTACTCAAGGAGATTGTGGTATGTACTCGTTCTGTTCAAACAAGGTCATTACTACGGGCGAAGGCGGAATGATTGTTACTGATTCGGATGAACTTGCGCATAAGCTTCGTCTTATCGCATCTCATGGCCGGCTTGACAAGCAGAATTTTTTCACGTCATCGCTTCCCCCGGATTATGTCCAACTGGGTTATAATTTTAGGATGCCAACCATGTGTGCGGCACTTGGTGTTTCACAGCTTGCACGTATTGAAAGCTATATCAAAAAACGTATTCAGATTGCAAACAAATATACGGCACGTTTTTCAAAGCTTGGCATTAAGACGCTTATTCCTTCCTCAACCGCGCGTTGTGTGTTTCAGATGTTCCCGCTCCTTTTCAAAAATTCTTCGGATAAGGCCAAAGTAAAGGAAGCGCTTACTAAGGCAGGTATTATGTCTAAGACCTATTTTGACCCCGTTCATGAGAGCTATTTTTATAAAAAAGTGCTTGGTTACAAGGACAAGCTTCCCGTTACAAGCGGGGTTTCAAGTGTGATACTTAATATCCCCATTTATCCTGATCTTACTGATAAAGAGATTGAATTGATTTGTTCTACAGTTGAAGGTGCACTTTCATGAGCAAAAATTATTTTGATGGAAAAAAGATTTTAGTAACGGGCGGTACGGGTTCGATTGGAAGCGAGATTGTTCGCTATCTCCTTTCAAACGCAAAACCGGAAGTCATTCGGGTGTATTCTCGCGATGAGTTTAAGCAGTTTGAAATGGACCAGGAACTTAAGGAACCTGACCGCGTGCGATACCTTATTGGAGATATTCGGGACAAGGAACGCCTTGTGATGGCGATGGAAGGGATCGACATCGTGTTTCATGCGGCAGCATTAAAGCACGTGCCTGCATGCGAGTTTAATCCGTTTGAGGCAGTAAAAACCAATATCCAAGGGACGCAAAACGTCATAGAGGCGGCACTCCAAAACAATGTTAAAAAAGTCGTTTCCATCTCAACTGACAAAGCAGTCAACCCTATCAATACGATGGGCGCAACTAAGCTTCTTTCCGAGAAACTTGTGACAAGCGCTAATTTTTACAAAGGCAATAAACCAACTGTTTTCTGTGCAATCCGTTTTGGAAATGTTCTTGCATCTCGTGGTTCAGTTGTTCCCGTGTTCGAAAAACAAATTCGCGCCGGAGGGCCTGTTACCCTTACAGATAAGGGTATGACCCGATTTATCATGACGACTCGTAACGCAGTAAAGCTTGTGCTTAAGGCTGCGGAATACTCAACAGGAGGCGAAACATTCATACTTAAAATGCCTGTCGTGCGCGTTGAGGACGTTCTTGACGTTATGATTGGTGCTCTTTCAAAGAAAGCAATTGAAAAGAAGATTATTGGCATTCGTCCGGGTGAGAAGCTATATGAAGACCTCATGACGGAGGAGGAGGCAGCATTGAGCTTTGAGACCCAGGATTTATTCGTCATTCCGCCGAAGGCAACAAAGGAGCTTTTCCCCCATGTTGAAGAACCTTCAACTAAGATGCTCAAGGCACTAGGCGCAAAGAAATGTTCTCGTACGAGTTATTCTTCGCGCAATACGCCACCAATTTCAAAAGACGAAATCTTGTATATTATGCAGGAAGAAAAAATGCTGTAGGGTTTTCCATGAAGCATATTGTCTTTCTTGACCGTGACGGAACCATCAATCATGAGTGCGGTCTTTTTTACAAAAAGGAGGAGTTTGAGCTTCTTCCTGGGGCAATTGAAGCGATAAAATTGCTTAACTCAAATGGTTTTTTGGTAGTTGTAATCACGAATCAGCCCGGAGTTGCAAAGGGGATGTATTCGGAAAAAGATGTTCATGCGCTTCATCACCATATGATTGACCTTCTGGAATTGGGAGGCGCGAAACTTGATGCAATATATTTCTGCCCCCATCACCCTGAGAAAGGCCATGTGGGTGAGGATCCTCGCTATAAAATAGAATGCGAGTGCAGGAAACCGGGCATCTCAATGCTTCAGGATGCCGCCAAGAAATTTCATGTTGATTTGAAAAAGTGCTGGATGGTTGGGGACAGGACGGTCGATGTAAAAGCAGGGCATAATGCAGGATGTAAAACAATTGTGCTCAAGACGGGTGCGGCAGGAAAGGACGGAAAGTTTGATGTGAAGGCGGATTTTGAATGCGATACGATTTTGGATGCCGTGATGTTGTTAATTCAACAATCTAAAGAAGAAAAAAACTAAAAAGAAAAAATTAGTTTCAAATTAAAATATCCTTAAGCGCAAACCTGGTTTTTGGATGAGGCGTATCTGCCGCAATTCCAATCGGAACAACGAGTGTTGGAATGAGGTGCGATGGCAATCCAAGTATTTTTGAGTACTCTTCAGGCGAGAATCCTTCCATAGGGCAGGAGTCAAAACCAAGAGCCTTTGCGCCGTTAAGTGCGTTTCCAAGTGCAATATACACCTGTTTTTGTGCCCAGTTCTTTTTCGTATTTGCCTCCATTCCCTCTTCAAAACCCTGCATCATTTTTATGTATCCTGCAATATGCTCTTTATTTGCCCCGCCCGCAATCATCGTTTCTTCAAGCTTTGTGATAAGCGGTTTGATGTTGGTATCAGCACACAATACTAATACATGAGATGCGGTTCCTACTTGTACTTGGTTCCATGCAGCTGCCATCAATTTATCCTTTGTCGGTTGATCCGTGACTATTTTTATCTTCCAGGGTTGCAACCCGAAGGAGGATGCGCTCATCCGAATCAGCTCAAGTAATTTTTGGACTTTTTCTTCAGGAAGTTTTTCACCAGTAAATTTCTTTGTTGCGTATCGTGCCTTTACTATTTCTTCAAAATTCATATGTACACCTTGTTATTAAAAATGAAAAAGGGAAGAACTATTTTTTATTCTTCTTCTCTTCCATTTTTTTGGCAAATTGTTCGATTGCCTTGTCCTTTTGTGCCATCCAGGCCTTTTCATCCATCCATTTGATCATGCTCTGTTCAACAAAGAATTCGGCTGTTTGTTCCATATCTGCACCAAGTTTCTTTTCCCATACGGCCATCATTTTTTGTTTTGCCGCTTTCATGTACGCTTCATCGGCAAGCTCTACCATTTCAAAAAACATCATTTTTTCCATGCTCATTTCGCAGCACTCGCATGAGTGGCATTGGCACCCGCATGATTCCGACTCACAGGACGAACCTGAACAGCATGACACTTCTTTTTCACAACAATTTGTTCCCATAGTTTTCACCTTTCTTTATTTTCTTCAGGGCAGTAGCGCGCTTTTCTTAGGTATTCCGTAAGGTGCGCTTGTTCGCATGTTTGCATGCGAAAGTCGTCGCCTGAATATTCCATTTATCGGTTATCCGATATATAGGATATACGATAATAACATACCTTTATTTAAACTTATCCGACACCCAACAGTATTATGACGGATAAGGCAGCCTCAGTATGCTGCGATATGCGCGGCATGCTTTCCTTTCTCATCCTTTTTTTGCTTTCAAAAAAGCATATGCACGGCCAGGAAATTGCCGATGAGCTTGAAAAAAGAAAGGGCGAGCGCCCAAGCTGCGGCACGATTTATCCCGCACTTAAGACCCTGCGTGAACAGGGTTTCATTCACGAGGAAAAGGACGGGAATAAGGTAGTTTATTCTCTTACTAAAGAGGGCGAACGTTCGCTTAAAGAAGCAAAAACACGTTTTTGCAAGACGTTTACGGATGTGTTTGAGGGTAGTTCATGAAAGCAGTCTTGATTGCAGGCGGCCTGGGAACGCGCCTTGCACCGCTTACTGAAAAAGTGCCCAAGCCGCTTTTGCCGCTTTCAGACGGGAAGCCGATGCTTGAACATCAGATTCTATTTCTTAAAAAACAGGGAATTACGGATATCATTATTTGCATAGGTTACCTGGGCGAAAAGATTGTTGATTATTTTGGCAACGGGTTAAAATGGGGCGTAAACATAACCTATTCAAAAGAACACGAGCCGCTTGGAACGGGCGGTGCGCTTTACCTTGCACGAAAACTCATTGGCAAAGGGATATTTCTTATGGCATATGCCGATCTCGTTATCGATATGGATGTAAAGAAATTTCTTGCATTTCATACTCACAAAAAGGCGCTTGTTTCCCAGTGCGTTCATCCAAGCGACCATCCTCACGATTCAGATATGCTTAAACTTGATTCACATGATCGAGTTATTGCCTATTTGGGAAAACCAAAGAAAGGGGACCAATTCGAGAATATCGGAAATGCCGGTCTTTATATGATGGATTCACGTATTTTTGAATATGAAGATGCGTGGAACGGCGCAAGCCCAAAGCGTGCTTTGGACAAGGACGTTTTACCCTTTATTCTTGCTCAAGGCGGGGCTATTTATGCCTATCGAACCAATGAGTTAATTAAGGACGTGGGAACGCACGATCGGTATGTAAAAAAGTGAATTTCATGGATGTTTCAACAGACACATATCTTCAGGGAGTAAAAACAACTCTTGATAGAATTCCAATGGCAAAAGTCAAGGAATTAGGCGCACTTTTAGCTAAGGCGCGGGACACAGGTAAACGGGTCTATATCTGTGGCAATGGTGACAGTTTTTCCAATTCGCTTCATTACGCTCTTGATTTGGCAAAAGGCATTCGAAGGGAAGATAAAAAACCTTTGAAAATTAAGGAGCTTGCATCAAACACGCCCCTTCTTACGGCATTTGGCAACGACACAAGCTATTCAAACATCTTCAAGGGCGAGCTTGAGGTTCTTCTTGAAAAAGGAGATTTAGTAATAGGCATTTCAGGCTCTGGCAATTCTCCCAACGTTTTAGAAGCGGTAGAGTATGCAAACAAAAACGGCGCAACAACTGTTGGCATTACCGGTTATTCAGGCGGGAAGCTCAAAAATCTCGCACAAGTCTCAGTCCATGTTCCCGTTGATAATATGGAGCTTGCTGAAGATGCACATTGGATAATCGGCCATGTGCTTAAAATGTATTTGATGGAGCATTGAGGGCGTCCATATGATCGTTTCACGAACTCCTTTACGCGTATCATTCTTTGGTGGTGGCACTGATTTTCGCGATTTTTACAAGGAGCATGAAGGATGCGTGCTTTCAACTGCAATAGACCAATATATTTACGTCATGATAAACAAGCGTTTTGACACCAAGATCCAGCTTAATTATAGGATTACAGAAATCGTTGATTCGGTTGATGAGATTATTCATCCAACCATTCGTGAAGCCATGAGGTTTGTTGATGCAGGCAATGCACTTGAGCTTTCAAATATGGCTGATGTTCATGCCCTTGGTACGGGGTTGGGCTCATCAAGCAGTTTTTTAGTGGGCATGCTCAATGCGCTTGGAACATATGCGGGGAAAATCCCAACGCCAGAGCAGCTTGCAAAGGACGCATGCAAAATTGAAATTGAAACTCTTAGGGAGCCAATCGGAAAACAGGATCAATACATTGCAGCATATGGTGGAGTTCGTTTTATTACGTTCAAGAAGGACGATTCAGTTGTTGCAGAAGAAGTTGCGGTAAAACCTCAAACTATGGAGCGTTTGCAAAAAAAACTTCTTTTCTTTTATACGGGGCTTAGTCGTCGTTCAAGCTCGGTGCTTAAGGGCCAGAAGGAAAATATTAAAGATAAGACTCAAACGCTTGTTGAAATGAAAAACCTTGCAAAGAAAATGCGTGATTCCTTAGTACATGGAAGAGTTGAAGAATTCGGAGATGCGTTTCATACGTCCTGGGAAATGAAACGTTCTTTGGCAAGCGGGGTTTCAAATGAGCTTATTGATAATTTATACTCAAATGCACGCAGTGCGGGTGCACAAGGCGGCAAGGTTCTTGGTGCCGGTGGCGGCGGGTTTTTGATGCTTTATTGCGACGAAGAAAAGCAAGGTGCCGTTCGAAAAGCGCTTTCAACATTGCGTGAAGTGCATTTTAAGTTCCCAAGACCGGGCAGCCAAATCGTATTTAATGATACTGATTCCAAGTAATACTCAATATATGGTGAAAAACTATGGGATGCGGAACAATGTGCGGAAGCGTAATGGGACTGTTGAATCTTGTTGCAGGTGCAAGCCTTTTGGCAGCAGGAATGGGTAGCCTTGCAATGCCTACGGCATTGATGGCAAGCGGTGCATGCCTTTTGCTCTTTGGGCTTGGAAAACTCGTTCACAAGATGGGAATGTGCCCCATGTGCAAGGACTGTGCAAGCGGTTGCTGTAAGAAATAATTATGGCGCACATTTGTGCGTTTTTCTTTTTACGTGATGCTTATGGAAGACCCGTACGGCGGATTTTTTGACTCAAAACGAGTTGTCGTTACGGGAGGCGCAGGATTTATCGGTTCACATATTGTTGACAAGCTTTTGTACTATGGCGCAGAAGTTCATGTCGTTGACTCAATGCGCACTGGCCAGCCTGACGTTGTTGCAGTCCATAAGAAACATAAAAAATATTCCTTCAAAAAGCAGGACATCAAGGACCTTGATGCATTGAAAACATCGTTTAAAGATGTCGATTATGTATTTCATCTGGCTGCCAATGCAGATATTCGTGGTGGCGTGAAAAATACGCGTGTTGACCTTGAGGAAAATACTATCGGAACGTATAACGTGCTTGAGGCAATGCGGGTTACTGATGTAAAAGGAATTGCATTTACCTCGTCCGCAGCCGTTTATGGTGAGCAGAAAAAGATCCCGACGCCTGAAGATGCACCTAAAATTCAAAATTCATTGTATGGTGCATCAAAATTAGCGGGTGAATCCTTGTGCGAAACATTTTCATTCTATTACGGCACGCGCTCTTCCATTTATCGTTTCGTTTCCATTGTGGGTGAACGGTATCCTCACGGGGTTGTTATAGATTTTTACCATAAACTGCGCAAAAATCCAAAAGAGCTTGAAATTCTTGGCGATGGCACGGCGCAAAAATCCTTCTTATATATTCAGGATTGTGTTAATGGTGTTTTAGATGGAGTTGTGAAATCTCCTAAAGATTGCGAAACGTTCAACCTAGGCAATAACTATACAGTGAAGGTAAACCAGGTTGCTGATTGGGTTTTGGATGAGATGAACTTGCAAAACGCAAAACGAACTCATACGCCTGGTTCAGTGGGATGGAAAGGCGACCAGCCTATTGTGCTTTTAGATACGAAAAAAATTCAAGGGTTAGGCTGGAAACCCACTGTTTCTATTGAGGAAGGAATCAGGCGAACGGTCAGGTATTTGAAGGAGAATGAGAAATAATCTGTGCTAGAAAGTAATAATTAGTGTTTATAAATTCTTTTGTTCTAATAATCATATGGCAATCATAAAAAAATCACGTTCTAATGCTGCACGAAGAGATCTAGAAGGTGCATTAAGAATTCTTGATCGAGTTATTGATAAATACAAAGAAACACTTGAAAACTTGGTCGTACCATCTGAATTGGATGCTAGAGCTCCCAGCCTTACGGCACTAGGAAATGAGAGCACTCCGGTTTATCGGAAAGCCGAAGAAAACTTAGTTGAATTGCAGACTAATCTTGAACGATTAAATTCGGTAAAACAACGACTTGAATACTTAAGGCGGCTATATGGGGTAACCCCGGCGGCACCCACGATACGTAACTTACCCTCTGTTGTAGGTGGAGCAACCGGAATAGTTTCAGCACTAACATACGTTTCTATTACTAATCCTGAAGTTATGCTGAATATTCTTACTGGTTCCGCGTCTACATCCTCGTGTATTGGAGTTGGAATTTTTACGGTCTTAGGAGCAATGGTTGGCACAACTGCGGGGGGAGTGGTAGGTTCGATTTACCGTAGGGCAAGAGGAAAGTTAGAAATAAGAGAAATTCTTTCTCCTAAATTCGAAGTTGATGCAGTTGCATATGCCGATGCTCTTATTGAATCCTTGAACGTAAGGGTCACTGATGCACAAATCTGTGTAGTAGATAAATTGCGAGCCGATGCCGCCTTAAAGGCTGAACTTCCAACTTTGGTACCAGCTGCTCAAACCGACCGTACTGTTTAGTTTTATTATTTCTTCTTAAACTCAAGCGAGCAGGAATTGATGCAGTACCGTTGTCCTGTTTTCGTAGGCCCGTCATCAAATACGTGCCCCAAATGCCCGCCGCATTTTTTGCATAAAACTTCAGTACGTTTCATGCCAAAAGAAATATCAGTTTTCAACTCCACATTCTCAAGGTTTTCAGGTTTGTCAAACGATGGCCAGCCTGTTCCTGAGTCAAATTTTGCATCTGATGAAAAAAGCACTGTGCCGCATGCAGCACACACATAATCTCCCTTTTCTTTATTATGAAGTAATTTTCCGGTAAAGGGTATTTCCGTGCCTTTCTCTCGTAAAACCTTGTACTGTTCAGGCGTGAGTTTTTTCTTCCATTTTGAATCGTCCATCGGTTCTGCCATATCTTTACGTTTCAAAGGCCCTTATTAACCTTTTTCCCAAATTATCTTTCATGGTTGAGTTTTGGTTTGGCGATAACTGGAAATATTACGTTGAACATATCGTTACTGAGAAAATCATAGAGGAAGCCACGCAAAGCATGCTTCGTTTTCTTCCTAAAGAAGAATGGAAAGGCAAATCATTCATAGATATTGGCTCTGGCTCAGGGCTTTTCTCGCTTGCCGCACTCCGTTTGGGTTGTAAAAAAGTAGTCTCATTTGACCTTGATGATAAAAGCATTGAAGCGGCAACCATTTTACGAAAGCGGTTTTACAAAGGAAAAGAAGATGCGTGGGAATTGTTTCAAGGAAGCATTCTTGATGAGAAAACAGTCAAGCGTTTCAAGGAACAGTTTGACATCGTTCATTCGTGGGGCGTTTTGCACCATACGGGTGCTATGCATAAAGCCATCAAAAACGCAGGTACTTTCGTTAAGCCAAAGGGGCATTTTATTCTTGCAATCTACAATCATACTGCTTCTTCACAATGGTGGCATGACACCAAGAAGTGGTATTCTTCTTTACCAAATATCGCAAAAATGAGCGTTGAGCATTCATATGCAAGTGCAGTTACTTTAGGGTTTATTGCAAAGCGCAGGACGCTCAACACAAAACGCGAACGGGGAATGGATATTTATCGCGACGCAATTGACTGGATACGTGGTTATCCGTATGAATATGCGTCAGTTAAGGACATTATTTCGTTTATTGAGCCTCTTGGATTTACATTAGTAGCAACACCTACTGCGCTTCCAGAAGAAAAGCAACGAAAAGCGGGTTTTTTGGAAAGTGTCCGTGCAAAAAACGTTGGCTGCAATGAGTTTGTTTTTACGCGGATTTAAGTCGTAAAAAGAGCATTAGCTTTATAAACAATAAATCCGTCTCATATTTATGAATAAAGAAGGGGTGCCACCAGTAGTTATTAGGTCGGCTAACCTTCGGACTTTTGGAATTTTATTTTTCCTTCTCATTCTTTTCTCAACCGCAGTATATGCGGCAGATATTACTTCGTGTACTACTGCTTCGATTACGTCATCAGGTTCGTATGTTGTTACTCAGAATTTGAGCACTACTCTTACGTGTATCAACGTCACTGTAGGTAACGTTTCTCTTGATTGTCAAGGGTTTACGTTGTCCGGTGATTCCGGCGCAAGCGATTATGGTATTAACGGCGGAACCAGCAAGCATAATTTTACGGTCAGGAATTGTGTGATTAAAACGTTTGGTAGGGGGATAACTGCCACATCTGGGCAGAATATAACTGTCAACAACGTTTCGTTTCAAAATGACACGTATGGTGTGCATATTACTTCGGCAACTGGTTTTGTTGTTGAAAACAGCACCTTTGACGGATATACTACTGATGGTTTGCTGGCCACCACGACGGTGTATGGCCGCATCATCAATAATAGTTTCATGAACCGTACTGCATCAACCGCCCATGCAATACAGTTTTCAAATACCAATAGGAACTGGACAATCGAGAACAACACTTTCACAAACAATTACTACGGCATTTACCTTACGGGCACCGCAGATTCTACGAGCAACAGCGGCAACAACATTTCCTTCAATCGTTTTTTCAGGCACACCTATCCTATTTACTTCAACCAGTATGCCCATACTAACTGGATTCACAACAACACTCTCAATACTTCAACCAACTACGCCATCTTTTTTGGGACCAGCGCCGACGCAAACAACATCACCTTCAATTCATTTGAGA
>CAYSWK010000013.1:1954-25218 GCA_964434735.1 Microcaldota archaeon | reverse complement strand
ATGCTTTTCAAGGTCGGCCTGATTTTCTTGTGCAAGTGAAACAAGCGAAAGCAACTCCTCAATGTCCTTGTTTCTTGGGTTTGTTGCCTCAAGGCTTAAAAGGACGTTTTTTGCCTTATTTAAATTACCGCTTAAGAAAAGCATTTGCGCAAGAAGCAACCCCATAGTAAGGACGTCTTCACCTGTTGCAAGCACAAACGCTTTTTGCGCACCCAATAATCCAAGCGTATAATCTTTCAAAGGAATTGCAGATAACGCAAGAAAATAATGAGATTCAATTACTTGAGGAAACGCAGTTACGAACTCTTGCGAGAGTTCAAGTGATTTTTGGTATTCTCCTTGTTTAAGATAAATGGCAATCTGTTTTGAGTATGCAATGGGTTTTGAAAACATAATTCAGTTGCTACATGATACTTTTAATAGTTTATTAATATAAGAAAAATATGGCATTCAAACCTCTTACTCCTGAAGAATTTGCGCAAGGAACCGAGTTTGGAACTACGGGTAAAGCAGTTATGAATACGGTTTCGGCAGCAAATACCTTTATGCAAAACCTTGAAAAAACAGGAATGCAATTCACCGGAACGCGAGATAAGCTTCTTGATACACTTAGAACAGATGTATATTGGCATGCACGATCAAAAGGAGAACAGGGGGGAATCGAACGGCTTGACGCGATTCTTAAAGACCAGGGTCTGATAGGTGCGATACCAAAACCTATTAAGGTGGCGCCAGTTGCAAACTCAAAAGCAGGTGGCCGTAAATTTGAAGACGAATTTGACCATCCTGAACAATTAAGATCTCCTGCAAAAGCACCAAAAACTGCACTGCCAAAATCAATTGAAGAGCAAGTCAAGGATGAGATCGGAAAACTTGCACGAAAACTTGAACGAACAACGCCAGAATGGAAAGCGTCTTACCAGCAACATTTTACTGAGGGAAATGTGGCTGCCGAGGCGGCACGTCTTGCTGACAAAGAAAATCCCGTATCACAGGCAAGCCGCTCAGCAGCAGTGGAGTGGGCTCAAAATAAATTCGTTCAACTTAGGGGCGACTCAGAAGCACTGCTTAAGGCAATACAAAAAATAAACCACTGATTATCGATCGCATTGGCGAGAAATGTCTTCTTGAGTGTAGCCTAAAAAATCAATACTATCAGGGTGCATTTCAAAAAAAGAAAAATATGCCCTGCAGCCTGAACTTTGAAGCATATCACGTTCTTTTTGCGGATTAATCAAACCCGCACTTGAAAGAAAAGAAATTACCGATTCTGTTTGTACAGGTTCGCGTGTACCAAAAGTATAATACAAAGAAATATGACTTAAGACTCCTCCTTGGCCCTCTTGCAAAATTTTTGTAAATAATGCAGCAGATTCGGAATCGGATTGGGCATGATTAATAATGTCTATAAGCACATTACTTTCAAACAAAATAGTTGCTACCCAATTACGTCTTGCCCGCTCACATACCAGAAAATCATAATCACACGACCGAATCTGTTCTGGCATGAACTCGTCAAGCTCGGGAAGTAGTTCTATCATTAATTTCACTGCTTCCTTATCAAAAGGATTTTTCTTGAGGTGAACAAGCAACTCAGGAAACGACATGCAGTTCGCACGGTCAAAATCAAAGAGAAATGATGTTGCTTTGGGATCTTCTTTTTGCGGCGCATCGGCGGGCAAAACACAATTCACTTTTGAAATATCTGGCTCTTGAACACCAAGCAGGTCAAAACGTGCAAAAGGCTTTGGCTGCAACAGATCAACCGCAAGCCTGCGCGAATGTAAGGGTGGCAAGGACGCGGGACGCCAATCTGCAGATGATCTATGCTCACTGCTCGGTGCCGAATGCCGAACACGAGCTACCGGATGCTGGCTGCTCGAAACAGGCCAAACAGCCATCGTCAGCGAGCCGGCTAAAGCAATGGCTAAAGAACCTGCAGCAAGACGTTTCAATCCCCGACCCATGTTTAAAATTATGATAATTTGTGTTTATAAATATGCCGCCAACACAGCTAAACCAACGAACCAAGCAACGAAACGTCAGCTCCCTTTTCCTTTGCCTTTTGTATCGCCTGACGGACTTTACGCAAAAGATATGCATCTGATTTTATTTCTTCAAATAGAGGCAATGCAATACGCGCACCACCGGTTTCCAAAAGCCCGTTAACGATATCCTCCATTGCGGACTCGCGGTCAACGCTGTCGGTTGCGCCATCACGTTGTGAAAGGATATCAAGCGCACCGGAAATCTGCTTTTTAAGCGCTAAAGATTTGTCCATATTCTTTTTTCTTATCACAACCTATAAATATCCCTTTCCACTAGAATATATGGTGCAGTGAATGCCAAACCTTATTTCTCTTCGTGAATTGTCAAAAAAGGATATTCTTGAGCTTCTTGATTCCGCAGAAAAAATCGAGGACGGAAAAGTTCCAAACCATAAGGGAAAAATACTCGCAACTCTTTTTTTTGAAGCGTCAACCCGTACGCGCATGAGTTTCCAATCCGCCGCATTACGATTAGGAATGACGTATATTGATTTGGCACCGGAAAGCAGCTCACTTAAGAAAGGCGAAACATTTGCAGATACCGTACGCGTTGTTGAAGGGTACGCAGACGTTCTTGCAATACGCCATCCCAAGGAAGGATCGGTACGCCTGGCAGGCGAATTGACCCACAAACCAGTCATCAACGCAGGAGATGGCGCAAACCAGCATCCTACACAGACGCTCATAGATTTATACACGATAAAAAAATGCAAAGGCAAATTGAATGGATTAACCGTTGCATTTTTAGGAGACCTCAAACACGCACGAGTCGTACGTTCGTTAGTATATGCATTATCAATGTTTGGAAACTCAATACGCCTCATTGCGCCTGAAAACCTTGAACTTGACGAAGGAGTGATCAAGGAGGTAAAGGCAAAATATGACGCAGACATTACCGTCACCAAAGACCTGAAAATTTCAGATGCCGACGTCATATACATAACGCGCATCCAGGAAGAACGATTTGCAGACCCCTACGAGGCAAAACGGGTGCGTGAGCAATTCAAACTTACGCAGGAGATGCTTGAAAATACCAAAAAGGACCTCATCATCATGCATGCGCTTCCAAGAGTTGACGAAATGGACCATTCGATAGATTCATTGCCATGCGCAAAATACTTTGAGGAAGCGCACAACGGGGTTCCTGTGCGGATGGCAGTCATAGATTATGTCCTTCGGATAAAATAAGGTGAAAGTACATGTTAAACGTTGATGAAATAGAAAGTGGAACGGTAATTGACCACATAACGGCAGGAAAGGGGCCTCGCGTGCTTTCGATCCTTAAAATAAGCGAAGATTACCCTGCACGGGTCGCACTTGTCATCAACGCAACAAGCAAACGCATGGGGAAAAAAGATATTCTCAAAATAGAAAGTAAATTTGTTTCAAAGGAACTTGCTCATATGATTGCACTCGTTGCGCCAAAAGCAAGCATCAATGTCATCAAAAACGGCAAGGTAACGGAAAAGTACTTGGTTGATTTGCCGCAGGAATTAAAATCAGCAGGCCACTGTCCAAACCCCAATTGCGTCACGTCAATGGAAAAGGAGCGTGCACAATTCAAGAATGAAAACGACCTTTACCGTTGCGTATTCTGCGAGCGTATTTTCAAGCCTGAAGAAATAGTATAAAAAAATTAAACTACAAAGGTAAACGTTCCCTTTGCAACTACAGGCCCGTCAGTTGTTCCGGATGCATCACGCACTTGAATGCCGCGCCCATCAACTTCTGCCTTATACTGCTTATTTGGATTGGGAACGTAAACGTATGCGCGAACTTCAATTTTGTGTTTTCCCTTAGGAAGTGCTTCAAGCTTTCCTTTGGTGCCGCCAGAAGTCAACCCATCCTGGAAACCTACCCAGGTATTCTGATCTGCCTCCAAATTCCAGAACTTGCTTGCAAAATACGCATACTCCTCACCGTCAGCATACATCCTTAATGCATACGCAACAGCCTTAGTTTCTGCAACAATATCTCCAAAGGTCTTGCCAAAAAAAATCCTGCAAAAGACTTTTTCACCACTTTTGAACTCGTCTTTAAGCGGGACGCTTGTGGGCGCTGCCTTGGGTATTTCCTGCGTTGAAAAGATTATTGTTTTTGGTGCTCCTACTGCCATAATTTCACCTGATCATTCATTATTCATATAAAACAAGTGCCGAATAAACGACATCCTTATTGAGAGACGTTGTGCTGAACTTAATGTCACGTATGACTGAATCGTCGTTCTGAAGCTTTTCAAGAAGCGTATTGAGCTTATCATCAAATTCCTTCAAATCACGCGAAACAACCGGAGCCGCAAACAATGCACGTTCAGACATAGCATCCTCCTAAAGCATTCCTTCCTGGAAAAACTTTTCCGCAAGCTTCTTTGCGACTTCCTTATTTTTGAACTCCTCCTTGAACCTACCAAGCTGCTCTTCGCACGTAGCCCGCTGTATCTCAGGGGGTTTTTCCTTCAGCATTTGCATGGTTGTGGCGCCGAAATTCCCGAGCTTACGGTTCTCATAATAAACTTCAACATCGCCGTCTTTCAGTTTAAGGAATTTGGTCTTTGCAACAATCCCCTTGACGTCAAACCCTGCAAGCGTCTTTCCTGACATTGCGGAATTCGCTGCATTTGAGGCTGCAGATTGTGCGCTTCGCGTAATACTTCCTGCGACGTTACTTGCCACCGATCCTGCGATATCATCAAGGAATCCCATACAATCACGAACCACTTACGGAAGGAACGTTTAAAGACATAGCGCGGCATTTTTTATTCATGCTTCTTGTTTCACCCAATTGCGGCGATATTGCGACCCCAAATATTGAAACAAAAACTTTCCCTGACGGAGATAGGTACGTGCGAATCCCTTCGCTCAACTCTTGCACGGGAGAAGTCACCATTTTACACCGCCTTTACCCCAACCAAAACGAGGCAATAATTGAAGCGCTCCTTATAATCAGTGCGCTTAAGGAAAAGGGGGCAACAGTAACACTTATCGCGCCGTATCTCCCCTATGCTCGGCAAGACAAGGCATTCCTCGAAGGCGAATTAAAAAGCGCACAACTGATTTGTAAGCTCCTTGCAAATGCAGGATGCACAAAACTTATCACTTTCGATTGCCATTTCCTCAAAAAAGAGGGAACTCACGAATGCAACGGCCTTGTAATCGAAAACCGCTCGTTTGGACGCAATCTTATAGAACATGTAAAAAAAATAAGCGGAAAAACGCCCATCGTCATAAGCCCTGACGAAGGCGCAAGCTACCTTACGGGCGTACAAGGAAAATCAATGAAAAAGGTACGGGGAGACTATTCAAAGGATTCCTCGCATGCCGTGCGTGAAATTGCAACTATGGAACGTTCCTTTGAGGTCAAGGGAAAAGATGTCATTATTATTGACGATATGATTGCAAGCGGAGGCACCATGATACGTGCTGTCAAAAATGTCCGGGCAGGAGGCGCATCAAAAGTATTCTGTACGGCGACACACGGGTTCTTCCTCAAAAACTCCCTTGAAGAACTTCTAAAAATAGCAGATGCATTAGTCGTAAGCGACACCATCCCAACCCCCCAGGCAATACCCCTTTTGAAAAACGCATTGGTACGGTGACGCGTGTGGATGACACCTTACTTGAAAAAACATGCGTAGATATTTTTGCGATAAACGGCTCACTTTTTGAGCTTGCACATGACGTTGAAAAAAATAAGGAAAAGATACTGAAAATCCTTCTTTCACGCAACAAGCTGATCCGCTCGCTTGGATTCATCCATGGAAACATCTATGTTGAAAACAATGAGGTATGCTCTTTTGAGGAACCAACGCGCGAAGAAATGCTTAAAAACGTAAACTTCATCCTGGTGCTTGTCGCCCCCGTCATCCTTCATATTATCAAAAACAACCCCAAAAGCTCACCCGAGCTCCTCGCATGCGCAAACGCATTCGGACGGGTGCGTTTCATCAAGGAAATGGAGCAGCTTGTTGAAAAAAACCGCGCATTTTTTGAATCTGATACGTTTGAGCTAATACTTCCAAACGAAAAAACGCGCGAATATATAAAAAAATTACTGTAACTCCTTAATCAAAGCCTCAAGCTCCTCAATAGTAAGAAGCTGGAGCGTACCATTCTCGAGCTCCATCTTTGCAAGCGTAAGCGCGCGGGATGCTGGGGAAGAGAGTATTTCCTCAAAACCCCGCTTGAATGCCGGGTCCCTGAATACGATAACTGTCATTCCTTTTTTCAATGAAAGCAGCGAACGAAGAATTATTTTTTCACGCATTTCCCGGTCAAAGAAATGGATGTACATTTCCTGCCCGACAACAGTTATTTTCGTATCATAATCGGAACTCTCATCCATAAGAGTAAACGGAATGGCGTTGTTTACGCATAAATCCCGTATTTTCCTAAAGAATGCAAGGTATTTTTGAGTATGGCTGCTTGCGGCTACCCAAGCCGAAGGCATATAATACCCAAGATACTCGATAACATCCTTTGAAAAAATAAGCTTATTCATGAGATATTCTGCATTATAATCAGTAATGAACAACGGACTTCCCTGGTGCATGATTTTCTTAAAGCCGTTCTTAAGCTCGCCCAAAGTAAGCGGCGTAAACTTCCATTGGTACGTTTCATTAACCTTGTCAAAGACGGAAAGAATTTGCTCCTTTGACAATGTAATTTTTGTCCGCGCGATGGGTGGGAAATCGGGAACATCTATTTGATATTTGACCTCTTCGCGCTTTGCAAAATAAACACCAATACCTATAATTGCAAATGCAAGAATGACAACTCCATAAAACAGCGGGTCAGAAAATATGCTTGGACTGCTACGGGGGGTATATTGAATCGTTTTCTTGATAGAGCCTATCTCAAACGTGAACTTATGAGGTGCGCCCGTTAAATCACTGCCTATTTTCTCCCTCGTATTAAGGACAATTTCAGAAACGTCATTGAACGTGTATGTTCCCAAGGAGGGATTATTATCGATCGTAACCTTCACCTGCCTTAACTTGACAGGTGTCTTGTCCTTTTCAAAGGCAAAATAGAACTTACCGTCATTACCTCCTTTTGAAACAGGCGTAACGAAAGCAACCTTGAAGTATCCTTGTGCAAGAGGACGGTTAAATTCATCAACAATGACACCGAGGTATTCTCCCGTATCCAAATTAATCGGAAGATTATCGCCGACTTCAATACGAGGCTCAACCGGGCCGCCGCCAAACGCAAATTGGTCTCCTGCCAATTCTCCGTTCTTATAAATCAAAAGTGTAATAGGAGTTATAACATTTGTAGTCTCCTTAAGCTGGGCGATAAAACGAGTACGTTCCTGGCTGATTTCATTGGGAATAACCGTGCTGCCGCCTTCGATGTATAAATTCCCTCGAACGACAGGTGAAACAAATTCATTCCTAATAAGAGAATTATTAAAACCGGCAACATCAATGCCTGTTATGATCATGCGTACCTGCTTGGAGCTTTCCGCAAAAGAGGGTGAGAAAAATGAGGTCTGATTCTCTTCAGGCACGTACACGATTTCACTTTCCCGACTCGACCAGGGTGCATCAATAATAATCTCGCTCACGTCGTCAGCCGCAGGAAGCGCATCGCGAACTCCGTCTGCATTTCTCCAGCCCTCATCGAGCGTCTGAGGCAATACGACCAAAGTCCCATTCCCCTGCTCAATAATGCTCACGGCACCATATGCAAGATAACTGTTCCCTGGCCCCATTGCCTGATACGCTGGGCCAAAAATATCAATAGGTTCCTTTACCTGCAAAGGCACACGCGTATCAAAACGAATTGCATTTTTTACCAACACATCTCGTGGCGTATCTAAAATAGAACCGTTGGAAAGATATTTATCAAACGGCCTGCCAAGGTAAATAATAACATGCCCTTTTTCAAGAAGCGAAGGAATCGAAAGAGACGGATTTCCCATTCCAAGAAGTTCTGAAGGAATGTATCCGCTTGGAACAACAATGATTGAAGGTTCCTGCAATGAAACAAGGCTTTGGCGACTTATCGTGTTAGTATGTATGCCATACAATTCAAGGTATGATGTAAGCCTGCGCTCAAAATCTGAAAAGCCTTCGGCACGAGTACGCTCGGAATCGTAAATGAATACTTCTTGCGGAATGCCTCGCTTATACGTCAAAAGATGGACATGCACATTTGAAAGGCCAGAGATACGATTATTTGCAAGAATATATCCTTTATAACGAGGCGACAGTCGATCGCCATCGCTTACTGAAAAGGACTCCTGAATTGATGCACTCAGCTCACGAGGCCCAAGACCATTGCCTGAGGACTTGACTGGAACCTGTTGTATCGTAAAATAAATGAACGCAATTCCAATAAGAAAAATGGCAAGCATAACGGTGCCCACAAGAATAATGGTATTGGAAGTTCCTGAAGCTGAAGGTTTTTTCTTATCATCGCCTTTTGATTTTTGCATGTTTGAAACAGTGCGCTTGAACTGGTCCTGAAGACTGGGCGTCTTCTTGACAAAACGCATGCTCTGGACAAACTTACGCCTGATATCGAACTGATATGTCTTTTTTGCAATTTTTATGCTCCCTATTCCAACCATGCGTGCATGCACCTATCGTGAGCGTTCAAGGTAACCCTCATTAACCAACTGGTTAAGCGCCTCTTCCACAAGCGCCTCGTTGACACGGTATACCTTTGAAAATTCAAATACACTTATCTCCCCATTATGTTCAGTTATCCATTCCTGGATTTTTGCCTTAAGTATACCTGCAGGCATAGACTCAAGCTGCTTAAGCCTTAAGGTAAACTCGTCATTTTTGCCTTGCAAATCATAATTCTTAGTATTAAGGTTTGAAACTTGCTCTTCAAGACGGTCAATACGCCTTTGAAGCTGCTCATTGTCCTTCTTAAGATTGTCATACGCCGTGTATAATTTTGAGTATTCAATATTGGTTGATTCAGTAAGTTCCTTAAGCGAGGACTCTATAAGTTGGTAAATGACTTTGTTTTCAACGACATACTCCTTTTCAATAAGCGTAAGAATGTTAAGCAAATATCTGATAACGTCCATCCTTCTTTTACGAGGTGCAATTTCCGCAGGAACCGAATAAAGAACATCAACGCCATCATCCTTGAATTTCATGATGGAAAACAGGTACGGCTGCTTGTTAATGTCGCGGCTTTCGACATACGCAAGGTTAACTGCCTCCTTTTCAAGTGCCACTTCAAGAAAACTAATTTCGCTCACAAGCTCAGCTACCCGCTTAAGCGTGCCTTTCACTGAGCCGGCAATTTTGAACCCATCAACATGGGGGGGCTGGAGGGTTTTGGATGGTTCTGCCATATAATCATTCACCTTTCATCGCTGGAACATACCGGAGTACAACCGCAAAAAATAAAAGAAGGCCTGCAAATAAAATGCCAATAATAATTGATGAAATGCTAAGACTGCCTGAAAGAAGAGGAAGGACCGTAAGGCCTAAAAAGCACAAAACGGCTACGCCAATCCAGATAGGAAGGCTGCGCTCGTACTGCGACCTGCGCGTTGCATGCTTTACTTTGCACGAATCACATACGACTAATTCGTTGTCTTTTGCAATATTGAGCTTACGCTTGATGGAACGAATGACCTGGATAATCTTATCATCTTTTACAGGAAATCCCCCTTTTGGGATCTCCTTTTCGCATGAAACGCAAACCCGCATACTTATTCTCCGAGAACTACTTGGGTAATGTCCCTGCCGCCAAGCTCATTGCGCTTGATGTCGACCTTGCCAAAGATATTGATAATGGTCAAATCATCAACACCGGCCTCTTTCAGGAATTCTGAAATGTTGCGGCGGATGACTCCGAAACGCTCAAGCAAAAGAACAAATGAGATAACATCAAGGTGCCTGTTTGCTTTTTCAAACGCCTTAACCGTATCCTCAACCCGTTCATCGGATATGCCGAATTGCCTGAGCTTTTTCCTAAATTCTTCTTTTTGGAATGAAATGCTTTGTGCCATGCCATCTCTCCTTTGCGTGATGGTAAGAACATTTTCAAGGTCAAGGAAGAACTCGCGTGAAGGTTCCTCGCCCTCTATCTTATCAATCAAGAATGTTGAAGGATATCGTGCTTGAGTGGTAAAGGACATGTTGACTGCGCATTGGCCTACGCCGAACTTCGTAATTTCATTTCGCATGAATTGACTAAAACCAAGCGAATTCTGAAGATAATCAAGGAACCGGTCAAACTTCACTTTTAAAATAAAGGTGGTTCCAACGTTTGAGAAAATATGCTCGCTAATGTCCGTCGGGTTTTGGCTTGCGACGATGATGCCGAAGTTGTATTTACGACCCTCACGAACGATCATGACTGCATCTGAATTGTCCTCTTTTGCAATTTTCCACGCTTCGTCAAGCACGATAAGAAGCTTAATTCCTTTTGCCTTCTGGGCGCCCGATGCGCGCATTTTTTCCTTCATGAACTGCAAAAGCGTAAGCGCAGCCAATGCACGGAACGTTTCATCAGGAAGGCCGGACAAGTCAAGGTCCACGAGCCCGGAAGTTGACAACTCATCAAGCGAAACGGTACTTTGCTGGGCAAAATAATCCTCGCCCGATTTGGTATACTGCTCCAAACGATATATGGCGTTTTCCATTTCCGCAGGAAACTCATACGTTCCAAGCGAATCCTGTTCCTTAAGCAACTTAACGACATCCTTAAGCGTTGGCGGCATAAGCTGTTTTCCAAGCTCGTCCTTTTGCTCAAGGGAATCCATCCTAAACTTGTTTTTCACATACGATTTTTCTATCGCCTGTTCGGTTAATCGTCTTTGTTCAGGATACTGGCCAATATCAGTAAGTAACTCGAGCGTTCGCATAATCTGCTTGATACGGTCATACGGCTTCATTCCCCCTAGATCCAGAAGGTTAAGATAACTGCCCTTACCGAGTGAAATGACCTTACCGCTTGTCTGACTTACCCAGGGCTTGTATTCCCCTGCCCAATCAATAATGAGCGCGTTGGTGTTCCATACGTATGAAGCACGCAAAAGGAATGTCTTAATGAAATAACTTTTACCTGAACCTGAAATACCTACAATTGCGATATGGGGATTAGGCGTATCCTGATATGTCCAATAAAAGGGCGCGCGGAGTATTTTTGTCCTGCCGATGTAAATGGAATCTGACGGGTCTCTAAAAGTAACGGAAAGCGGAGGCTCAGGAGGATGGACCAGTATATTCCTGCGAGAAAGTTCGCGATTGTTTATTTTACAAAGCGGTATTTTTCCCATGAACATCAACTGAGTGAATCTTCAAGGTCTGACGGATTTGCAGGGAAGAATCGTTCCCATTCAAAACATTTAAGCATCTGGTCGGCTGTTAAAAGTTCAACTTCAACATTAAGTGCGTTGGCAAGCACCGTACGAAGTTCGTTTGCCTGTGAACGTGCATTTGCAAGGGCACCGTCTTTGCTTACCCCTATGGCAGTAGTCATTGCGTAGGCAATAACACCCATAGGTTTGACGCCCTTGGTAAGCTTACCAAGCTCCATATCCCACTTTTGAACGTCGCGTTCATACCTGTCAAGGCGTAATGCGTCGGGGTCGGATTTCTCACGTTCACGCGAAAGGCGAAGCTGCGATTCGGCGCGCTTTGTTTCAATAATTTTTCGCTTATCAGCAATATCTTCAACATAAAGCATGTAGGAAATTTTGGTGACATACTTAAGATTTGAAACGGCCCGTTCAAAATTTTCATTGTATGCAATGTTTTCCTCAAGCGATTTTTCAGTTGCCGATTCGTATATTTTTATCCCCAAAAATGCCGATGCGTAGTACACGCCGTTTGCCTCACGAAGAATTGCATCTTGGGAAGGAGGGATTTCATACGCCGCCTCAATGGGTGAAGACGTTTTGGTCATTTTAGTAATAATCGGCATGAGGTTGTAGCCATAATATTTTATAAGAATGGTAAAAAGACCGCCGATTACGCATAAAAGTGCGCCAAGAATGCCAAAAGGAGGAATTACGGCAGAAAACACAAGGCCAAGAAGAATACCAATACCTGCGACGGCCAGGCCACCATACGTAATAATCTTGTTCTGAGTAAGAACCATCAGTACACCTGACGAAGATAAGCCACCGAGTATTTAAAAAGGGTGGTGCGCAGTTGTGCCGTAAATTATTTTACGTAACATTTTGATAAAATAACGGTTCAAAGATACACTGCAACTGAAAAAATAACTGCAAGTACGATAAATTCATGCATGAGGTAAATAAAAAGCGCATTTTTTCCCGTAAGTTCAAGAAGGTCAAAAAGGAGGAATTTAGGGTTTTGCAACGCCGTGAAATGCAATGTTTTCAAAAAAAGAGCCATGCCTACTCCTAAGAAAAAAATACCGCTCCACGGGAAAAAAGGATAATAATCAAATGATAGGAAAGACGCGGGTACAAACCCAAAGGGCAATCCTACATACGTGCCTTCAGGCGAATTGCCAAACGGGAAAAACCAATTAAGTGAAAGCGAAAGTACGCCAAGCAGGAACCAAAAATGCCATTCTTGTTTTTTAAAAAAAGAAAAGATCACGAGTGAAACAAGCCTGCATGCAAAAAGAAAATGCAAAATTCCAAAATAAATCGCGTAGTGCGGATATACTGCGTACGTTGCAGCGGTTACCAACAGTGCAGCTGCAAGAAGAATGGCAAGCCCATTCAAATGCTGCTTAAAGGATGAACGTTTTTCATAGGAAAAAACAAGCGATGCTGCGGAAACTAGAATGAACAACGTAACAATGGTGCGCTGGAATAGAAGCCAATTGCCTTGGTAAAGCTCAAGTGAAACAAACCCGAAAAGGTTCAAGTCAAATGCCGTATGGAACGCAACCATCCCAAGTACGGCAAGACCACGGAGGACATCCAAAAGCCAGGAACGCATAGGATTGTTTCTCCATGAACATTTTAAGAGGCAGTTCTTGACTCAAGCAAATGCTGCATAAGAGGCGGAGTTACAAAAGTCGTAATCAAAGCCATTGACACAATAACTGAATATTCTGATTGAGTAAGAATCGCGGTTGAAAGCCCGATTGACGCAATGATCAATGCTACTTCGCCGCGTGGGGCCATGCCCACACCTACAAGTATCGCGTCCTGAGTTTTAAGTTTTACTAATTTGGCAGCTAAGCCGCAACCGATTAATTTCGTAAGAAGCGCAAGCACGGAAATGACTAAGAGGGGAATAGCAAACTCAAACAATGCATTTACATCAATCAACGTCCCAAGCGAAATGAAAAAAATGGGCATGAATAAAAGCTCAAGCCCCCAGGATTTTTCCTCAAGCTCATGCGAATGCTTGCTTTTTGACAGCACGAGCCCTGCAATGAATGCGCCGACTATTGCAGATAATTTTACGTATTCTGCTACGTATGCATAGAAAATGACCAACGCCAATGCAACCAAAAATCTTCGTTGTGAAAATTCCTTCTTGTCAAGATAGTCAACTGCCCACCTTCCAGCAAAAACAGCACCTGCAAGGAAAACGAGAGCAACCCCAAACGTGTATGTTAAAGACGTAAGTTCTGCGCCTTGCGAACCCGTCACATTAATGACGAGCGAAAGCACAAGTAAGCCAAGAATATCATCAAGAACTGCCGCACCGATTATGATTTCTGCAAAATGTTCCGTGACAAGCTTGAACTCCTTCAAAAGCGCAACAGTTACACCAACACTTGTGGCAGTAAGAGCCGCACCGACAAACATTGCGTATGCAAAATTTCCGCCCGTTGTTGATGCATAGAAATAACCGACAACAAAGGGAAGAACAACGCCGGCAATTGCAACCGCAAGGTTTTCCTTTGCAAAAATTTTCTCAATTTTACTTTCAAGCCCTACCTTGAAAAGAAGGATAATTGCCCCCAATTGCGCAAACACGTGAATAACGTCGACATTACGCAAAATGTCTGGAGGGTGCAACGGGACTGAAATGCCTAAACTTAAAAGAGATTTCCATGCCAATGCAAGGAAACTGGGTGAAATCAAAATACCAAGAATCATGAGCACCATGACTCCGGGTTGTTTAGTGTACTTTGCAGCCAGTTCGCCCAAAACAGCAACAAGCAACAAAAATACAATTTCAAAGTAAATATGTTTTTCAGGCTCCACTTCGCCAAAAAAACTAGTACGTACGATTGAAAGAAGCAAAAGGGCAAATAACCCAAGAAGCGCAATACCTGCAAACGAAAAAATATTTCCAAAAATTCTTTTCATGACATGAAGATACTGGGAAGAAATTAAAAGGAGTAAAGAAAAACTCAAGGATTAAGTGATTTTGCGATCGCTCCAAACGCATCTGCTGCAACAAGCAAAATATTTTTTTCTGCCGCTTCTGCTAATCTATGGTCCTCAACGGTCTCTGGGAATGATTTTCCAGGGATAGCGCCAATTGCTGCTGAAACCAACCCGCTATGAACTCTAATTCCGGCATCTGAAAATTCCGCAGCCAACGCATCAACCATAAGTTGTTCCATCTCAGTACTAATAACTCCAAAGGTATCACGAAGCATTGCAAATCCGTCCTCCCCAAGTTCTGCATAAAGCGAATCCTTTGAGAAATTCTTACCAGTAAAGTTACGAAGCTTAAGCGAATCGGCCGCACGTTGCAAACGCAAATTAAGAAGATCGGATGAATGAGTAACAAGGCTATTGTCATCCGAACTCATAGTCAATGCCCTTCGAAGGGAACGATCCCTTCCCCGAAGAACCTCAAGCACATGAGCGATATTTGGTCCTGAAAAATTGATTGAACCGCCAAATGATTGAATTAACGCCCCGATTGAACCGTAACTTTCAGTTGCAATAAAAATATCTCCTATTTCAACCTTGTCTTCGGCCGGATTATGGCTATTAACGCCCGCGCAAGTGCCTGCACGAACGACGTAAATTGCATTGGACCTTATTTCTTTATCCCCAAATTGATAGCCGTCGTCTCGTGTAAAGTAAAGTGCTTCCTTCAAATTAATCTGTGTTGCCGAGCATCCCATTTGAGTTTCAACAACTGCCAATGGAAACTCAAAACCCTGATAATCATACGTACCGATTGCAACTGCAACCCGGCCGGCGATGCGATTTCCATGAAATGCGCCAAGCCGAACCCGTATATCCTCATCAAGGACGCAAAAATTCCTAAGATTAAGAATTTCGCCTGCATCCCACACACGCGTTCGCGAGCCGACTGCAATAACAAAAGGCGGCAGCATGCCCCCATTATCTTTCAAATGAGGGAGCGTATCCCATATGTTTTTTGCATGCGCATGTCCCAAAACAGTGTGAATTCCAAGCGGTTTTACCTTTTCCCTGTGAGCTAGACTAACCATACGATCACGTTATGAAATAAAGAAACAGAATTATATCTAGCGCAAAACAATTTATAAAGAGTGTTTATTGCTGTGTTTTAAAGCTGCTTGGAAAGCGTCTCGTGCATCGATTCCAATTCAGAAATCATCCGCCCTAAAACATCCTTTGCCTTTTGAGTCTGTGCTGTTCCTTGCGCTTCCTTTGCCCACTCCATGAATTCGTGGTAATGCCCTTGAGGGTTCTTGCAACGCGTTCCCCAATCAAAAACGGCACATTTCATGTCCTTGCCAAGCTCCTCGCCGTACAATTCAAGTGTTTTTTCCCTTGTTTTTTGAGGCATGACCGCATCTGGATACAAAAACCTCAAATCAGTTCCGTCAGGCATCAAATGGAAAAGCTGCTCGCATGCAATATGATACAACGTAAATGAGGGGAACTGCCGCTTGATATGCTCCTCTATTTTTTGCAAACGCTTTGCGCCGTCAACTGAGCCCGCCAAGGTTACGACCACTAACTTATCAAGAACAAACGAACGCTCATGAATTGCATTAAGAATCGTCTCAATGCCTTTTTCAAGCGTTGCGCCGGTTGCAATCGTATCTCCAATCAAAATAGTTGCATGATTTGGCAAGGACTCAAAATTCTCATACGTTGCAACCGCCGTGAATTCCCCATCCTGGCCCAAAAGCCTCTTTCGCTTAATGCCTAAAAAGCACTGCGGCAGTGCAAGGTTTGTTTTCTGCTTAAACCCATGATTCAATGCGTAATATAAGCCACCTGAAAGGAATACAAGCTCGCAAACATTGTCTGCCTTTACCCCTTTAAGTGCTGTTTGCAAAAGCACGTCCATCATATGGACTGAAAGCTTTTCCATCGAATCCTGCAAGGGTTTTCCAACCCGTTGGGGGTTGTAAAGCACCTCCTGGCTATGAGGGCTTCGTAAAAGGTAAGTGTGGCTTGGAAAATGGGAATCAGTAACAGAATAAAGTTCATAACCTTCTTTTTGATAAAGCAAAGAGCAAGAGTCCATACTTCCAAGATATAAGCAAACTTACTTAAATAAAGCCATATATAGTATATCATGCCTTTTGATTCCAAGAAGTTTATTTTAAACGCTAAAGAAGACATCAAAAAACAAGTCGGCACCGACCATGCCATCGTAGCATTGTCAGGAGGCGTTGACAGTTTTGTTGCAGCTGCCATATGTGCAAAATCAATTCCTTCGCAGCTTGTTGCCATTTTCGTTGACACAGGACTTATGCGCCTTAATGAGGTAGCAGAAGTAAAAGCTGCTGCAAAAAAAGTCGGCATCAAACTTACGGTTGTTGATGCAAAATCACGATTCTTAAATCATTTAAAAGGTGTCCTTGACCCTGAAGAAAAGAGAAAAATTATCGGTGAGCAATTCATCCGTGTTTTTGAAGAGGAAGCAAAACTCCACTCGGTAAAGGTGCTTGTGCAAGGAACCATTGCACCAGACTGGATTGAATCTGGTGGGCAAGGAAGGCACACCATCAAAAGCCACCACAACGTAGGCGGATTGCCCGAATCGATGAAATTACGATTAGTTGAACCTTTGCGTGAATTATACAAGCATGAAGTGCGCCAAGTAGGAAAGGCACTCGGCTTGCCTGAACAAGTATATGAACGCCAACCGTTCCCCGGCCCCGGCCTTGCCGTACGCATTGTCGGAGAAGTAAGCGAGGAAAAAGTTGAAATAGTCCAAAAAGCATGCGCCATTGTTGAAGAGGAGATTGAGAAAGCAGCCAAGTCAAAAAAGGCAGAAAAGCCCTGGCAGTATTTTGCAGCATTGCTTGATTCAAAAACCGTCGGAGTTCGAGGGGATGAACGGGCATACCAATACACCGTCATTGTTCGTGCAGTGAAAAGCCTTGATGGCATGACTGCAAACTTTAGCCAGCTTCCATTCGAAGTACTTCAAAAAATATCAACACGCATCACCAACGAAATAACGGCGGTCGGCCGCGTGGTGTATGATATTACGAATAAGCCTCCTGGAACAATAGAAATGGAATAATTTTCTTTTTTTTAATAATTATCCAAGTGCCTGTAAAAATCGTCTTGAAAGTTCTTGTGGATCCTTAACATTTGTTTGTGCATTTGCAAGAATAGTTTGAAGGGTTTGTGCCGAAAGAACGTGCTTGTGCGTTGCTTCCCTTGGCTGAAGGCCCGTATGTAAAGCTGCAATTGTTCCAAGCTCATGAACGTCAAGTGCAGCGGCTTTCACCGGTTTGAACGAAAGATCGGTGCGTTTCTTTTCTTTTTCTGCAAACAATTCCATTATTCCACTTCTTTCCATTTTGTATTACAAATATACGCAATACATATTTATAAACCAGTCGTATGCTCTTGAATATATGATAATTGAGATCATTGCAGTCGCCCTTTCTCTCGTCATTGCGTATTTCCTTTTCCAGCTTGTAAAAAAACTGGTTGTTCACCTAATTCACATCATTATTTCGTTTGCTGCCTTTTTTGCCCTGGGCTTTTTTGGCATTTCCATTCCGCTTAATTTATTCAGCATTCTCGTCGTCCTTTTTGGCGGGATTCCTGGCGTCATTCTCCTTGCCTTATTGCACGTGCTTAGAATTGCGTTCTAGGCTCAACCAGTGCATTTAAAAGCTTCAAATGCGGTAATTTTGATGTATGGTCTCTCCTAGACATAAAGAACCACAAGATGAGGAAGAAAACCCTCAACTCAAAAAGATCCCAGTTAGGACTGAAAATGAATATAAGTGGATAAAAACAGCAGGTGGGAAAGAAAGCTTTGACTATTCGGGACTTACGCAAGAAAAACTTATTTCGGGACTTAACAACCGATTTAAATTACTCCTCGTACATGCCGAAAAAATTGCACAGATGCAAACCGAACTTGAAGGCTCACAAGACTATGGAAAACTACTTAAACTTGTTATGCTGCAGGAAACATTTGTTGAAAATCTTGAAAAAGCACGGAATGAACTCATCGTAAATATAGATATGGGCTCCAAAAGCGCATCCGAAGTATCAAATCAGTACAAGCAACTTAAGCAAATTGTACGAGAAATACGCCAATGGGAACAGGATCATGGGATAGGGCCAACAAAGGAAGAACACGAATTAACACGCATGAGCTTACAACTTCTCAAACGGCTGGATAACGTTGAAAAAAAGAGATTGCGCGCTGAAAAAGAAATGCAAATTGCGCAACAAAAATTAGGAAACTCGTTTGCTTCATACTCAACAAACCAAGACACCGTATCACCAGAACAATTTGAAGTATTTCGCAAACTCCTTGCAACAAACCAGGAATACGAAGATGAATACAGCCGCTATTTAGAAGAAGTATCCCTTTATTTAGCAGTCCTTACCTCCCTAACTCAAGAAATGGGGGAATCACAATTTGAAAAGTATTCAAACCGTACAGATACTTATTTTTCACATGCGGATGCCCATACTCTTCCTGCAGAAGAAGGATACACCTCATTGATACAATCTGAAGAATTTTTTGGAGTCCATCAAAAAACAGAACGACCTGAAGGAACTGCCGACCCCGTATTTGACAGGTATATATTTTTGGCACGACTGGCCCGACGTCTTCCTAGTGAAAAAGATAGAATACGTGCGATTACAAGCGTATATCTTACCTATGCAAACCTAGCATACATTCAGGAGCACCCTACTACTGTATTTGATGAATTTAAAATAGGTGGAAGTCCTGAAGCCCGCATGCAGGGAATCCGTTCTATCATGGAAATATACGCATTCAGATTGTTCCAGCTTCTTGACGAAGGGGAACTGTCACGAAGAGACATACCCGATGAGATGTTTGGCGTTGCATTAGCAATAGGCGGACGTGACGCTTACCGCAAAATGAAAAAAGAAACGGAAGAACAGGACCGTGAAATGGCAAAAATCCGAAAATGGGAACCGACAATTAAAGCGCTCGATGTAGTCGCCGGCACTATTTTACCGACATACCATGCAAACCTTAAACAAAAAGTGCATGAAAAATTAGTATATGAAGAAATTCTTGGACAAAAACGTCCGGAACAAAACCTTGTTGCCGAAGGATTCAAGGCCGCGGGGTATATGACCCTCGATATGCTTATTCTTAGATTCACGCTCGGTGGAGGCGGCGCACTCATCCAAGGAGCACGCGGCACGACCGCACTTGCAACTCGCTGGTGGGCCGGGGAAACGATACTACGAGGAATCCCTCCCCTTACGACAGTGGCACGCACGGTGCTCCCAAAAATACTGCTTGGCGGAGTATTTGTCTACATGCAAATTCCGTCAATCAAAAATTCAATTGAAGTGCTCACGAATGACGAATTTGACAATTATGAAAAAACAAAGGCAGCACTTGCGCTTGTACGTGAAACGCTTGTGCTTGGAAGCCTTGCAAGCGCACCTGGAAGGCTCGCAGTGAAAGAAACTGTTCGAAAATTAGGCATACGCGGACTTACTGAAGTAACCCGTTTTCGCGCAACACAGGCAGTACTTGAAAAAGTCCTTGTAAAGCGTCTTGGCCTTGTCGCAAAAAACTTGACTCCCCAAGAAGCAGCAGTAGTGAGCGAAACCGCTTCACAAATAGCAATGATGAGGATTATCCCTGAAAACCTTCCCCGCATCACGGAAATGATCAAAGACCTTGGCACCGCTCTTGGTGGAAGAGCGGCAACACGAACTGCTTCGCTCAACCCAAGCATAATTGAGGCATATATAGACACGCGTATGCTTCGAATGATTGCTTTTGCTACCGATGTTGCTATTTCATCAGGAACGATAAGCCTTGGACTTCCTGAAGGAAACCAGCTTACTAAACAATATAATGAAGTACTAGGAAAGTATGTTCCTGAAGGCCAAGTGTTCAGGCATTTTCTCAGAGTTGCGTTTGCATCTCACAACTTTACATTAAAAGATTTCATGGAAATGAGAAAGGAATACCTAAAACTTTCAAAAAACATACAAAAAGAAATGCCCCTTACCATTTACATTCTCTTTTGCGTAGATAATAACGTAAAAAACCTAAGGACCTTTATGGAAGAGGATTTCAAGGATTATGACCAATACGATAAAAAAACCAAAGAAATGATATCCTTTGCAAAATACGTTAATGGCCACATATTCTTCAACATGCTGCCTGCCGAGGAAAGAGGAAATTCATACCGGCTTTGGCTCGCAGAAGGAGATAACCTTAAAATAATAGAGGATCCACTTATGGCGGAAAAAGAAGCTTTATAAAGAGTTTATGAGCATATTAGTTAATAATAATGATAATTGGTGATTAAAATGGCTGAACCAACACACGCAGAACCTCCGAGAACAGAACAACCTAAAAAATTTGATCGCCTTAAAAACTGGGCCAAAATAAGAGCACAAAAAATACATGCGGCAGGAAGCAACGCATCTGCTATTGAAGCCGCACGCACCATGACACGAGTCCAAGCACTCATAGACAGGATACCTACAGGATTGACTGCCGAACAAACCATTGAACGAGTTCTCAGAAACAACGATGAAGATGCTGCATTGCTATTAAGGCAATTAATACGTACTAACCGCCTAACTTCAAAGGCGTTAGTAGAGTATGCGAGCACCGTAGAAAATAGAATATCAACAACGCTTCTAAATAATATTAATGAAAATGTACAGGCAGATATCCTTTCACGCTTACGCGGGCTTGAAGCAGTAACTACTGACGCACTTGATGCATTTGCAAAATCACACCCAACCGCGGCCGCAAGAGGGGATGCATTTCGTACTGCACTCACTGAAGCAGCACCAGATATTTCACTTCTTAAAAGGTTTGAACAAATAAGCGCAACAGTCCTAGAAGAAATCGCCGGTGAGGCAGCAGCAGGAAAAACAGGTGCGGGATGGTTCAAAAAAGCAGCAACGGGAACACCTATCACCTGGTTATATAATGCAGGAAAAAATCATCCAGGGGTTGTTGCAACTCTTGTATTAGCAGGCGGACTTTATTTTGGATGGGAGCCAACCGGAGCATTTGGAACACGTTGGTTAGACACAAAATGGGGCATTACAGATACGGGAAAAGCAAGAGGGGAAGTCCAGGAAGAAATCACAAAAACGGCATTCAGCCAGAAAGCAAAAGAATTCTTTGAAAAGAACCCCTTTGTATACCGGGGAATTATAAAGATGCACACTGCTGAAGAACTTAACGATCCAGCTCAAGTTGCACTTATTGAAACTCAAGTTGCAACACAACCCGCAATACGCCAAAAATATGCGGAAGTTGGAACAGGTACAAAAGAAAAAGCACTCGGTGCTAAAGAAGCTGAGTTTTCCATTGAAACAATACGCACCATGTTCCAAATGGAAAGAGATGCAAAAAAGTACCCTGCAGTGTCGGAATTCAAAAAACGACTCGAAAAAGATACGGATGCCAAAACAATACTTGATAATTTTGCAGGAATCAAATTCCTATTTTACAACCGCGCACAATCGTATTATGAACGATTCGGCGCCAATTCGGACGCACTTGAAAAGGCAATGACGCGAGTATTTGCAGAAATTGAACTACTCAAGGACCCACGGTTGAAACCACAGCTTCCAAGTATTAATCAAAAAAACCTTACCTTGCCACCTGAGGCCGTGCGAAAACTTGAAGAAATGCTGGGAGCAGACATTACCAAAGCAGCTCTTTTACTTCAAAATCCGAAAGTGCAAACCTTATTTGAAGAACTTGAAAGAAGGCAAATCGCACTTACAAAGTATGCCACACTTGAGGATTATGTTGCAGGAAAAGCGGCATCTCTTCCAGATGGATATGAAGTTGAACCTGTTGCAACTGCAGTTCAAAAAGCAATTAATACATTTGACGATGACCAACTTACAAACGCAAATATTGAAATGGCCCTCTATCCTAAAGAGCCACATGTCGTTCGTAACGCACTTGACGAAGCATTTTCAAGCGTAATGCCTACTGAAAAACCAGGCCCGGTACCAGTAGTCGTTGATAAACAACAAATGGTTGTGGAAGCATTGAAACGAAACTTCACTACCAAAAAAACAGAGGCCCAGATAAAAACAGATGCAAAAGCCATTGTAGAAGGAAGATTATTCAACAATGAATTTTCAACCCCCGGTTCAATGACGCCTGAGGCACTGGATACTTACCTAACAACAAAAACGGTCAAATTCCTTACGGATAAGAAAAAAGGAGGATACACTCTGAAGTGATGACATGGCGAAAATAACTGCCGGAGGAATAACTGTCGAGTTTGACCCGACAACCTCTTCCTTTTTTATTGATAACAACCCATTTGACAAGGCAGGCGCACTTAAAAAAATCAACGCGCTTGAAGCAGGAATTGACATTGAAGAGAATGATAAAAAGAAACTTCTTTCTTTTATTAAAAAACAAGGAATTGTACAAACAGCCAAGCCAGCAACACCAAAAACAGCCCCTGCCACCACGCCTGTTAGGGTAAACGTTGCAGATGCACTTAAAGCCAACGGCGATATTAAAATTCTTTTTGACACAAGCAACGGGTTCAAACCAACTCTTCCCGTACTTCCGGCACCTCGAAAAGAAGTGTTTGACAGGTTGTATGCACAAATGCTTTTGCAAAAAGATTTTCAAGCAATAATTGTCGAATATGACGAATTTAACACTCCTGCAAAGCAAAGGGCTGCAAATCTTGAATTAAAAGTTCAAATAATGAGTGCGTTCTTTGAACGTCAGGGCCAAAAACCGCAAGGGGAAGCGGACCTTATTGTAAAAATAATGAAGAAGCTCAATCCTTCGTTTGTAAACCCTTTTGAAATTAAAGCGGAAAATCCTGCCCGAAAGGTAAATTTCGGATTAGGACTTTAAAAAAATCATTGCACAAACTTGTGCGGGGCATAGAACTCGTGGTCAATTTTCTCCTTGCACAC
>CAYSWK010000013.1:0-1854 GCA_964434735.1 Microcaldota archaeon | reverse complement strand
ATTGCACAAACTTGTGCGGGGCATAGAACTCGTGGTCAATTTTCTCCTTGCACACGACCTCTTTTTCCTTGAACTTGCTGGCAATGATTTTCTTTACCTCATCAACTACCTGCTCAGGGAAAAACTGCCTGCCGTCATACTTAAGCAACTTGACGTCAGGAACAAACCCGGTCAATTCACGAAGCAATCCGCCAAACTGGGCGGTCGAGTTGTTTTCAAGCAGGATCGTTTTTTTGCATGAGGAAAGCATCTTTGAAACCTTTTCCACGTCCATCGGATACAAGTCAGTAAAATGAAGCAAATTAACGCCGTCAAGGTGCTCAAGCGCATCAAGAATGGGCAGCTTCATCGAACCCCAGGTGATAATGGTCACCTCTGCCTTTGCAGGGCCGTACACCGTTGGAAGGTGCATCTCCTTTACCAAATCATGCATTTTTGCTGCACGTTTCTCCACTTGCGCACGGCGCATGGAAAACAATTCAGATGAAAATCCGGTCTCATCGTGCTCATAGCTTGAAGCAACGTGAAGACCATTTGGCTCTCCTGGAAGCGAACGGGGTGAAACGCCGTCCTTTGACAATGAGTATCGTTTGAATCGCGTCATGGGCGGCAACGCAGGAAGGTTCGTTGCAATTTTGCCGCGCTCGATTTTTATTTTTGACTCGTCAAAAGGCAGGGTCGAGAAATGCGATTCGGAAAGGAACTTGTCAGACAAAACTAAAACAGGGATCTGGTACTTTTCCGCCCAGTTGAATGCCCGGATCATAGTATGGAACATCTCGTTCACATCACCAGGTGCCGTTACCACCCTTAAAAATTCACCCTGTGATGCATGAAGCGCAAAACGAAGTTCGGCTTGCTCAGTCCAGGTAGGCATACCGGTTGAAGGCCCGACACGCTGCGCAAGGAAAACGACGATGGGAGTTTCCGCAATTGCTGCCATACCAAGCGTTTCAGTCATAAGTGCAAACCCGCCGCCCGACGTTGCAGTCATTGAGCGGGCACCGGCATACGCTGCCCCAACTGCATAATTAATTGCTGCAATCTCGTCCTCAGTCTGCTTTACGACAATATCATAATCATATTCCTTTGTCACCAAATAATGCAAAACGGATGATGCGGGAGTCATAGGGTATGCTGAGAAAAAGGTAATTCCTGCACGTATTGCTCCAACCCCTGCCGTTTCATTCCCTGTAAGCATAAGCTGCTTGGCCGCCCCAAGCTTTTTGACCTTCTGAGGGAACGAATCTGTTTTGCACACCGACTTTACGTGGGCAAACCCTGCTTTTGCAACTGCAAGGTTCTTCTGGACAACTTCCTCGCCTTTCTTGCCAAACGTGTCACGAATAATCTCTTCAAGAATATCCATCGGATAATCAATGAGTGCAAGCGATGCGCCGATGCAAATGACGTTTTTCATCCGCTGGTCCGCGTTGTTTTCAGTAATGATCTTAAGGAAAGGTACAGCCACTTTAAGAATATCTGCACGTACGGTGAATTTTGAAATGTCAATCTGCTCGTCATAAATTAAGGCGCCGCCTTTAGTAATATTGTCCTTGTGGAAAAAAATTGCATCCTTATTGAGCGCAACGACAATATTCGTTGTCTGAACGGGGGAATGAACGGGCTTTTTATCAATAACAACCTGGTACGTGTTGTGTCCGCCCTTAATCAATGAAGGATATTCTGGATAACCAACTGCAAAATACCCTGTACGAGTAAACATCTTTGCCATGGCAAGGCCCGTTGCAAATGACCCGTCTCCTGCTGAACCGCCAATTTTCCATGAAAAAAGAACCATATATATTCAACCAAAAAGAGGTTTGTACGCCGTGTTTATAAATCATGTGCACA
>CAYSWK010000012.1:0-25806 GCA_964434735.1 Microcaldota archaeon | reverse complement strand
CTTTTTGTATCACAATTAAAATATGAATAGAAGACGATTTCTTAAGATAACTGCAGGACTTGCGTTAGCAAACGTACTTCCCGCATGCCAAGATCGACAAATTGACCCCCAGTATAAACGATCTCCTCTAAAGGAAATGCTTGCTTGGATCAAAAAACAACATATCGAAGGTAATTCTGAAGAAAATACGTTTTATCGATTAATTCGTTGGATGAGGCTTAACTGTAATCATTACTCCTCTTTGGATCAATGCAAAGGCAGATGCTTAACTAAAGAGTTCTATGCACAACGAATTCCTATTCTTGAAAGACTAACGGATTGGAACCCTCAAACAGGAATCGAGTTAAATGGGTGCGCAGGCGTGGCAAGCGCAATCCAACGAGTTTTAGAAATTCTTGATATTGAAATTGTGAGAAAACGAGTTACGATTATGGGAATTGAAAATCATAGTGCATTTTATATGCCCCTCATTGATCACGGAACAATTCATGCAGATGATATTTTTGCATATCGCGCTATTCGCAGTGGTGGAAAAATAGATTTTGAAGTGCCTTCGCAAGAATTGATGGTATCTGGCAACACATATAAAGCAGACGATCTCATTTATGCATACGCTGAAAAAGACGTACGCGTTTGCTTACAGTGTGCGCCAGTAACTAAAGTGTACAATTATGCGCTCGCAAGACTTCAAAATCAACAACCAGAAATATATGAAACATATGAGAATGGACAAGTAACTGCACCCTATGCAAAAGATATCGAACAAGTTAGAAAAAAATATGCTTGGCTCGAGCAAGAGATTGAAGCATATGGTGGTTTTGAACAAGCAGTTCATACAATAGGTCCGAATATTCTTAATCCCCCTTTCTTCAAAAAAGTAGTGCCTGCAGATTTTGAAATAAAATGAATGAAAGTATACATAAAAGTTTAAATATGTACATCCTGCTCAACAAAGACACTGACAAAGAGGGATTGTATGGAAAAGGATTTTCATTGGCATAACTGAAAAAGAAATTCAAACGGATAAGACTCCGTTTGAAGTGTTTTTGGCACTTAAATCATGCTCGCCATACGCATTTCTTTTTGAAAGCGCATCCGAAAAAGACCAGAAGGCACGATTTTCTTTCGTTGGGTTCAAACCAAGTAAAGTAATAACCTTCAAGGATGGAACGTTCGAGGTTGATGGGCGTAAAAAAAGAACGAATGAACCGCTTAAACTTCTTGAAAACGAAATACCAAAACTCAAAACCCAAGAAGCGGGACTTATTGGCGGAGCAGTCGGATATTTTTCATATGAATATATTAGAACAATTGAAAAGCTTCCAAAAACAAACGATACGCTTGATTTTCCTGATTTTGAATTCGGAATATTCCCTGATTGCATCGTGTTTGACCATCATAAGGGAAAAACAACATACCGCTACCAGGGAATATCCCGGATTGTGGAAATAAAGAATGCGCTAGCAAAAGAACTCAAAACCAAACCACAACTTCAGATCAAGCAAACTACATGCTCAAAAACAAAAAAGGAATTTTGTAATAACATAATGCAGCTCAAACAGCACATTGTTGAGGGAGACATATTCCAAGCAGTCATTTCAAAACAGTATTCGTTTGACTACTCGGGAAACATCGAAACGCTCTACCCAAAACTAAAAAGCACAAATCCCTCCCCCTACATGTTCTATCTTGCATTTGGCGAACGAACGATTATCGGTTCAAGTCCTGAAAATTTAATTCGCATAGAACAAGGCAACATAACCAGTTTTGCAACGCTTGCAGGAACGGCAAAAAGAGGAAAAACAAAACAGGAAGATGATGAACTCAAGGAAAAACTGCTTGCTGACCCCAAAGAGCGTGCGGAACATCTTATGCTGGTTGATTTAACCCGCAACGATATCGGAAAAGTTGCGGTGCCCGGAAGCGTTGAAGTATTCTCACTAATGGATGTTCACCAGTATTCACAAGTTCAGCATATTGCATCTGGAATTCAAGCAAAGCTTGACCCTTCCAAAACAGGTTTTGATGCATTCAACGCCATTTTTCCAGCAGGAACTGTATCTGGCGCGCCAAAGGTTCGTGCGATGGAGTTAATTGCGACATATGAACAAGAAACACGTGGACCGTATGCGGGGGCAGTAGGCTACTTTGGAGCAAACGGAAACATGGACTTTGCGATAGGAATTAGAACGTTCTTTGCTAAAGGAAACATACTGTATGTACAAACCGGCGCAGGAATTGTAGCCGATAGCGACCCTGAAAAAGAATACGAGGAAACGGAAAACAAGGCCAAGGCTCTGTTAAGAATACTGGGTGAAGAATGATGAGGATACTTTTGATTGACAACTTTGATTCTTTTACCTACAATCTTTACCAGCAAGTAGCTTCACTTGGCCACGAAATTATTGTCAAAAGGAACAATGAGATAACACTTAATGAGATCAAAACCGAATTGTTTGATGCAGTGATTATCTCGCCGGGCCCTGGAAACCCTCTGAACGAAAAGGACTTTGGAGTCTGCAAACGCGTGATCCTGGAACTCAAAAAAACCCCGATTCTTGGAGTATGCTTAGGACACCAGGGAATTATCGGTCATTTAGGTGGAAAAATTATACATGCTCCAAAACCAATGCACGGAAAGACGAGCTTGGTTACGCACACGAATCATCCATTATTTGAAAGAGTTTCAAATCCCTTTGAGGTAATGAGATATCATTCACTTGTCGGCGACAGGAAAACGCTTCCAGACGCACTTGAAATAATCGCAGAAAGCTTAGATGACAAACAAATCATGGCCATCGCCCACAAGACGCGTCCCTTATACGGCGTCCAATTTCATCCAGAATCCATCGGAACAAAAGAAGGCGTAAAAGTGGTTGAGAATTTTTTGAAAATGGCTAATCCAACATCGAATTAGTTACGATTTCGACCCCGTTCTTTTTTGAGTACTTTTCAGCTTCTTCTTTTGTCTCGAATCGTTTTACAACATCAAAGGCATAATATTCTGATTCGGCACCCATAACAGTAAGTGTAGGTCTTGTAGCAATTGAGTCGCCCAGATTAAACAAATTAAGAAGACAGTACTTCTTTCCTTTTTCAACTGCATCCTTGCATTTTGCACATGCCTTGATTCCGTGCGCACAATGAACTAAGGACATTTCACGAATTATTTGTTTTATAAATTTTTCTTCCATAACAAAACCCTAAAGATCAACAAGCGTTTCAAAGCCTCCCACGGCCATTCGCTTCATCTCAAATGGCATCTCCTGATTCTTATTTTTGTCAGAGGTCATTGCGGGGTCATTCATGACTTTTGCATTAACGCTATCCCGATGTGCCCGTGATTTATAGACGATGAATGAGAACATCACCGTTTCGGTTGGCTTCGCCTTTGTCATCTTTGGAAACGGAAGACATCCCCATTTTGCAGCACTTTTCAAATCTTCTCCAACGCATTCAACGTAGTGAAGTGCACCATGTTTCATCCAAATTTTTCCTCCTAATGTAGCCATCTTCTTGTATGCGGCAACCTTATTCTTGGGCACCACAATAACATATCCATCTACGTATCGTGTCATTTGCATCTCCTCCTTTAGCCTTGCGGCATTTTAATCATGTCCATGAAGAATATCTCCCAAATGTGGCCATCAAGGTCTTCTAATGCTCGATTGTACATAAAACCAAGGTCTTGGGTCGGGCGAGGCTCTTTCCCACCTGCAGCTAAGCCCTTTTTTAGAACAGTATCGACCTCATCCCGACTATCAAACTGAAGGGCCAGGATTACTTCAGTAGTATTGTGAGCATCAGAAACCTGCTTTGGAGTAAAAGTCTTGAAATATTTTTCAACCAACAGCATCGCAAAGATATTTTCACCGACAATCATGCAAGTCGCATTTTCATTAGTAAATTTCGGGTTGAACGCAAAGCCAAGCTTGGTAAAAAATTCAATTGATTTTTTAAGATCCTTAACCGGAAAATTCACAAAAATTTGTTTTGCAGACATCATAAGTAGAATGCAAAGTCTGAATTTATAACATTTTGGCATGCCTAAGAATGAATAAAAATATACATAAATGCTTAAATATGAACAAAAACTCAAGAAAACAATGACGATTCTTGAACAAATAGTTTCACAAGTCAAACAAACAATTGCTTCGGGTTACTATTCCGGACAGATCGATAAAAAACTTCCTACTCGCAAATTGGTTGGCGGACTTATTGCCGAAATTAAACCTAAGTCGCCTTCTGAAGGAGCATTATACTCTGGCAACATAGAAGAGCTTGCAAGAGCCTACGAACGAAATGGGGCCGCTGCAATTTCAGTGCTTGTGGAGCCAATCTTCTTTGGCGGATCACTTGAAAATATCACTACGGCAAAAAAAGCAACTAATTTGCCTATTCTTATGAAAGATTTTATCAGTTCAAAGGAGCAAATTGATGCCGGGAAAAAAGCAGGAGCAGACATTGTTCTTTTGATTAGCGGGATTTCAGACAGTTCGTTGGTAAAGTATGCGCATTCGATAGGATTACAAGTGCTTTTGGAAACGCATACTGAAAAGGAATTTAGAGATTCAATTAAAACCGAAGCGGATTTTATCGGGATTAATAATCGTAATCTGAAAACAATGAAAACCGATATCCAAAATACTGCAAGAATACTTGCAAAGCATCCAACAAAACGCAAAGTTATTGCAGAAAGCGGAATCTGCTCAAAAGAAGATGTTGAACTGCTCAAAAAATGCGGAGTTACCGGCATTTTGGTTGGAGCTACACTTTTGAAAAGTCAGGACATTACTGCAAAAATGAAAGAACTAGAATTTGGAATGCCTATTAACCCCTACTTCGGCCAGTTCGGAGGCCAGTTCGTACCCGAAACACTCATACCTGTACTCAAGGAGCTTGAAAACGCATTTGTGAGTATAATTCCTACTGAAGAATTTCAAAAAGAATTTACATATTATTTGAAAGAATATGCTGGACGTGAAACACCGCTTTACTTTGCAAAAAAATTGTCGCAAGTTGTTGGAGGAAAAGTATACCTCAAGCGCGAGGATTTGCTCCATACGGGCGCGCACAAAATTAACAACGCACTCGGTCAAGCGCTCTTGGCAAAGAGAATGGGAAAAACACGAATCATAGCAGAAACGGGTGCCGGCCAACACGGGGTTGCAACTGCTACCGTGTGTGCGTTGCTTGGATTGGAATGTGAAGTGTATATGGGAACTGAGGATGCAAAAAGGCAGGCATTGAACGTATTTCGCATGGAACTTTTGGGTGCAAAAGTTACACAAGTAAATAAAGGATCTAAAACGCTCAAAGATGCAGTAAATGAAGCATTACGAGATTACGTTGCAAACTCAAAGACCACGCATTATTTGCTTGGAAGCGCATTAGGGCCGCATCCCTATCCGACAATAGTTCGTGAATTTCAGAAAGTGATTGGAATTGAAGCTCGAAAACAAATACTGAAAGCTGAAGGCCGACTGCCGGATGCGCTCGTTGCATGCGTAGGCGGCGGAAGCAATTCTATTGGACTTTTTCACACGTTTAGAAATGATAATTGTAAACTCATCGGTGTGGAGGCAGGTGGACTTGGGATTGGATCAGGCAAACACGCTGCCAGGTTTGCAGAGAAAAAACTGGGAGTGGTGCACGGAATGAAAACGTATGTATTGCAAGACGATTATGGACAAATACGTGAAACACATTCGGTGTCTGCAGGACTTGACTATGCAGCCGTAGGACCAGAACACGCACAACTTGAAAAAGAAGGAAAAGCACAATACGTTTCAGTGACTGATGAGGAAGCACTCGAAGGATTTAGGCTTTTGAGCCGAACAGAAGGAATCATTCCTGCATTAGAAAGTGCACATGCGATTTGCTACTTGAAAAAAATGAATTTGCAACCTAATGATCTTGTAGTTGTTTGCCTTTCTGGAAGAGGAGATAAAGACGTCGAACAAATACGAAAGTTTCAAGAGGCAATATTATGAAATTTGCACCATACGTTTGTCTTGGGGATCCAAATCTTGCATTCACAAAACAGCTCATCAAAGCACTTGAGCCATACGCAGATGCATTTGAATTCGGCATTCCTTTTTCCGATCCTCTGGCAGACGGACCTGTTATCCAAGCGGCAAGCGAACGTTCGCTCAAGAACGGAATGAACACGGATAAGGCATTTGAATTTATGGAGGAATTACGAAAGGAAAAGTTCGCAAAACCGATCTATATTATGACGTACTACAATGTACTTTTTGCATATGGGCTTGGAAAGTTTGGAAAGAGGTGCAAGGGGCTTGTCCAAGGAGTCATCGTACCTGACGTACCTTTGGAAGAACAGGTAGAACTCAAAGGCATATGCGACGCTAACAATCTTGCAATTATCCAGCTGGTGACTCCAACAACTACTGAAGACAGAATAAAACAGATAGTACACACTGCTAAAGGATTTGTATATGTGGTTTCAGTTGCAGGAACTACGGGTGCTCGAAAGGAACTTCCTGATTTAAGAAAAACAGTTCAAACAGTAAAACGGCATACATCCATTCCTGTATTCATTGGTTTTGGCATTTCAAAACCGGAACAGGTAACGGCAGCACACGAACAAGGTTTTGACGGATTTATTGTTGGAAGCAAAATTGTTGAGTGCTATGCTGAAAGGACTCCATTTGACGGATTAAAAAGCATAGAAGAATTAATTAAAACCTTGAATAACCACTAAAAACACGGATCATCTGAAGGAGGATATTCAAAATCGGAAGGGTCATCAACGTCAGTAACTCGATAACGACTAAAAGGACGACGAGGAACGTGTAAAGACTCAGGGCGCATAAACAAGTTCATATATGCTGCAGCAGGCCTTTCTCCAGGCGGCCTTGGCAAAACCTCTGCCTGGATTGAAAATGAATGATCAGGCACTTGCAAAACCCTCCCAATAAGAAATTGTACATCTTGAACAGGACTGATGATGACGGGAGTATCGCCCAACATAATACGTCTTTCAGTTCCCTCAAGAACAGGAACTTGAGCAATATGCGCAGCATCCGGATGAAACACGATCTCATTTCGATCAGCACGATTATCGACTATGGCATCCAATGGCGCTAAAAGTGCAACAGATGCGGGCAATCCGCGAGTAAATTGACGCGCTCCGCCAAAACCGGGGCCGTCAAAAAGAAAACGAATTCCACCGCGAGAAACGCCGCAAATGCTATTGGTTTCCAGTGAAAAACCCTTGCCGTGTGCAGGCCAAGCAACAACAAAAGGAATTCGGTCTATAAGAACTCCAAGATGAGTATCTGATTTCAAAGCGAACGGAGAAATGTTACGTGCATCCTTAGTTGGAGGTTTTTCTAAACGATAAATTTGAATAATTGAAGGCATAAAATAGTACGATTAAAAACAATTAATAAACACGATCGTTAAACGCGCCAGGTTAATTACTTAAATCTCCTTAATCCAATCAATGCATGAAACGTATTATATGGGTGCTCATGTCCCTATTGCTTTTAGGGTGTACTCAGGTTCAAAAAACAAACATAAACGATGAAAAACTGCAGGTTGTAGATATGAAAACATATTCTTTAGATTCATTTATAGCAGGACAAAAAGAGCAAATAAACACGGATTTGGAAGTAACAATCGATGGAAATGAAATAATAAGTCAAGAAGGAAACAAAAAATGTGTATACTACCAGCTTCTTGATCATACTCAATTTTCAGACGGCGGCGAAAGGCAAACGACTACCAAGATAACTGAGGAACCCTTCTACCTTAATATAGGTAAAGAGACCCAAATTGAAATCGAACCGACAAGCGAACTAAGACTTTTTGTTTCCCCCTATCTTCTTAATGAAATTAAAAAAGAATCAGAAACAACCCAAACAAGACTTTACTGCCTTGAAAAAGGAAAGAAGTACTACGTGCGAATCGAACCAAAATCACTAGCATATGGCGCGCCCTTGCCCGATGGAACCCGATCAACAAGCAAAAAGATATTTGTAAAAATTTCTGATAAGCCATTTAACGCAGGGGAACCGCAAGTGGAGGAAAGTCCTGTGTTTAAGTTTTACATTTACGGATAAATGCACAAAACCGTACACGCATATTTATAAATACTTTTTTTCTCAACGTATAAACAGGAATGTGTTGGCCTATGAATGGCAGCTTAAACCAAATAACAAAGGCATTTCGCTTTTTCTTCGGTTTTAGCTTTGGCTATTTCTATAGCTGGTTTTAATTAGGGCCAACACAAAATGGAAAGGAATTGAAAACGATTTTTTGATGATGTTTTGTTTGGCCCTCAAAAGAGGGTACTCATGAACAAAAAACAAAATATCATGCTCGTGAAATTCGGTGGGTCGTCCCTAGCGGATGCGTCAAAAATAAGGCGCGCGGCGGAACTGGCAACGGACCAGGCAAAAACCGGGCTCAAAGTAATAGTTGTTGTTTCTGCAATGGGAAAAACCACCGACCAACTGCTTGAGGTTACCAACGGTTCAAGCAAAAAAGCGGCCCCCGAACATATGGACGAGATTCTTTCCATGGGCGAGCGCACAAGCGCACGCGTATTTGCAACCGTTGCCGCAGCTCAAGGAATAATGGCAGAATTCCTTGATGTCGATGACGCTGATTGGCCCATTATCACTGATGAAAAACACGGTGATGCAAACCTACTTCTTGAACATACGAAAGAACAGGTGCGTAAAACAATCGCAAAAAGAATGGAAACGGCCCAGTTAATTGTGGTGCCCGGATTCATAGGAAAAACACAAAAGGGGAAGCTCACAACAATCGGCCGGGGCGGAAGCGATACGACTGCATTTGTCATAGGAGATGCGCTTGGTCTTGAAGAAGTTATTTTAGTAAGCGATGTAGCAGGAGTCATGACTGCAGATCCTAAAACGGTCAAGAACCCGAAACTGCTCTCAAAAATAGCAGTTGACCGGCTTGTAGGGTTGGCCGATTCGGGAGTCAAATTCCTCCATAAAAAAGCGCTCTCCTACAAAAACAAGAATTTGAGAGTGAAACTCATCAGTAATGCAAGCAAAACGCTCCTTGATGAAGGAACGATTATTACGGGTTCGATTCCGGATATAGAGATTTCGTGCGAATGCGCACAAGCAGCCGCAGTTACCATAGTCGGTGAAAACATATCCGCAAACCCGGGAGTTTTAAGTGACTTACTCGCCGTATTTCATAGGCACAGAATTTCACTTTTAGGAATGAGTGCAAACCATGATAACCTGGTTTTCTACTTGCCCGAAAGCGGATTAACGGCAATTGATGATCTCCATGATACGGTGATTTCAAATTCACAAACACAAGCATTGGCAAAAAGAGGCGGACTTGCAGTAATTAAGATAAACGGGATTGGCTTACAGGAAACGCCCGGCTCAATGGCGCGTGCAACGGGAACCTTGCAAAAAAATGGAATAAACATCTTCGGGCAGTACACCGTCATGTCAGAAATATTCGTATTAGTCCAAAGCGGACAGGAAACAGAAGCACAAAAACTGATACAAAAAGAGCTGATCGGATCATGAAACCATTAATCGCAATCATTGGTGGAAAAGGAAGAATGGCAACCTTCCTTGGGCAGCAGTGGGTATGGAAGGAATGCGTTGAACGGATCACCGTTATTGATAAAGGAGACGAATTAACACGCGTACAAACTGCAGATATCATTATTCTTGCAGTGCCTCTTTCTGCAATGGATGGTGTGATAGCCCAGCTTATGGCCGTGGTTCAAAAAAATCAGCTGGTTGTTGATATAGGCTCAACAAAAAATTCGTTCATAGGGGAACTCAAAAAACTCCCGTGCAGAATCGTTTCTATCCATCCCCTTTTTGGGAACCACGTTAACGGATTTGAAGGCCAAAACGTGGCGATACTTTCCGATATTGGGACAAAAAAGGACCAAAAAGAAGTGCAAGGATTGTTCCAGGGTGCAACAATTTCAGAAGTAACGCTCAAGGAACATGAGCAAGGAATGAAATACGCGTTATTTCTGCCGTTTATCCTAAGAAAAGCATTCATGAATGTACGGGGACCCGTACAAGTAGGAAAACTAAGCACCCCAAGCTATCGCTTGTTTGAACGGTATGCCCAGCATGTGCTTGATGATCCTTTAGAAGCACAGGTAGTTGAGGAAATACTCAATGCAAATAAAAAAGAGGTACGCGAATTAATTAAGGATATTCAAAAAGAATTACAAAAAATAGAGGATGAACTCAAATGAAAGTAACAACAAAAAAATCGCTTGAAAGAATACTTGAGAAGGAAAAGGGAGTCATCATTCCTATGGACCATGGCGTTTCTGATGGCCCTATCGCTGGACTTGAAGACATTAACGAAGCAGTACGTCTTGCAGATGCAGGAGGCGCAAGTGCCGTGCTTTTGCACAAGGGAATGATTAAGCAGCTTGTGAAACGACCAAAATGTGGAATAATTATGCACGTTTCAGCAGGAACTAAAATGTCGCCAGACCCAAATCGTAAAGTGCTGGTTGGAGATGTTGAAGACGCACTCCGTTTGAAAGCAGATGCCGTTTCGATACACATAAATGTAGGCGGAAGCGATTATGAAGCGGAAATGCTTGAGGATTTAGGAATGCTTTCCTCCCAATGCGATGAGGCCGGCTTGCCGCTTTTGGCAATGATGTACCCTCGTGGAAAAAACGTAACGAATGCATCACCTGAAATCATTGCACATGTTGCACGGCTTGGTGCGGAATTGGGCGCAGATTTAATCAAATGCCCCTACACGGGGGACCCGGATTCATTCAAGCAGGTGGTTCGCGGCTGTCCTGTTCCTGTTTTAATTGCAGGTGGTCCCAAATGCAACACTGATGAGGATGTTTTACGCATGGTAAAAGGTGCAATAGATGGCGGAGCCAAAGGAATTTCCTTGGGGAGAAACGCATTCCAGCACAAGAACCCTTCAAAAATGGTTTCTGCCCTTCGAAGCATCATTGTCCATAATGCAAGCGTTGAGGATGCACTGAAATTGCTGAAGTGATCGTATGAAAAAAATTATCGTAAAAACAACTGATAAAAAAGTTGAAGAATTTGCAAGAAAAGAATCACTTGAAGTTGCAACTACGATTAATGCAATCCTTATTCAAACCAAGGAAGATGAGGAAAAAATAGTCAAAGAAGGATTGGCAAGGAAAAAAGTATGCATCTCTTGTACGGATTGGAAAATTATTCCGCTTGAAAATTTGATTGCAAAACTTAAGGGAAAGGCCGAAATAATCGTTCTTGTGCATTCGGCAGCTGAAGCAAAGCTTGCGCTTGAAACAATGGAATTAGGAGCAGATGGCGTAGTCATTGAAACAAATGACATAAAAGAACTCCAAAAAACGCTTGAGCATGTACGAAAAGCAAGTTCAACTGAAACAATCTTGCTCGAACCCGCAACCGTAATTTCCATAAAAGACGTCGGAATAGGTGCACGAAGCTGTGTAGATACGGTAACGCTCATGAAAGAAGGGGAAGGAATGCTTGTGGGCAGCTCATCAAGCGGCATGTTCCTTATCCAAGCGGAAGTGGCAAAAAACGAACTTGCATCCCCAAGACCATTCAGGGTAAACGCAGGTGCTATTTCAATGTACGTGCTTGGGGCAGAGAACAAGACAAAATACCTTGAGGAAGTGGAGGCAGGAACTCAAGTAACCATTACTGACAGAAACGGAAAACTAAGAAGTGCGGCCGTTGGGAGAAGCAAGATAGAAATGCGCCCGCTTGTTTTGGTTGAGGCAAAGACAAAAACGGGTAAAATCGCAAAAGTAATACTGCAAAATGCGGAAACCATCAGACTTGTAACGCTTTCAGGAAGCATACCTGTTACTGAACTCAAAAAAGGTGAAGGGGTACTCGTACATGTAGAGGAGGGCGGAAGGCACTTTGGAACGTTACTTAAGGATGAAACAATACTTGAGAAATAGATTGCATGAAATGCGTGACAATACTGGCAAAGGATGCGGTTACCGCACACAAAGATATTGGACGTGCACAAGATGAGGGTGCAGACCTTGTAGAATTTCGCATCGATGGGCTTGAGGATATACATAATCTTGAAGCCATCATAATCGGCTCACCACTTCCCATTCTTGCAACAGCACGAAAAATGGATCAAAAGATACTGTTGCGCGCAATAGATGCAGGTGCAAAATACATAGATATGGATGTCGAGGAATTTGATCCTGAAGTTGCAGCATACGCAAAAACACGACACGAAGACGTAAAAGTCGTCATCTCTTCTCATGATTACAAAAAAACAGATTCAAAGGAAAAACTCGAAGAGCTTGTGCTTGAACTTGAAGGACACAATCCCGATATGGTGAAGGTCATAACCACTGCAACGCGGCTTGAGGATAATGAAACGGTGCTTGGCTTACTCTGTTCAAAGCCTATTATCACAATCTGCATGGGCGAATTGGGCAAAATATCAAGAATCGTCTGCGGCGCCTGTGCACCTTGGACTTATTTTTGTCTTGACGAGCCAAAGGCTCCCGGACAAATTCCTTTACGAAAAGAAATGTACCTTCTTATTGGAAACCCGCTTTCACAAAGCTTAAGTCCCTTGATTCAACAAGCAATGCTTGACCTTAATGGAATGGATGGAGTATATTCAAAGGTCGAATGTACGGGGGCACTTCTTGAGCACTTTTTTGAAGGTGCAAAAGCATTAGGAGTACGTGGAATTAATGTAACCATCCCGTTCAAGGAAGCAGTAATCCCGTTTGTTCATGAACTTGACCCGCTCGCACGGGAAATGGGAGCGGTCAATACTATCCTCAATGATGAAGGAACGCTGCGCGGATACAACACGGATGGAGTAGGGGTTGTAAACAGCCTGAAAGAGATAACACCTCTAAAGGGCAAGAAGGTGCTCATTCTAGGTGCTGGAGGAGGAGCAAGGGGAGCCGCACATGCTCTTACCAGTGCGCAAGCAGAAGTAACCATATGCAACCGTACCTTTGAAAAAGCGCAAGAGCTTGCAAAGAACTGCGGCGGAAAGACGCTTGAGTGGGAAAAGAGAAATTTCCATGCTAAAACGTATGAGATCATACTCAATGCGACATCAATAGGGATGGGAACAACTGAAAGCCCACTTTCAAAGGATGCAATAGGCAACGGACAGATTGCGTTTGACCTCGTGTATAAGCCACGGATAACCGAATTTCTCAAGAATGCCCAAAAACGCGGCGCATCAATCATAAGCGGTGAAAACGCACTCGTGTACCAAGGCGCAATTGGTTTTGAGATTTGGACGGGTAAAAAAGCCGATATTGAAATAATGCGAAACGCAGTCCGCTCCTATTTTGGGGAAAAACACCCTCAAAACAACGTAATACTTATAGGGATGATGGGAAGCGGCAAAAGCTCGGTTGGAAAAGAAATGGTAAAAAGACTAAAACGTGAATTCATCGATGTTGATGAAGTCATTAAGCAAATGGCCGGAAAAGAAATAACGGAGATTTTCAAAAACGATGGCGAAACAGAATTCAGGCGTCTTGAAAGAAGAGCGGTTGAACTTATCTGTCTTAAGGAAAACTGTATTATTGCCATGGGCGGGGGCGCAGTAATTAACCCTGGCAACGTCAAAACAATGAAAGGTAGTGGCAAGATCGTGTGGCTTGAAGTTGAACCAAAAACTGCTGCACAACGAATAAAAAGGGAAACAACACGTCCACTTCTAGAAGGCAACGAAAAACGAGAAGAAACACTTTCCAAGTTGCTTGAAAAACGCAGGAAAGCCTATGAAAAGGCAGCTGATATAAAGATACGCACGGATGGAAAGGAAATAGCAGAACTGGCAAGGGAAATTATGGTGAAACTTGATGAGTGAACTTGAATTAATAATTCGAAAGTCACAACTTGCAAATGAAGCAATTGCGGTTCCGGCTTCAAAAAGTTACACGCATCGCGCACTTATTGCCGCTGCCCTTTCAAATGGAAAAACAAGTGTCAAAAATCCGCTTATTTCAGATGATACGCTTGCTACAGTTGAGGCACTCAAACAATTGGGGGCCAAAATTATAATTGGACAAGATGCTATAGAAATAGATGGAAGTACGCTTACGCGTAGTCCTCTGAAAGTGTGCAGAATGCCTGAAATTCAAGAGCTTGGAACCCAACCATCTTTTGAACCCCCAACTATCCCAATAGACTGCAAGGAGTCAGGAACAACACTTCGGCTTTTGATGGGCGTTTGTTCGGTACTAAAAAATAACGTATTGCTTACCGGAAGTTCTGGATTACTTAAACGACCAACACGCGATGGAGTTGATGCCCTTAAAAAAAGTGGAGTTTCAATTTCTGATGAGAAAGGATTTGGCCCCGTTTTAATTAACGCTGCAGAAAAAAACCTTAAAGGCGGAAAAATTAGAATCCGGGGGGATTCTTCATCGCAATTTATTTCTGGGCTTCTTTTTGCACTCCCTTTAGCTGAAAATGACAGCATACTTGAAATAACGACTCCCGTTGAATCACAACCCTATATTGAAATGACAATTGATGTTTTACAGAAATTCGGGATTACGATTGGACGATCTGCAGATTATAGAAAATATACCATTAAAGGGAACCAAAAATATATTTCACCTCAAGAGTATTTCGTTGAAGGAGATTATTCTTCTGCCGCATTTATGATTGCCGCAGGTTTACTTGCAGGTCCGAAAATAGTACTTTCAGGTTTGAAAAAGGATTCGCTGCAAGCCGATGCCTTTATTCTTGATATTATTAAGCAAATGAACGGAAAATATGCCTGGGAAAAAGACGTACTCGCAATTACAAAGTCAAATCTCAAAGCGATAACGATTGATGTTGAAAGCTGCCCTGATTTGGTGCCGATTCTTGCAACATTGGCCACGCAAGCAAAAGGAAAAACAAGAATAATCAATGCCGGACGTTTGAGAATAAAGGAAAGTGACCGGCTTTCTACAATCGCATCCGAACTTTCAAAAATGGGAGCACGAATCAAAGAAGGAAAGGATTTCCTTGAGATTACGGGACCTACAAAACTTACTGGTGCAGTGATTGATCCGCACAACGACCATAGAATTGCGATGGCTTGTACAATTGCGGGGCTCATTGCTGAAGGAGAAACGACTATTACGCACCCGGAAGTTGTGAAAAAGTCATATCCTGATTTCTTTTATCATATGCGTAAGCTTAATGCAACGGTCTTAAGCCAAACGGCACAAATTGGTAAAAAATTCAAAGTACAACTCTATGGTGGGTCGCATGAAAAAGTAATTGGAGTTCGAATAAGTGGACTCCCGCCTATGGAACTAGACCTCACTTTAATCAAAAATGAACTTGCAAAAAGAAGGCCTTTTGGAAAACTTACAACTCCTAGAAGGGAAGAAGACGAATTTACGATAGTTCAAGGAGTTAAAAATGGAAAAACAACTGGTGGCACTATTGTTATTGAAGTTCCAAATAAAGACACGAATTCAAAACCGTACGAACTGACACGTTTTACCCCGCGCCCCAATCATGGAGATTACACGACTTTTGTAAAATATGGCGGCGTGTTTGACTTTAGGGGCGGAGGATTCCTTTCTGCACGAATGACGGTAGGTACAATAATTGCGGGCGCACTAGCTAAACAAATTCTTACACAAAAAGGAATTGAAATAGGTGCATTCGTTAAGCAAGTAGGAACGGTGCGACTCAAAAAAGAAGCCACGTTCAAAGAAATCAAAGAAAAAACGTATGCGAACGAAGTCCGTTGCCCTGACGAGGAAACATCACAAAAAATGAAGGAAGCAATTGAACAGGTACAAAAAGAAGGGGATTCGCTCGGTGGAATAGTCGAATGCCAAGTGCACGGGCTTCCTGTAGGAGTTGGCGAACCCATTTTCCATTCAATAGATTCGATAATTTCTCAATACCTTTTCAGCGTTCCTGCAGTGAAAGGCATCGAATTCGGTTCTGGATTTGCAGGTGCTGCGACAAAGGGAAGCGAAAACAACGATGCCTTCACCGTTGAAAAAGAGCAGATAACTACGAAAACAAATAATTCCGGAGGAATCCAAGGAGGGATCTCAAACGGAATGCCACTTATTATAAGCGTTGCAATCAAACCAACTTCTTCAATTGCAAAAGAACAGGATACGGTGGATATGCAAACAAATACACGCACAAAAATAAGCGTCCTTGGAAGGCATGATCCGTGCGTTGCAATACGCGCACCCGTCATTGTTGAGGCACACGTTGCCTGTGCGTTGCTTGATTTGTTGATGAGGGAGTAAAATGACAACTCTTGAGGAATATCGCAAAAAAATAGATGCAACAGATTCAAAACTTATTGAACTTTTAGCTCAACGACTTAGTTATGCTCAAGAGATAGGCAAAATAAAGGAACGGGAAGGCCTTCCGGTATACGATCCTGCACGCGAACAACGCGTTTTGGAACAATTAGATATAATTGCTAAAGAAAAGGGACTTGAGACTCATGCCGTACGCAGAATATATATTGACATCATGCAAGCCGCTAAAAGAAAGCAAGTGCAAGAAACAAAAACAAAACCCTTTTCAAATGAAAAACTAACAGTGGCTTTCCAAGGAACACACGGGGCATACAGCGAACTTGCAGTCCAAAAGATGTTTCCCAACGCAACGCCCATAGGCTATGAAAAATTTGAAGAAACATTTGAGGCACTTCTTACACAAAAGGTTGATATGGCAATAATTCCTGTTGAAAATTCAACATATGGAAGCGTGCTTCCCGTATATGATATTCTTCTTGACAAGGAAGTTGTTGCAGTTGCAGAATTTACCATGCAGATCGAACATTGTTTGCTCGGAATCGAAGACTCAAAACTCGAAACAATAAAGGAAGCATACTCTCATTACCAGGCCCTTGCCCAGTGCAAAAATACGCTTTCTTCGATGAGAATTGCCTCAAAAGAATATTTTGATACTGCAGGGGCGGCAGAAATGGTTACAAAAAAGAAAGACAAAACAATTGCTGCGATTGCCTCAGAAGCTGCTGCAACCGTTTACGGACTTAAAGTACTCAAAAAAGGAGTAAATGATAATCCAAACAATATTACTCGATTTCTTGCATTTGTAAGGCAAGGTGAAGAAAAAATCTACTCAAAAAAACAAAAAAATGCGCAATATAAAACAAGCATCGTTTTCAGCGTTCCCCATGTTCCAGGATCTTTGTTTAGGATTATGAAAGTACTTGCAGACCACAATATAAATCTTACAAAAATAGAGTCCCGCCCATCGCAAAGCACGAACTGGGAATACCTTTTCTACATCGATTTCATAGGAAACACTGCTGACCTGAAAATAAAGGGAATTATAAAGGAATTAGGGGAAAAAACACAATATCTTCGAATAATTGGGTGCTACCCTATTGGTTAATATGGGAAATATTAAAATAAAACCTAACTACAAAAGAACATTAAATGGACTTCGATTAATTTCAGTGGATTTTTTTGATAATGGCAAGCCAATCCGCTCACTTAGTCGAAATGACATTCCTGTCAGTTTTAGTCTCGATTATAGTGGAATGTATAAAAACATCATAGAATACGATTCCCAAGCATGTAATAAACTAAAATTGCAAATGTTCCCTTGCGCCCGCGACTTACCACCAAAGGAACAGAAAAAACTTCTTATTTCGATTGTAAAGGAGCTTTCGGATATTGTAAATAACGATCCCGTAGCATTCCAACAAGCAATTGAGCGCCAGATGTTCAATCCTCATAAATCTATATTGCCCAATCGAATTGATTTAATAAAAGCTATACGAAAGGGATCCGAAAAAGAGATAGAAGAAGCTCTTAATAGAGGCGTAGATATCAATGAATATTACTACACGGGAACTGAACTAGTGACACCATTGTTTTATGCACTTTGCCTAGAAAATCAAGAAATCGTTGAGTTCCTTCTTCAAAAAGGTGCATCGACAAGTATTGAAGTTCACTTTATGGATCACAACGGCCCTCATGATGAGCTGCGAACATATGCAAGATACAGTCCTCTTTCGTATATTGTTGACTGGTGCATGTATTTAGGTAAAAATATCGAAGTAAAAAAGTATAAGAAACTTTATGCCCTCCTTAAGAAATTTACTCCTGCAAAAGAATTGAAAAAAATAAAGGCCAAATTTACAAAAAGGCCGCACATAGTAAAATAAAAAATCTAATGACGGTAAATCAAGGTAATAGTATGCTTTACAAAATCACCGAAAAGATATTTGAAATGGAACAGGCCGGACACCGGATAGTAAAGCTCAACATAGGGGAACCGGACTGGCCAACAGCCCCAGAATGTGTTGAAGCAGCGATAAAAGCAATAAAAGAAGGCAAAACAAAGTATGCGTCGGTACAAGGCCAAAAAGAATTAAGAGAACGATTAGCGCAATTACACGAAGCCACATCAGAAAACGTCGTAATCACGCCCGGATCAAAATACGGAATAAACTATGTCATGAAAACTCTCCTCAAAAAAGGGGACGAAGTAATTCTTTTCTCTCCACATTGGACGGCATTTGAGCTCATTGCCAAAGAATATGGTGCAATTCCAAAGGGGATTAGTCTCTCATTTAACGATAACTGGAAATTGGATTTCGAAAAGATTGAAAAGACAATTACGAAAAAAACAAAACTTATCATATTCAATAACCCTTGCAACCCGACAAGCCATATATGGCCAATGGAAGAAGAAAACAGGCTCATTGACTTGGCAAAGAAAAAAGGAGTTTATATTCTTCTGGATTGCGCATACAGAGGGATTGCGTTTACCAAGATCCCAGCGCATCCAGCCTACCAAGAACACGTAATTATTACAGATTCCTTCTCAAAAACATTTGGAATGACTGGCTGGAGACTTGGCTACGTTGTTGCAAATGAGAAGATAGTCAAGGAACTCGTACGACTTGGGCAAATTTCAGTTACCAATGTTCCGGTTTTCATACAAGAGGCAGGCATTGCGGCACTTGATAATTACGAAAAATTAGCTGAAAAAACCCGTCTGATAAGCAAAAAACGTGCAGATGCATGTATAAAAGTACTCCGTGGAAACGTGGAATTTACAACTCCGGGCGCAGGATTCTACCTCTTTCCAAAACTGGGAATGGATGGAGAAAAAGTATTTGAGGAAATGCTTGCCAAACATAAAATTGCTCTAGTGCCGGGTAAGGCATTTGGCAACTACAAAGAGTTTGCTCGACTTTCCCTTACGTATCCTGAAAGTATACTTGAAGATGCATGTAAAAAACTTGTAGAAACTATCGAAAAATTACGATAACTACTTAAGTTCCATTTTGATATGCTCAATTCCCGCTTCCAAAAAAGGTTGACCGACAGGCACAAACCCCAATTGAGAATAATAATTCTTAAGATAAATTCGGGCATGCATCATAATATTCTTCATATGCCTTTTCTTACAGAATTCAATTGAATGATTAATTAACTCAATACCAATTCCATTCCCCCTAAATTCTTCAAGAACAGAAAGTCTCTCTAATTTTGCCCGTTCCCCAAAAAATCTAATTCGAATAGTACCTACAGGTTTTTTGTTTAATAAATAAAGAAAATGAAAGGCAACTTCATCATGCTCCTGCTCTAAATGTTGAGGGATTTTATCCCCCTCTACATATACTTTCTTTCTAATTTCTCTGCATTGCTCGAATAACTTGTCCTTAGTGGTAAGTTCTACGATCATGCAAGAACCCTATTTTGCCAGAGGGTACTTCTCCATGTACATATAGATTTGAAGTACAAGGAGGAACGGCAAGAGAATCAATGCATTAAACACCATTACCAAAATCCCTGAGAATGAAGGCACAAGTACAGAAAATACGATTTTTGCAACGCTTAAGCCTACAAGCCCCGTAAGAAGCCATAGAACAAAAAAGAGCGGCTTTCGAAGAGCATGCTTTATTGAAAGGTAAATGGACTGGAATGTTGATACATTGTCAATGACAATTGCGGTTGGACAAAAGAAGAACAACCAGGATACAATAAGTGCAAGCGGCGGAAAGAGAAGGTTTTGAAGGTTCAAATCAAACGTAAAAAGCTGGAATGCCACAAGGAAAAGAACCTGGATTGAGGAAACATACAATATTCTTGAAGCGTAGGTACTCAATGCTTTCCAAACGTCAGAAGGAGTTATGACTGCCGTTTTTTGCGACTTGACAATCAATGAAAGGTTTGCAATTGTATCTGAAATAATGAATAACGAAATACCATATGCCAACGCAGTTATGATAAGGTCTGGGATCGAAAGTTCAGGAATACTGCCCGTACGGATAAAGAGCCCACCTAAAGAGATATACGTTGGGGTAGGGACAAACGCCGGAATCAAAAAAGCAAGGATAAACGGTATTGAAAACAATGCAAGAAGCATAAACCTTTTTTTATAAAATGCCCATGCATTTGCAAAAAGAAGATGAAATTCTGAACGTGAGGATTTTTTCGTTGCGGATGCCATGCTTTTAAGTTGGGGAAATAAGATTTATAATACCTGATTGAAAAGAATGAAAAAAGAAAAAAGGGAAATTATGCCTTATTAAGGCCATCCTGGGCAACATATACTCCTGCAGGGAAAAGGAAAAGCATAAGTACGAATACCAGTATCCCATTTGCACTTCCCTTGGTTGCAGTTTGAATATCATTTGAAAGAACCCACAACGAATAAAGGTTTGCAAGGGGAACAAAAAGCAACACCGTTGCAAGGATAGGGTTCATGTTTCCACTGCCGCTTTCATTAAGTTCAGTTCTTGTTTTATAAAACCAATAAAGAGCATATATCCCAAGCGTAATAATGCTTAATCCTGCCGCAAAAAGCGGGTTTCTCTTGTTCATGGTCATAATTATCACATATTCATTCAAAGAGTAATTTTAAAAAAGAACCGACCTGCGAGCTACTCAGATAAAAACAACATATATAAACTCAAAGCGCGAATTAAGAACAATTAGGTGTTTTTTATGCAGCATACGGTAGAAGTATATTCGGCGCCTTGGTGTCCTTGGTGCACAAAAGTAAAGGAATTCCTCACAAAAATAGGTGTAAAATACATAGAGAAAGACGTCGATGTAAATCCTGCTTATGGTGAAGAAGTGCAAAAGGTTAGCCGACAAACCGGAATTCCCGTAACGGTCATTGATGGTAAAGTAGTAATTATCGGTTACAACGAAAAGGGCATAAAAGAAGCACTTGGAATGAAATAAACCGATACGTGGGAACATGTTTGATACCATCATAATTGGGGGCGGAGTTGCAGGGTTTTCAGCGGCAATGTATGCTGGAAGGCTCAAGCTCAAAACCCTCGTCATAAGCAAAATACGCGGCGGGACAATTATCCTTACCAATGAAATCGGAAATTGGCCCGGAATAAAGATGACTGATGGTATAACGCTTGCAAAACAGATTGAAGAACATGCCCTTGAGTATATTGGCGAAGAAAACGTCAAGGATGACAAAGTAGTAAAAGTCGAACACCGCCAGGATAAAACATTTAAAGTGCATACTGAAGATGGCTCAAGCTTCGATACCCGAACAGTAGTATTTGCAACAGGAACTGAATGGAGAAAACTAGGGGTTCCTGGCGAATCTGAGTATATGAACAAGGGCGTGCACTACTGCGCATTATGTGATGGATTTTTCTATAAAGGAAAGGAAATAATCGTAGTGGGCGGAGCAGACTCAGCAGCAAAAGAAGCAGTTTTACTCACCCAATGGGCAAAAAAAGTAATTATGGTATATAGGGGCGACAAGATACGTCCTGAACCCGTCAACATGGTCCGCGTTGAACAAAAAATAAAAGAAGGAAAGATGGAAATAATCACCAACACGAATATTACTCAGATTAAAGGCAATGAAAAGGTAACCCATGTTGTTTTTGACAAACCCCATAACGGCTCAACTGAATTCAAAACAGACGGCGTATTTGTTGAAATTGGCCATGTTCCCCAAACGCAGCTTGCTGCCTCGATAGGAGTTAATCTTGACAGACGAGGAGACATCGTAATATCACGCGCGGCTGAAACAAACATTCCAGGAGTGTTTGCGGCAGGAGATTGTGTTGACACAAAGTTCAAGCAAGCAATCACCGGCTCTGCAGAAGGTGTTTTGGCTGCATATTCTGCTTTTGAGTACGTAAAAAGAGTATACGGGGAATAAAACTAAAAAGAAATTAAAGAAGTGCGGATAATTTCTTTCCAAGCTCCTTTTCCTGTTTTTCAAACTCCTCAGGTTTTTCCCATTTAAGAAGAGTCGCATCAAAGAGGAATTCAACCAATGCATCCATTTTCTTGCCTTGCTTGGACTCAAACTTTGCCTTAAGCTTGTCCTTTACAAGTTCTGCCCAGGCAGCATCTGCCAATTCGCCAAGCGAATGAAGCATGTATGTCGATTTGTCCATTTCTTGTTCTTTACAATTTCCTGAATTACAGCAATTTTCTCCCATAAAATAATCACCTAATAAATAAGATACGGGCTCAGGGAGATTTGAACTCCCGGCCTGCGGATTAAAAGTCCGTCGCTCTACCAAGCTGAGCTATGAGCCCACCGTACCGATCTTCTTATCGTTTCGAGTCCTGACTACTAAAAAAACGATACAACTTCTAAGTTACTGAAATTGTATAGCACATTGGGCTTAAAACCATTTAAAAAGATAGCGTCTCTACAATATAAACCATAAGCTAGGTTGACAGATCGGCTATGTGGTCGCCTGCAGTTGCTTTTATGAGGAGAAATCCGATGATAATGCTGAAAGCGACATAGGCAGGTTCAATTCAGTTTTATTTTAATTAGATAAAACTGTGAAATTCCTGCACCTAGCTTATTTCTTCTTATTTGTGATAGTATGAACATATCTTGTGAAAAAGCTTTTGAACGAAATGCGAAGGGCGAAATCGTTTTTCTAGATGTCAGATCACTTGAAGAAATCAAAGAAGGAAAAATTAAGGGTGCGATTTGCATCGACATTAACGATAAAGAATTTTCTTCAAAAGTAAAAAAACTTGACAAATCTAAAGAATACGTTGTATATTGCCACTCGGGGGGAAGAAGCTCGTATGCGATCAGGATCCTCGAAATGCTTGGGTTTAGAGTTCACAATTTAGCGGGCGGAATTGTTGCCTGGATTGAAGATGGGTTTAAGTTAGAAAAATCATAATTTAATGAAGTGCCCTTCATCAACCTTTCGATAAAGGTCATGAAAAATACTATCTGCAAGTCCGTAACGTTCATTAGTACGGCCTACATCGGTCTTCAAAACACAATTATCATCCTCAGAATTAACTGAACCTGTTTTGCCTATTCCTAATTCATATGCTTGAAGTATTCCTTCTGGATACTCCTTTGCACTAACGGCCCCTGGAAATAGCTTGTATGCCTCCATGAAAATTTCATGTATGCCTAGACCACTAAGCACATGAAGTGTTTGCCTAAACTCTTTATCAGTACCCAGATCGCAGATAAGAGATACGGTTATTTTAAGCCCTACGCGTATGGCTGCTTGAATATACTGAACAGTATCGCAGTTTCCTTGTAGCCCTTTTGAAACATCTACTGACGCTCCTAATGATTCAATTCCGATATAGATTGTTTGTACCCCTGCATCAACTAAGAGATGTGCCGTATCAAGATCAAGACAATCAATACGGGTTTGAACTCCTATCCCCAATTTAGTATGCAAACCTGCTTTTTGCATCCCCTTACTAAACTGATACGTCCAGCCTCGATCCCAGTTTTTTGCAGCAATTACTCCAATTCCTGATCGATGTCTATCAATAGTAAAGGTTGCATCTTCAAAAAAGATTCGATCAACACCTAATTCTGAAGCATCTCTTAGGTATTGTATGACAAAAGAAGGATCAAGACGCCTGCTTACTCCTTTTATTGCACAGTAATCGCAGCCAAAGCCACACCCTCTCATCGATTGCAGGCGAATCATTCTTGAGCCTCCAAGTAGTTCAAAAGGAGGTTCTACCGTATCTTCGCGTGGGGCAGAAACGACAAAATCCCTTGGAAGCACATCATGTGTTCGAATAAGTGGCCCACCCATGTTTCCCTCAAGAAACCTGGCAAACGCAAGATCCGACTCACCTACGAAAGAAACATCAAACGGATAAGTTGGATCCCTTCTTGAAAATTCAGCTCCGTATCGTTCATGAATGCCGCCTTTGATGAGTTGAATTTGTGGATACTCTGCACGAATTTTCCTTGCAAGTGAAACTGTTTGTGCATGTGCCGGGGAAGTGGCAGTGAATCCGATAATATCTGGTTTTTCCCCTTTTATAATTTCAAAAAGTGCGTCTTCGCCTTGTTTTGAAAGATTAACGATGGTTGCACGATGCCCTTTTCGTTCGGCAATTTCTCGAAGTACGAACATGCTCAATGCAGTTGCGTTTCCATATGTTGATTTTGAAGATTTAGCAGGATCAACAAGTACGATAGATTTCATGTAATTCCTCCTTGTAGGTGGCAAAAGCGCGAAGTAATGCATCGATATCCTCTGGCGTATTCAGATGGTTCCATGAAATGCGGATGCGCTTCTCTGGATCCTTGAAAAATGAGTATTCGCGGGGCATTTCTGCAACCAAAACGCCGTGGTTTGCGAAAGATGTGATCAGCCCATCCGTTGTTTCATGCTGAGGCATTCCAAAACGCCAGGGCTGAGTCTTTGAAAACAGAAACATGAAAAAGTTCGAATCCCCAAAATAATTAAGCCAAAGGGGGTTTTCGGGCAATTGAGCTTGAAGCTTGGACTTGATCAAGGCAGCTCTTCCCGAAGAAAAATAATCAAATGCAGAAGGAAAAAATGAATTAAAACATGATAATTCTATGATACTTGTCCAAAACGCAGCATTCGTTCCTTTTGCAAACAACGTATCGGGTGAAAACTGGAATGCGATTTTTTCCTCTTCTGTTAATTTAAGTCCATTCAATAAATCTTCTCGAATATATCCCAGACCAACAATAGGCTCGGCACCAATAGTTTTTGAAGTCCCTGTAATGTATCCCGCTAATCCAAGCGCCTTGACATCAATCGGCTCGACAAGAAAGGACATATTTCCATCAATAACAAGGTAGGCGGGATCTTTTCGTGCTGCAAGCGCATCGACCAAGGCGGCAACATCGAGCTTTTTACCCGTGATTCGACCTACGTGGCTTGCAAGAAGGAATAGGGGGCCATCGATAGAATATGCTTTTTCTGCCAATGTATTTGCATCCAATGAGGCAATATGAACTTCCTGAGGTGGAACAAACGAGATCGGATCCTCTGCAAATCGTTCATTATGATTTGGCCAAGTAAGAACTTCAAACTGATGTTTTTCGCCCTTTACAAACGTCCCTGTTGCTTCCAATTCCTCATCACTTAGAAGCGCATGATACCTTTGATGAAGGCGTCCAATGACACGTAAATAATACGGAATGCAATAGCTACTTGAAGTTGCAAAAAAGACGGTCTGTGCCGGAACGCCAAAAAAACGCGCAAGCTGGAAACGTGCAGGTTCGGTAATTTCAAATCCGACGTTTTCAATCCCCGTTCGGTCTTTCAAGCAATTACAAACGGGTTCGATTGCACTTCGTGACTGGAACGAAGAGGTAATCCCTTGCGCCCAATTGAAGAAATGAGTAGTTTCACTTGTTTGCACAGTGTATCGCTTACCTTGACGATTACGTTGCCTCCATTTCCCGTTTTCAAAAAAATGTGCAGGCACACCATTTGAATGTAGTAAACGTAACATATGGTAAAAAGTGGTTAATCTGATACATTTGAGTATAGCCTTAAGAAAGAGCCCCTCAAGAGAGGCTCTATGCA
>CAYSWK010000011.1:0-30262 GCA_964434735.1 Microcaldota archaeon | reverse complement strand
GGTGAAACGTAAATAACGCTGTCTCCACGCAAAAGGATTGTTCCCATTCCGCGCTTTACTTCACCATTGACCATCTGTTCTGCTTTTTCAAGCACGATGTTCATGTGTGGGTCGTATGCGACCATGGTTCCGCGGAATTCATTTCCACCTTTTAAACCGATAATTACGGTGTTGTTGAGTGCGTGGTTCAATACATCAAAGGGTCTTTTATCTGGCATAATTTCACCTAAAAACAAATAACATAAGACGTATTTGCGAATTGTTTTATAAACGTATACGTAAGAACATCACGGATTTTTCTGGTACGTAACCGTGCCATCTTTCAAAATAATGACGTGGTCTGCCGTATTTCGAAGCGCTGCGGAAAAGGCAACATCAGTTGCGATGATAATGGATTTCTTGCCGCGTGCACGAGTCTTTACCAACACCGGACGATAATCCGTATCGCGAGTCATGAGTGCAATAATATCTATATTAGGGTCAACAACAAACTCCATGGCCTCGATTGCCATAGTGACATCAACATCGCCTGTAGTTATCACCGTTTCAAATCCCTGGTTCACCATGGCCTCGATCAACTTATCGGATGCGTACTGGTCAAGGTAAATTTTTGCATGACGGATTTCACCAAACTGCGAAACTTCCTCCTTTACCTTTTGCAAATTAATGTTGAACACTTTTCTAATGGTATTCGGGCCGTCAACTAAAATAGCAATTCGTGGTTTGCGCTTGGTGAGAAAATCGAAAAGTCCCATAGTTACACCTTAATGTTGAAAAACCTGCACGCATTCTCCGCCGTTTTTTCTGCGGCGGAATCAAACGAGCACCCAAGAATCCCTGAAACGTATGTGATGCTTCGCATGACATCCTGCGGGCTCCTGCCAACTGCAGGCGCATCGGTCTCAACTACGATACTGTCTATTCCGAGTTCCTTTATAACTGTTTTTCTTTGTGAGGAACCAACACAAGGGATTGAAATAACTCCTCCAAGACGTACTGTGCGTTTTGCGTCCTCAAGATTCCCTGAGAAAAAATGAAGCATGACCCCGTGAGGAAATTTGACCGACTCGAGGTAATCAACCACTTCAGTTGTCGATTCCCGTGCATGAATTACTACGGGAAGTTCCATGTCGATGGCAAGGTCAACCATTGCCTTGAATGCATACATCTGAAGCGCTTTATGTTTTTGCTCAGTTGCCCAGTGATTGTCAAGGCCAATTTCACCGATTGCAACGGGTTTTTGGGCCTTAATGTATGAAACCCACTCATCAAGCTTTGAAATGCCTTCCTTTTGCGCCGATTGAGGAGCAATACCGATGACATACGGAAGATTTTTTGCAGTACCTAACGTGACGCTTTTTATGTTTGCATGGTGCGAATGCCCATGAGTAATAGGAAGTATCTGGGATTCGTCGTACGAACCCTCTTTGCACATGTCAAGGTGGCAGTGGGCATCAACAATCATACTCATAACCATCGAATAAGGGGTGCAATCATGTTTATAAAACCTAATGGATATTAGAAATCAGTTACTTTTCAAAGCTTAGGTGTACGTATGTCTGAGAAGATATTTTCAGTAGCAAAAGAACTTAAAGATGGAAAATACGTCCTTGTTGACGATATCCCTTGCCGCGTGGTTGAGATTGAAAAATCAAAACCAGGAAAGCACGGTGCCGCAAAAATGCGCGTTACGGCAATCGGAATTTTCGACGGCCAAAAGAAAACGCTCCTCACTCCTTCAGATGCAGACGTTGAAGTCCCAATCATTGAAAGAAAAGTAGTGCAGATCATGTCGGTAAACGGCAAAATTGCACAAGTAATGGACAGCCAAACATATGAAATGTATGACCTTGAGCTTCCTGAAGATGTTGTTCCAAACGCAGCCGCAGGAAAAGAACTGGAAATTCTTGAGGCAATGGGAAGACGAAAGGTTGAACGAGTAAGGTAAGGGTGTAATGATGACAATTTCAATAACGCAAGAACACGCAAATAAGTTGTTCGACAGGAAAGAAATCAGCGCAACGATCATGTTTGCAAAGGCAACCCCCACAAGGGCAGAGATAAGAAAATTGGTTTGTGAAAAACTCGGTTTGAATTCCGAATTAGTTGCATTGCCAAAAGTCAAGCCAGAATACGGAATAAAACGAGTAACTGTTGTTGCACACGCATACTCAAATGCTGCAAAAATGAAACAATACGAGCCGTACCACGTCCTTTTGAGGGACAAGCTGGTTGAGAAGAAGGTAAAGAAGGCTGCGGAGCCTGCAAAGAAATAAAGGTGAACTAAATGGCAGATGACAAGAAAAAAGCAGCACCAGCAAAACCAGTTAAAAAGGAAAAAGTAACAAAGCCCTACAAGGCAGCAAAGAAGCACTGTCCCAAATGCGGAACGGGAACCCGTCTTGCAGACCACAAGGACAGATCAAGCTGCGGAAAATGCGGCTACTTTGAAAAGAAGTAACATTCATGAAAGTTCCTTTACTTTTTATTATTCTTATTATTATTTCGAGTTTAATGCTTATTTTTGGCAACGTACTTTTACCGGGCACCTACCTTCAGGCATTTGGACTGCATATGCTTATTGTTTCAATTGCTTGTGCATTTTTATGGAGAGGAAACTGGCAAACGCTTGCAAACGATTTAGGGCTAAATTTACCGCTTAAGGACGTGATTAAGTACGTAGGACTTGGAATGCTCTTATTGGTAGTTGGTGCGGTCATTGCAGGATTGAGCGTAAAACTACTCTTTCCCGCTGCAGAAAATACAACCCCGCAAGTGATACAAAAACTGCCCTGGTACGTGCTTCTTTTTGCAGTTGCTGTCGGACCCGTAACCGAAGAAATATTTTTTCGCGGACTTTTATGCAAACGATTTGGAATACTGCCGTCTGCAATCGTTTTTGGGCTCGTTCATCTTACGTACGGAAGCATCTACCAGGTTGTAGGGACATTTACTATTGGATTAGTGCTCGGGTACCTCTTTAGCAAAAGCCAAAGCATTGTGCCAGGCATTCTTGTGCATTCTGCATACAACCTTTTTTCAATCGTAATCGTGCTTCTTTTATTTTAAGGAAAATTCACTGGATTTAAATAGCCTCTTTACCCAAAAAAATACTGATGATAACGCTTGGAATAGAAAGCACTGCCCATACGCTTGGAATCGGGATAGTTGAAGATGGAAACGTTCTTTCAAACATTCATGACATTTACCGGCCAAAAAATGAGGGGATAATTCCGCGCAAAGCGGCAGACCACCACGCCGAATGCTTTGGACGTGTGCTTAAGGAAAACCTGAATAAGGCGTCTGTCAAGATGGAAGAAGTAGACCTCATCTCATGTGCGCAAGGACCCGGCATTGGCGCCCCGCTTTCTGTTGGAGTATTTGCAGCGCGTTTTCTTTCGCTCAACTATGATAAACCACTCATTGGAGTAAACCATGGATATTCCCATGCAGAAGTAAGCAGGCATCTTTGCAACATGAAAGATCCGCTTGTACTGTATGTTTCGGGCGGGAATACGCAAATACTTGCAAAAAAAGGGATGTTTTACGAAGTGCTTGGCGAGACGCTTGATATTGGGATAGGGAATCTCTTCGACTGCTTTGGCCGGGAAATCGGCCTTGAGTATGCGCATGGTTCGGTGCTGTTTGAGCTTGCAAAAAAAGGTTCATACGTTCCCATGCCCTACACCGTAAAGGGAATGAACATGTCCTTTTCAGGGCTTCTTTCCCATGCGGCACGTGAATACGCATCTAAAAAACAAAAGGCTGAGGATCTTGCATATTCAATTATGGAAACGGCGTTTGATGAGGTATGCGAAGCAACCGAACGTGCGCTTCATTTGACACGTAAAAAGGAATTCCTTGTATGCGGCGGAGTTGCACAGAACAAAGACCTGTGCGCAAAACTTTCTTTGATAGGAAAGGATTGTGGCGTTCGCTTTGGGGTTGCGCCTGCTGAATATAATCGCGACAACGGGGCAATGATCGCGTATGCTGGAGAAATTTTGTATAAAAAATACGGGACACGGGAAACTGAATACTGGAAACCGAACACGATGTACCGCATTGACCAGATGAAGGAAATTTTTGGGAAAAATTAGGTAAGAACAGTCCATTGCAACTGGGCAATTGAAATAAGATATATGACGTAAAGAATGAGGAAAATCGCCCCGCCCACACGATGCATTTTTTGATCAACCGCAGATGCATAAAATAACAGCATATTTGCAAGAACAGCAAAAAGAAGCGCTGCAAAAAATACGGGGAGAGTAACCGTAATGGGGTTTAAAACAGCCGCAGTCCCTAACACGAGAGTCAGATTAACCATATTGCTTCCGATTGCATCGCCTAATGCTAAACCATACTGTTTTTTACGAATTGCCTGAAGATCAATACTTAATTCGGGCAATGAAGTCCCAAGAGCAACAAGTGTAGCCCCTATAAAACTCTCGGCCAACCCAAGAATTTTTGAAAGTGAAACTGCTGAATCAACAACGTAATGCGAACTGAAGATAACGGCGAAAATTCCAACAAGAAAAACAAGAAATGCATAAAGGGCATCTTTCTTCGAAATTACGCCCGTTATTTTTTGTTGCCCATCATGAAGTTTTTTCTTAGAAACCATATACCAGGCGTATAAAACAAAAATGACCAGTAATAACATTCCTTCGGCAAATCCAAGTGTTTTTGCCTCGAATAAATTATTAAAAATAATATAAAGAGAGATAACGGTCGTTGCAACAAGAACAATACCGACGTTTTTCAAATCTACTTTTTTACACTTAAAACCGTAGAGAAATGCGCCAGCACCAAGAATAAGAAGGATATTCGCAGTGTTTGACCCAAATACGTTTCCAGCGGCAAGTGCCCCGTTTCCTTGTGATGAGGAAAGAAATGACACGGAAAGTTCAGGAATTGAAGTCGATACGGCCAACAAAATGAAACCTATGGATAATTGATTAATACCAAAAAATACTGAAATCTTTACAAGAGAATCGACCACATACGATGATGATTTTGAAAGAACGAACAAACTAACGAACAAAACAAGGAGCTCGATAAACATGGCTATTCCTTTTGTGTCTCTTTTTCTAAACCAGGTGAGCCTGAATCTTCCTCAGAGGGGACAACGCCTTCAAGATCTTGACTTTTTTCTTTTTGCAAAACCAACGGTACCAAAACGCTTGTAAGAACAATACTCAAAACAATCACATCAAACGCGATCTCCGGAAATAATGAAAGTTGAGAATAGATGCTACCGGATACAGATAGGGACGAAATGATAGTTAAGGGATATGTAGCAAGCACGGCCGTTGCAAGCCCACGAGGATTGACGGCACATAAAAAAGTAACGAATGACTCAAATTCCGATTTGAAAAGGGAAAGCCTAAGTGCAAGATACCGTATGATGTATAACCCAAAAATAAAGCAGAAGGATAAAATAAGAATATTAAGATCCCGTATGGAAACAGTTATCCCTAAAAAAACAAAGAAAAATGTACGGACAAAAAAAGAAATTTCGTTCTGGAAATTTTTAATGGGGTTTTCAAATTCAACGCTCTTGATTCTAAATATGGGTCGGACTTCTTTTTCATTACCAAGAATGATTCCAAAAATTAAAACGGCAATGGCGCCACTTCCATTCATAAATTCAGTCAGAGAGAATAAAATGAGTAAAATTCCAAAAGTTACCATGTAATTATAACCTACATGAACTTTGTATTGGAAAATAAGATATGTTACTGCAGCTAAAATGCCAATAAATGCACCAACTGCAAACGTACTAAGCACTCCTTGGCCAATACTTTGAAAACTAAAAGCACCACTTACCAGTGTTTGTGTAAGTACGATCGTAAGCACAATCGAAAAAACATCCGTAATTGAGGACTCGAGCGTAAGAAAATCCTTGATATTCTTTGGAACAGACAAAGTATTAGTCATAGAGATCGTAGTCGACGAACCAATTCCTCCTGCAATCGCCCCAAATATTGCCGCAACAAGAAAATCAAACCCAAAAATACCTGAAAGGATTAAAATCGAAGCCATGATGGCAAGGAGGGTGGTAATTATTGCCATCACAAAAACTCGACCCGACTTAAAAATAACGGATTCAAGAGTTAGCGACAGCCCGCCGTCAAAAAGAAGAACCAAAAGGGCAATGGTACCGAATAATGGTTGAAAAGAGGCTAAAAGACCAGCATCGACCATATGGAAGTACGCCATCGCAACTCCAAGTATAAGAAGAAATAATGCGCTTGGAACGTTGAATTTTTTTGAAATAAGTTCTGAAAAGTATCCAATGAGGATAATACTTCCTAAAATAAAAAAAATAAATACGATGTCCATAACATATACCTGTCAGCAACATTTAAAAACTAAAGGACTATTTCCTCGATGTTTTTACCGATCATTTCTGCCTTTTCCCAGGAAATGGAAAAGCTTGCGTCGTTTTCATGGAACACTGAAAGAGGAATAAACCTCCAGCCCAAACGATTTCGTCTCCATGCAACCAATGTTGTGATCCCTGTGTTATCCTGCCACTCTCTTAAACCATCGAATTGTTCTTTATCCAATTGCAAACTCGTTTTTTCATGTGCCTTGCTTTCGATTGCAAGCTGGATGCCGCTTTTAAATGCTAATAAATCAGGTGACAATGAATTGACTCCTGAGCCTGCAGCCCGTATGACTGAAAAGCCTTTTGAGGAAAAATGCTGGATAAGCTCACGTTCGGCACGTGATCCTTTTTGGTAAACGGTCATTGGATTGGTAACGGGGGGAAATTATAAAAACTAAAGTGAATGTGCATGAACGCCGTTTTTCTCAAGTGAAACATCAAGGGGCTCGATTTGATTTTTCTCCCATAGTTCCCTTACTTTTTCCTTTGCATCTTCAGAAGTGAAAAGGGAAACGATGGAATCGGCACCCCCTGCGCCGGGCAAGAGAGTTGCAACTGCGCCAAGCTTGTTTGATTCTGCAATAAGGTCTTCGAATGTTTTAGGGATTATTTCGCATCCTGAATGTGTTCCAAGAAGCTTAAGCTTTGAAAGAGATTGGGAAATCTGATATGCCGCCTCCTCAAAATCGTTGCTTGAAAGTGCTGCAATCCCGAGTGAATTAGTAATATTCAACTCACGGATAAGCTGTGAATACTCTTGCGGATTTATGCGCTTGTATTCCATGACTTTTTTGACCATTTCCGTAGTCGATGCGCTTGCACCCACGATATTTCCAACAAGAAGGGATAACTTTGAAGCGTCAAACGGCTCAATAACATAATCCCACTGTTTTTCGGCGCAAGAAATCAAATAAATAGGATCATTGAGCCTTGAAATGTCAAATGCACCCAAGGAATAACGAGTGTATACGATTGAACCGAACGTTGAAGTTGCAACATCAAAACCTGAGCCTATTTTTCCTTGGGAAACGCTGTGTGCGATTTGCGAAAGGTTATGGATAATTTCTTTTGAAGTTACCCCATGAAGCTTAAGCACTGCGGCAACCGTTGCAACGGTGACGGCAGCACTTGAACCAAGGCCTGATTTCCCATTTCCAACGTTAAACGCATCATCGCTTTGGGTTGAAAGGGAAAACGGCTTTATCACAATCCGTTTTGCCTTAAGGTAAGAAAGGGAATACTTAAGCGCATTACAAACGAATTTGCCTGCATCCGTATGGTCTTGAATAGTAAGTTCATTGACTGAAAAAACGGATGAGTAGGAAATCTGAAAACTTGAGATGTGAATTTTATCGTCTTCTGAAGGCTTAAGCGTAGTGTGCACAAACGCATTGACGGCAACGCTTAAGGAAACATTGGGGCGTTCAAGAACGGAATAACCTCCCAAAAGAAGTATTTTGCCTGGCGCCGAAGCAATGGTTGTGTTAAGTGACATAAAGTTCACGCAAGATGCTTATCAGTATATTGAATTCCTTTACCAATAGTGCTTTCAATGATTTTCTTTGGATTAACGCTTCGCAGTATTGAGGATACTTCCGGAACGTATTCCTTAGTCGTGTAAACATGGGCGTTGGGGCCGGCATCAAACGTGTATGCTGCAACGGGTTTTCCTTTTGAAAGGTTAAGTTCCTGAATAAGGTACATGATTTCACGAGATTGGTCGTTCAAATACGTAATGGGCGGGTACGTATCAAGCATGACGGCGTGCATATTGCTTGATTCTTCCATAATCGCCTGTGCCATCGAACTAAAGTCGCGCTTTACGATCGCATCACGAATGATTTTCTCACGTCTCTTAACGCCTTCCAAACGTGCATTAAAAAGGCCTGACGTTTCAAGCGTAGTCTTCATTCCTGAGCGGGAACTTACCTTCTTTTCCTCAGTTTCAAGAATGGCAATAACGTTTCTCAAATTCGTCCAGTTTGATTCTGACGAGAGTTGAACGGCATGACTATCTGAACCGTCTTTTTTAGTTCCCATATTCCAGGCAACTGCGCCACCATAAACGCTTCGCGTCGCAGAGCCGCTTCCCTGCCGTGCAAGGATTGAAAGCTCCTGCTCATCGAGTGAAAGGCCGTAAGCCTTCGCACCAGCTGCTGCCAATGCCGCAAACCCTGAGGCACTCGATGCCATTCCGGTTGCTTTTGGAAAAGAATTTTTTGAAACAACCCGAGCATATAGTTTTGACTTTGCTTTTGCGCGGATAAGGTCAAGGAATTTGGTTACGCGCACCGTTTCCTTGTCAGTTGCCGCTTTACCATCTAAGTGAAGTTCGTCCTGTTTTAAGGAAGGATCGATTTCAACAGTTGTGATGGTGCTCAATTGTTCATCCATAGTAAAGGAAATGCTATTATTTGTTGGAAGTATGAGCTTTTCATCTCGCTTGCCCCAGTATTTCAAAATGGCAATGTTTGAGTTCGCTTGGGCTGTGGAAATCATGAATATACTATAAAAGTAAAGCGTTTTATAAGGTAGTTATGACCCGAGCATTGAATCACGATCCGGTTCCACGAGACTGGATTCGAAAACCATATATCCCAACACGGTTTCCGCTAACGGAACCCCTCGGAAAGTCAATACGATTTGATGCAGCGGATAAAACCCTCATAATAACAGATACGCGTTTACTTGAATTATTGCGAAAGGAAAGAATACGAAGAGAACGTGGGGAAGCGAGCATACCTCAAACTGTTTTCTCAGCATTGGCAACAATACGGCTTTGCATTACAAACGGATACACAATAAGTGAAGAACAGCTCGTTATAGCTCGAATGGGAATACCTGCACTTGAAGCTCAAGAAGAAGGGAATTTAAAATAAGCCAAGGAACGATAACTTATGGCTCTCATTCCTCAAGAGCGGGCACAAATTCTCAAAATAATGTATTCAGAAGCAGAGAAAAAGGATCCTCCGGTATTTCGTGCGGAAAAGGAAACGATGCACCACCCCTTCAAGGCGCTTGTATTTGTTGCATTATCTGCACGGACAAAGGATGACCAGACGCTTCGAGCAGTAAATAGGCTTTTTAACGTGGCAGATACTCCTGAAAAAATAGTGGCACTTGAACAGAATGCGCTTGAACAGCTTATCTATGGGACGGGGTTTTACAAGAATAAGGCAAAAAATCTTCGTAGAATGTGCCAGCAACTCATTGAAACGTTTGAAGGAAAAGTTCCTGATACGCGTGAGGAACTGATTTCCTTGCAAGGAGTTGGAAGAAAAACGGCAAACATCGTGCTTGCGCGCGTGCATGGGCAATTCACGCTTGGAGTAGATACGCACGTTCATCGCATTTCGAATCGTCTTGGGTGGGTGCGCACAAAAAAACCTGAGGAAACGGAAACTAAACTTATGAAACTCGTTCCCTTAGAAGAAATTCCCCTTTTGAACAAAACACTGGTTGCGTATGGGCAGACGATTTGTGCATCCGTAAGCCCCTGGTGCTCAACGTGCAAAGTAAGGGAGTACTGTAAACGAGTCGGAGTGAAGAAAAGTAGGTAATTGCAAATTACGATTTTGCTTGAGCAAGGTATTCCTTCGTAAGCTCAACATACTGTTTTACGTTTTCCTTTATCCGTTTTACGTGCTCATCAGTTGTTTGCTTGACCACTTTTCCAGGGACTCCAAGAACAATGGAATTATCAGGAATAACGGTTCCTTCTGTAATGACGCTTCCAGCACCTATAATGCAGTTTTTTCCAATGTGTGCGCCGCTTAAGATAATTGCGCCCATTCCGATAATGGTAAATGAGCCGATTGAGCATCCGTGGATAATTGCATTATGCCCAATAACAACGTCATCGGATATTGAAGTTCCGTTCTTTAGGTCAACATGAACAACTGAGTTATCTTGTATGCTTACGTGTTTGCCAATTCGAACCGAATTCTGGTCGGCACGAACAGTTGTGCTAAACCAAACGCTTGATTGCGAACCTATTGAAATATCTCCGATCAAGGATGAGTTTGGCGCGATAAAACAGTCTTTACCCACAACGGGGGTTTTGCCCTTGAATGGAAGGATCATTTGAGGTGCCCCAAGCCAATTTTAGTATGCAATCCTGAAAATCCTACATCGTTTATTTTTTTGAGTATTTTTCCAGAATGGTTGAGGTCTTTTGCCAAAGCAATGCAGCAGCCTCCACCTCCGCCGCCAGTGACTTTTGCACCCATGGCGCCGGCAGACAGCATCGAACTAATTATCTTTTCATTCAAATCCGAGGAAATGCCGATTTCACGTAAAAGTTCCTGGTTCTGATTCATAAGCCGCCCGATTTCAGGAAGATCGTTGGTTGAAAGTGCCTTTCGAGAATGAGAAATAATTTCAAGAGCCTCATCCATAAGATTCTGGAAATAGATTTCGTCCTGTTCCTTGAACTTTCGCACATTTTCAACCATCTGCTTGGTGGGGCTTGAACGGCCCGTCATGCCAATGACTACGTGAAGCGGCTCATGAAGAGTAATTGGTGAAAATTCGTTCTCTCTTGGCGTCTTGCCGCGCTTAAACTCAAGAACTCCCCCAAACGTGGAAAGCGTATTGTCAATGCCTGAGGGTGTGCCATGAAACGCTTTCTCACCTTCAAAAGCAAGCTCATTTACCTGCTCATTTGAAAGAGAACGCTTGTAATACGTGGCAAATGCACGTACTAAAGCAACGGAAAATGCGGCACTTGAGCCTAGGCCGCCAACAGTTGGAAGATCCCCTGTAAGCGTAATGGTAAAATGATCCTTTACCTTCATGGCATTTTTAACAAAAGAGATTGCCCTTGAAGTATATTCCGGAATAGTTCCTGGAATTTCAGTTGAAAAGGTGGTTTCGGGGGCAGGTTCAACATCAACAATTGCGCGCTGTGATAATGCAGCCCCTATTGCTGGCAACCCGTAGACAACAAAATGCTCGCCAAATAGGATGGTCTTTCCGTATCCAATTCCTTGTGCCATACAAAAATGACGGCATGTAGCGTTTAAATACCCATGCTGAAAAATCAAAACTATGTTCGAAAATCTTGGTATTGAAGCAAAAGAAGAAAACAGCAAATTATTGGCAGCGGCAGCATATTTGCCCTTAAGCCCCATAAACATACTTGCAATACTTTACATCCTTTTTGTAAAGAAGGATGATAAATATGCTCGATTTCATGCATTCCAGTCAGGACTGCTGATTCTTGGGCTTTTTGCAGTAATGATGGTGCTTATGGTAACGTCCTTTGTTATGGCATTCGTAGCTGGAGAACTCGGCGGACTATTTGGTTTACTCCCTATGTGCATATTCCCCGTATTTTTCCTTGCTGAACTGTACTTTACGTACCTTGCATACAAAGGGGTCGCATTTAGCCTTCCCGTTGTTTCAGGATTTGCGCAGTCACACGCATAAATTCTCTTTTTTATATTTTTCTTACGAATAGAAGTACGTGAAAATCGCAGTTATTTCAGATACTCATCTTGGTTATGCTCGTTTTAGGGAGGATAGCTTTACACAGGCACAAATGGCCATTGCGGATGCGTGCACCAAAGCGGAACTCATCATCCACGCCGGAGACGTCTTTGACATAAAACTCCCTACCTTTGAAACAATTCATGAGGCGTTACGCGTATTCAAGACCTCAACAAAACCGATTGTTTGCATATACGGAAACCATGAGCGCAGAAGCAAAGACATGGTAAATCCCATGCAGCTTCTTGCACATGCGGGGGCGTTCACCGCACTCCACGTGCAGGACTATTGCTTTGAAAAAGAAGGTGAAAAAGTCCAGGTGTTTGGAGTGGGCAATGTACCTGAGGAGTTTGCACGAAACGCAATCCTTACAGCAGTAACCAAATTCGTCCCAAAAGAAAACCATTTCAAGATACTCGTCATCCACCAATCCATCAAGGAACTTATTATCAACGCAAAAGAGGAAATCTCACTTGAGGAATTGCGGGATTTGCCCTTTGACATGATTATTAACGGACATATTCATGAACGCACAATTCAACTGGGAGGACGGTTCATAATACCTGGGAGTACCGTAGTTACGCAGCTCAAAAAGGAAGAAACTGAAAAACGAGGGTATGTGATTATCGATACGAAAACGGGAACAACGGAGTTCGTACCCATCGCAAGCAGGCCCTTTTTCTTTAAGGAAATTGATGTGCTTGATGCAACGCCCCAGGAGGTTCATGAAAAACTTCTTGAATGCATTCAAAAATTCAAAAAAGAAATGCCCGCGTGCATCATAAAAATACGCATTACGGGAACCCTTCAAAGAGGATTTGAGGCAAGCAGCATCATACTTCCTAAGGAAGAGCACGTATACGTTGACAATGCCGTAAATTCAGAAAACCTCAAGGAAAAAATTGAAAAAATACGAAACAAGCACCATGGGACAACTATCGTAAAAGAGCAGGGAGTCTCCATCCTGCATGAAAAAGTAAAGGGAAAAATAACGAAATTTGACTCCCACGAATTATTTGAAAAATTGCAAGAAGGAACTGAAGAATCACTTGAGTACGTACTTGCGCCAAAGGAAAAGAAAGGATAAAAAACAAGGAATTATTGCTTGAGTTTAAGCGCCAATTTTGCATGCTTTACGATTCCATCAGCATCCATTTCATATTTCTTCATGAGAGCACGGCCGCTTCCCGATTCGCAGAACATGTTGCGCACGCCGTGGCGGTAAAGGTAAGTCGGATGGGTTTCGCATAAAACTTCTGAAATGGCACTCCCAAGACCTCCATCTATTTGATGGTCTTCAACACTCATAAGAACAGGGCATTTCTTAGCATACTTAAGGATTGTTTCACGGTCAATTGGTTTGATCGTATGCATATCAATTACGGAACAGGAAATTCCTTCTTTCTCAAGCTTTTGGGCTGCAAGAAGACATTCGTACACAGACATGCCGCATGAAAAGATTGCCAAATCCGCTCCTTCACGGTACACGTTTGCCTTGCCAATTTCAAACGGAGTTTTATCCGTAGTAAAGGTTGCGGCTGATTCACGCGATGTTCGAAGGTACCCTGGTTTTCCAAGGGCGGCAAGTGCATGAACTGCCTTTTGTGCCTGAAGCTTATCGGCAGGAACAACAATCGTAAGGTTTGGAAGCGCACGAACCATTGAAATGTCCTCAAGGGCTTGGTGGCTTGCACCATCCGGGCCAACCGTCAACCCGGTGTGGGACGCATGGATGATGACCGGAACGTCATTGTAACAAACTGAAACACGGATCTGGTCCCAGTTCCTGCCCGGTGAAAATACTCCGTAGGCGGAGATGAATGCGATTTTGCCGCATGCCGCAATCCCTGCTGCGACTCCGGCCATATTCTGTTCGGCAACACCCACTTGGACGAACCGGTCGGGGAATTCCTTTGCAAACAAATGAATCCTCGTGGATTCACCAACATCTGCAGTAACTCCCCATACGTTGGGGTTTGCCTTGCCAAGTGCAAGAAGGCCTGCGCCAAAACCATCGCTGATGCGCGAGGACTCTGAAGGCTTTGAAAGATCTTCAATAAGATACATGTTTTTTGTTCCCATGAGCATCACCTTTCCTCCGTAAATTTGCGTGCCTCTTCCTCAAGCTCCTTGAGTGCCTGTTTTGCCTCGTCGGCATTGGGAGGTTTGCCGTGCCACTGGTAGCGGTGCTCCATGTAGCTTACCCCTTTTCCGGGAATAGTTCGGGCGATAATAACCGTTGGTTTTGCAATGTTTCCTGATGCATCGAGTGCGCGCTTGATTTCTGAAATGTCATGGCCATCAATTTCAATGACGTGCCAGCCAAAGGCACGGTACTTATCCGCAAACGGTTCAAGCGGAAGAACCTCTTCGGTCTTTCCATCTATTTGGATAAAGTTTCGATCGATAACTGCGATGAGGTTGCCCAAATTGTATTTTGCGGCCAAAAGAATTGCTTCCCAGGTCTGACCTTCCTGATGCTCGCCATCGGACATGACGCAAAATACCCTCCAGGACTGCTTTGCCTCTTTTGCAACGAGCGCCATACCTACTGCCTGTGAAAGTCCTTGGCCTAAGGGACCTGAAGAATTTTCAACTCCAGGCAATACGCCTCGGTGAGGATGGCCTTGAAGACGAGAGCCCAATTTTCGTAAAGTCATAAGCTCTTCTTTGGGGAAATAGCCTGCATGCGCAAGCGTTGCATACAAGACAGGACAGACGTGCCCGTTTGAAAGGATGAGCCTATCGCGCTCAGGCCATAACGGATTCTTTGGATCATGACGAATAGTATGAAAATAAAGTACAGTGAATATATCCGCAAGTCCGAGTGGCCCTCCGGGATGACCGGATTTTGCTTCGGTAAGCATACGGATAATATCTTGTCGAATTGCATTTGCTTTTATCTTAAGCTCGGTTGTGTCAAGCGTCTGTTTCATCATTGAAGGTCACCCAAAGAAGCGTTTTTTGCAGCTGAAAGAAGGTCTTGAATTGCGGTTTTGATATCTGATGCCTTGAAAATGGAACTTGCGGCAGCGAATTTATTTGCACCCGCTTTTGCCGCTGGGATAATTGTTTCAAGCGTGATTCCCCCATCAATTTCAATTGCAAGACGAGGGTATTTTTTTCTTAATTCCAAGATTTTTTTCTCAACGAGTGGAATGTATTTTTGGCCATCAAACCCGGAATTAACGCTCATTACAAGCACCTGAGAAGCGTCTGAGATATAGTTGTCTAAGGCCGCAAGCGGAGTTCCTGGCTCAAGAACAAGGCCGATTGAACCGCCTTGAGCCTTGATAAGTTTTTTAAGATGCTCAAAATGAGTTTTACTTGAAATAGTTTCAGCTGCAATCAAATGAAGATGCGGCCCGCCAATGTGTGAAATCCAATTTTGAGGGTCTTGAACCATCCAATGAAATTCGTATTTAACCCCCGTTGGCAAAGAGGAAAGATCTGAAAGAGTAAGTGTTTTGTTTGGGACAAAAATGCCATCCATAACATCGATCTGAACGGTTTGAACAAAAGGAGAAACCGAATTGATGCGCGACAACAAATCGTTCCTGTTGTAAACAAGTATTGCTGGAACGATTTCGGCCTTCATACTACCCCTAGTAAACTAAGACGCCAAGAGTATAAAAAGCTAGCACCTTAAATAGCACTTATGGTAACGTACGCGGATGCCGGAGTGGACATTGAAAAGGGAGATGAAGCTTCACGCATCATGTATGAAGCAGCCAAGGCAACCTGGCAAAACAGGAAAGGAAGGCTCGGCGAAGTTGTTCTTCCGTTTGATGATTTTTCAGGATTGCGTGCAGTCAACATTTCTTCGTTACCAAAAGACACATTTATGAGCGTCGGGCTTGACGGCATTGGAACCAAATCAGAAATTGCCGAGCGACTTGGAAAACATGATACGATGGCATTTGACTTGGTTGCGATGGTTGCGGATGACGCCGTAGTTCGTGGCGGTGAGCCTGCGCTTTTGGGATCAACGCTTGAAATCAACAAAATCGATATTTCAGTAATAAAACAATTGGCAAAAGGGTATACTCAAGCAGCAAACGATGCAGGGATTGCCATCATCAATGGGGAAATTGCCGAAATGGGTGCACGAGTGCAAGGATTTGGAAATTGCTCGTACAACTGGACCGCTTCGCTTGTTTGGTTTGGCACAAAAAAGCATATGCTTACGGGAAAGGAACTTTCAGTTGGAGATACGCTTGTTTCATTCAAGGAAGAAGGTTTTCGTTCAAACGGGCTTTCGTTAGTTCGAAAAATCATGAAAGATTCCTGGACCAACGAAACCCTTTTACAGGCATTGACGCCTTCAAAAATATACGCAAAGGCAGTTGTTGAAATGTTTGGACATATTACGGGCGTTGCACATATTACGGGCGGCGGGATTCCAGGAAAAGTCGGACGCATTCTTCGTGCGTCTGGATTAGGGGCACGGTTTGATAACCTCTTTGAACCTCCAAAACTCATGCAAGAATGCATTGAAAGAGGCAAGGTGCCTTTGGAAAATGCATATTCAACCTGGAATATGGGCAATGGAATGGTCGTTGCGACACGTGAGCCGGAATTAGTTATTTCCGTTGCCAAAAAATACGGAATAAGGGCGCAGGTTTCTGGAAAAATAGTAAAGGAAAAAGGAGTAAGTATTGTGTAAAAATTATTTTTTCAATACTGTTTTGTAAACCCTCACTCCTTCTAGCACAAACGTAATAAGTGCAATTACAAGGAAGCTTCCCGAATACAGATTAATGGTTCCGCCTATGAAATCCATGCCAATCGAGTATGCATGCCATACTATCAAAGAATAGGCAATATACGCAAGCTTATGGAGCGTAAACCAGTGCTTGCCAAGCTTTTGAACGGCAAAATCAAACGAGGTTATGGCCAAAAGCGCGAAAATAACAAAGGCAACGTATCCAGCTACTAAAGGGTATGCCTGGCCACCTAGCATGTAACCTAAAAGTACATTGAAATCTCCGTTGAAATTGATGAATAATTGAATTAAGTAATGCCCAAACCCAAAGATGAATGCCGCAACGCCTAACGCGCGTCGTGCCATAAGAAACGTTGCGTTGAGTTCACATTTTGGCCAAATCACTCGAATAGGTGTGACAACCAAGCTTAGACACAAAAATGAGAAGGAAAGGTAACCAAATGCATTCGAAACGTCAAGAGTGATGTTTCCTGCTTTTGAATACATAAACCAGGTAATTCCTGCAAGAATAAGCATGATTGCATAAACAATAGTACGCGCTTTTTTTACGAGCTGGGCATTAAGTGATTTAAGGTCCATGCAAATAGATACCGCATGGTGATTTAAATTCTTTTTCAAACTCCTATGCGTTCGAAGAAAACCAACGCAGAAGATTTTTAAAGTACCAGTTAGAAAAAGGCTCCACGAAAGATTCTTCTTATCAGATGTGATGAAATGGCGGTCCAAGAACGGCTTACAGACAACTTCAAGGAACATTCTATTGCTGAATTCTTCAAGAAAAACAAGCAGATGCTTGGGTTTTCAGGCCAAGTAAGGTCACTTACAACGGTAATCCATGAACTTGTTTCAAACTCACTTGACGCCTGTGAAGAACACCACATCCTGCCGGATATCAAAGTTGAGGTAAGCGAGCTTGGAAAAGGACACTATAAGGTACGATGTGAGGATAATGGGCCGGGCATTCCTGAAAAACACCTAGGAAAAGCACTGGGACAAATGCTTGCAGGGACCAAATTCCATAGGTATATGCAGCAACGCGGTCAGCAAGGTATTGGTGCCGCAGGCTGTACGATGTATGCAATACTTACAACTGGCAAAGGAATCCAGGCTGTTTCGATGCACAAGGGAAAGAAAATCTCCTGCGACGTAGGAATTGATTTCAAAAGCAACTCTGCAGTACTTTCAAACATAACATATGAAGACTGTGGCGAACAGCACGGACTTATTTATGAAGGGGAGTTCAAGGAAGTAAAGTATGAACGAAGCAACTACGGAATTTACGAGTACCTTAGAAGAACGGCGCTTGCAAACCCGCACTGTGCGATTTCACTCAAAGAACCAAACGGAGACGTTACGACGTTTGCACGAAGCGTGCATGCAAACCCGCCACGGCCAACCGAAGTTCAGCCTCACCCCTTGGGAATTGGGGCGCATGAACTGCTTGACATGGCACATTATGAAAAAGAATACAGGAAATTAAGCTCATTCTTACAAGAAAAATTTGCGCGTGTTTCATCGGCAAAAATACAAGAGTTAAAAGTGCTTGCTCCCGAAGTTGATTTTGACAAGGATCCGCATTCGCTTGAATGGACGCAAGCAGAAAAAATAGTTGATGCATTTAAGCAGGTAAAGTGGATTTCACCGGCAACCGATTCCATTGTCCCTATCGGAAAAGAACAAATTGAAACTTCATTCAAGAATATCTTCAATCCTGAAGTGCTTGTAGTCACCGAACGCCCGCCAAAAGTCTACAAGGGCGGAGTGGTGTTTGCGGTTGAAGTGGGTATCGCGTATGGTGGCGGAGTCGCACAGGCTGAGAAAAAGGGGGAAATCATGCGGTTTGCAAACCGGGTTCCCTTGCTTTTTGATACTGCCGGATGCGCAATCACTGAAACAGTAAAAGCAATCGAATGGAAACGTTACGATGTCAAGGAATTTGCGGAAGAACCGATTGCAATACTGGTGAACCTCGTTTCGGTATATGTGCCTTACACATCTGCCGGAAAGCAAGCAATCTCCCAGGAAGAGGAAGTAATGGATGAGATAAAAAATGCAGTACAAGAAGCCGCACGAAGCATCCAAAGGTACCTCTCAGGCCAACGAAGGGCAAAAGAAATTGAAAATAGGCGAAAAGTAGTTGCACGATACGTTGAACAGCTTTCCTATGACCTGTCTGAGCTTGCCGGCACCAAAGACCAGGCCGTAATCCTTAAGCACTTACAAAAAATCATCGAGGAAAAATATGCCAATTCAAACATGACCGATGATGAAGAGGAAAAATTGGCAAAGAAAGAGGAAGCCGCAAAAGAAGAAGAGGCCGATGAAGAATAACGGTGATGCTCATGGGAACAAATGACAAGATCGCACTCAAAAAAATGGAAGCACTCGGAAAGGAAATGATAACGGAGGTCAAAAAAGGAGAAGGGCCCACGTTTGAAACCGTACTTCGTACCAAAAGTAATACACTTTATGATGAAGGGGTAGGGTGCCTTCGAACGGGAGATAAGAAAGAGGTGCGAAAATTCCTTTCGGTTGCACAAGCCAAAACGTTCATGCAAACCGTTTCAATTGCGGCAAAGACAAAGAAATTCATCAATGAAAATTTGCACACCTCAATCAGAGGTTTGTACTACCAGCTCAAATTCACGCTGGGCGAAGATATTGACGAAGATATGTTCACGGAACAAAGCGAATCAAACGCACTTGTTGAAGATTTGGAAGTGGCACTTGGCGTCAAGCGCGAGGACTTGCACCTTACTACGGACCGAAAAGGTGTTGTAGCCGGAAACATGATTGTCCGCGACAAGTTTGGCGGTGAAGAAAACATCATTGACCTTTCAAAGCAGGGACGTTCAGGCTGGATGGTCCCTTCGGATGTTGATAATGACCTTGCACTTGAAGAGATTGATGCTGATTATGTTTTAGTTGTTGAAAAAGACGCCCTTTGGCAGCGTTTGAATGAAGATAAGTTCTGGAAAAAGGAGAATTGTATTCTTGTAACTCCGAAGGGACAGGCATCGCGTGGAACGCGCCGGTTACTTCGTAAATTAGCTGATAAAAAATTGCCCATTTACTGCTTCATGGACTGCGATGCCTGGGGATGGTATATTTACTGGACGATTAAAACCGGCTCAATGAACCTTGCATATTTGGGATTGGATATTGCCGTTCCTGAAGCCCGGTTCCTGGGTGTGACCATGACGGACATCAAGGAATTTGAATTCCTTGACAAATTAACCATCAATGCAAAGGAAGTTGATATTAAACGTGCTGAAGAAATGATGAGTTATCCTTGGATCAACCGCCATCCTGAATGGGTGAAGAATCTCAAACTGGTTTTAAGCACCAAGAAGAAGATTGAGCAAGATGCTTTGCAGGGGCAACGTTTGACGTTTGTCGGGGAATACGTAAATCAGAAGATTAAGAAGAAACAGTGGTTACCGTAAGTGGATCTTGATCCGCTGAACCTGTACGTTTTGGGTTTCCGGTCTTGAGTTTACAGTTTTAAGTTTCCAGTTTCGAATAATCATGGTCTTACGTTTCCAACTTCCAAAACTGAAAACCGGAAACTGACTGCCGAAAACTTCCGTGGGGGTTGCGCTAAGGGGTGTCCCTCTGGCACTAGACATCCAGATTCTTCACGTCTGCGTAGTTCTGCTCTATGAATTGCCTTCGTGGCTCAACCTCTTCGCCCATTAAAATGGTGAAAAGCTCATCAGCACGGATTGCGTCCTCAATAGTTACACGTTTAAGCGTTCGTGCCTCGGGGTTCATAGTCGTTGTCCAAAGCTGATCGGGATTCATTTCACCCAAACCTTTGTATCGTTGGATTTCCGAATGGGACGTATCGATAGTCTTAAGCACGGCATCTGAATACACATATGTTTCCTGCTTGCCTTTCTTCACACGGTAAAGAGGAGGTTGTGCAATGTACACGTATCCTTTGAGGATGATCTCCTTGAAATAACGGTAAAAGAGCGTAAGGAGGAGCGTTCGAATGTGCGCACCATCAACATCAGCATCGGTCATGATGACGATTTTATGGTAACGAACCTTTTCGATGGAAAAATCATCGCCAAACCCTGCACCGATGGTAAGTGCAATGTTCTTGATTTCATCGCTTGCCAAAGCACGGTGAATGGGTGCTTTTTCAACGTTAAGGATTTTTCCCTTTAAGGGTAGAATGGCCTGAAACTTTCGGTCACGTGCTGATTTTGCCGAACCGCCTGCTGAATCACCTTCTACAAGGAATAACTCGCAAAGGGAAGCCTTACTTTCCTCGCAATCTGCCAATTTGCCTGGAAGGATTGAGTTTTCAAACACGTTCTTTCTTCGAATTAAATCCTTTGCCTTTTGGGCAGCCTCGCGTGCCTGCATGGAATTGATGACTTTCGTGCCGATTGCCTTTGCTGCCTGAGGATGCTCCTCAAAGAAACTTTTAAGCAATTCATAGGAAACGGAATCGACAATGCCTCTGACTTCACCGTTTCCAAGTTTTGTCTTGGTCTGACCTTCAAATTGGGGCTCAGGGACCTTGACGCTTAAAACAAGCGTAATCCCTTCAATAGCATCATCACCTGAAATTTTCTGGTCATCCTTAAGCTGCTTATTGGAACGTAATTGATCATTAACGACACGCGTAAGTGCCGTCCTAAAACCAACCAAATGAGTTCCGCCTTCAGTAGTTCGAATATCATTGACAAAACTATAGATGATCTCGCTGTATGAGTCAGTATACTGGAATGCGCAATCAACTTCAACATTGTCCGTGGTTTTTGAGAAGAAGAAGGATTCGTGAAGGCGTGTTTTTGACTTATTTAAGTAGTCGACAAACTCCTTGATACCGCCTTCAAACACGAACTTTTCCGTACGCCCATCCCGCTCATCCGAAAGGGTAATTGTAAGCCCTTTATTGAGGAATGCAAGCTCCATGATACGCTCGCGAAGGTAGTCATATTCATAGGTTGTAGTAGTAAAAATGGTCGAATCGGGCTTGAAAACAACGGTCGTACCGCGAGATTGAGTAGTGCCCTTATGAGTAATTGGATGAGTAAGCTTTCCTTGTGCATATGCAATAGTGTGAATAACCCCGTTACGATGAACTTCAATAGTCATCCACTCGGAAAGTGCGTTGACAACGCTTAAACCAACACCGTGAAGACCGCCGGAAACTTTATAGGCGCTTTTTTCAAACTTGCCGCCCGCATGAAGTGAGCTTGAAACCAATTCAAGAGCCGATTTTCCTGATTTGTGAGCTTCAGTTGGAATACCTCTGCCGTCATCAGTTACGGTCACGCGCCCATCGCTATGAAGCGTGACTGAAATGTTTTTACAGTGGCCTGCAAGCGCCTCATCGACAGAATTGTCAACAATTTCGTAGATAAGATGATGAACTCCGCGCTTGCCTATATCGCCGATGTACATGGCCGGGCGTTTACGAACGCCTTCAAGACCCTCAAGAACCTGGATATCACTTGCTGTGTATTCTTTTTGATCAGTCATGAGCATCACATTTACGTCGTAAAAATAATAACAAATATATGCAAAAGACAGTTTAAAAGCATGCCTATGGATATGAAATAAAGAGGGCCTTTAAATTATAAAAAAGCACATATTTATAAACAAGTTAACACATATTATACATATCTCGTGAGACACTATGAAACAACTACAAGGTACAAGGCGTGCTGGACATATTCCAACTGGAGTTGATCCACGAGTTTTAGAAGCTGCACGATTATTTGGTCTATTCAAACAAGTAGTTGGAAAAGACTTACATCATGGACACGAAGTACTAATTAGATTACGAGATACTGCACGGACAATTAATAAACCAAAACTTGGAAAACTTCGAAGCGCATTGCTTGATGGGGACGAATCACGATTAGAACAATTCTTCAAGGCAGGAGTATTTATAGATCCTACAGACTGGCAGGTAAATCCCATTCTTGCACGAAATATTCTTGGCATTCCAGAAATACCAGATATTGTTATTGCAAACCCAAGCGAAGTGCTCTCATACCTTGGGCTATTTAACTCAAGACACGCAGAAGAACAACAAGTGGGAGTTATTCTTAATGCAAGCGGAATGAACCTGCGACTTAGAGGAATGCTGGAGGAACTTGGCCCAAGGATAGAACGCAAAACATTCAGAAACTTTCTTAGACCTCCAAACGTATTCAAAAAAATCAAAGAAGAAGCCCGCCAAATGCAAGCTCCCTTTGAATATGCCGTGCAAAAAGCAGCATATTACCTCTTTTGCAAATGGGTAATTGCACAGCACGAAATATACCCTCAAGAAACGCACGCCCATATGCTTGACGTATTTTTCAGAACAGTTGCAATGCATGAACTAGGGCACGCATACTTTTTCAAAACAGGGCATTCGGAATATACAAATATGGCCCGTGAAGAAGAACGAGCGTATTTAACAGAAATGGCATTTGGAAACCCCCTATTTACGCTTCTAGATACAAGTGATACTGAAAGCGCACATGATATAGCAATTCGGCAAATTATATACGGTCTCTTTGAAGAAATGGGGCTCAAAAGGAGAATAGACGACGTCTATGCAATTTTGGAATTAAATGAAGAGGCACTTCGCGTAATAGCTATGAACCTGCTTGAACGAAATTTGAAAAGTTCATTTGGCAAACCAACTGAAGAGGTTATTGACGTGCCAACACTTGAACGTGTGTTCAACAGCGGAAGATTGCTTACGCCTGAGCTCGTATTTGATGTATTCATGACCCCTGAAATGTAAGGTCAGACATTTATCTTCTTCAAAAGCTGCTTTGCCTCGTCAAGTGCGTCCTTAAACTTATCCTTTGGAATCAACAAAATGCTTTCAATCGCATCCTGCTTAATGATTGCAAGCACTGTAGATTCGCCAACAGATGCAAAACTTGAATAGCTCGTTTGACGAATTTGCCTTAACAACGAACGAAGATAAAGCACCAAACGGACTGACAAAACATTCACAAGAGTTGCCGATGCCCCTCCTGCCAGCCGGGAGAAGATAACTTTGTCGGACTTAAGGATAACTAAGCCGCTCAAAAGCCCATCGTCAAAGAGGGTTGAAACCTGATGATCCAAGGTAGTTGCTTTTTTACGAATCAAGTCCCCTTCAAAAGACAAAGCATCATGAGGATGCTCCTTGACATACCTGCTTAACGCCCAGGAACGAAGAGACTTAGGAACGGGGATAAGGCTTGAAGCATACACTTGGTCGTTTTCAGAAAGTTGTTTTGCTACCAGGTCACCCCAACGAACCCAATTTTCATCCGCAGTCTTGCGTTTCTCAAGAAGACTGCGAACGGCACTGTCAACGCGAAGCAAACTGTCATCAATAACTTTTTTTGCAGAAGCATCGGAAGATTTTGAAAGCTCATCTATCCTTTGAATGGAAATCGTTGCAAGCACATCGTGCTCTTCACCTACATCAAAGTTCTCACGAGTCTGTTTTTCTATAAGCTCCTTAAGCTCAGAATACCTGGATTTAAGTTCTGCAACTTGCGCAACGATGACGTCTCGGTCTGCCTTAAGCTCATGGCCATACAACGATTCAAGATACGTAATTTTAATGCGATTTTCAAGAGCAAGGTATGCAAGGACAATACCAAAAAAGATACCCACGCTGCCAATTAATGCAAGCGGATCGGCATACAAAATAAGGGAAACCAACTCGGACAATTCCGGGAATTTAGAAAGGGGAGATGCGGACATGACTGCAAGCGCAAAACCCCCAACAATGAGAACGACTGCAACTGCAGCATCGGTTTTCCAATGAACTCGTGGCCTGCCAAATGCTTTCCTAAATGAATGAGTTAATGCGCTCTTGCTTAAAGAACCGGAAAATGCCGTATAGAAAATAATTTGCACGAAATTGTAGGCTACAAGAAGAATCACCGTAATGATTCCTAATCCCAAAGCAAGTGAAAGGAAAAGATTGCCTGTGAGTGAAAAGAATAACTTGACTACTGAGAAGAAAGGGTCAAGGAACGAAAAATCAAGAGTACGGATAAGAACGGCAGGTGAATTGAATTCAGAAAAGAGCTCCTGGGGAGGTCTGGAAGAAACGAATGAATAATGCAAAATCGCTTCTTTTTCTTTTATAGGTTCAAATGAAATCGTGTCCTTTCCACCATCAGATTGCAAAACCGTCTTTTGGAACGAATTGAAAGATTTCATTTCGTTTTCGACAAACGATTCCTTAAGCTCAATGTCCTTTTGGGAAAGGGAAGATGAATCTCGATCCACTTGAAGGAAGACATCGTACTTGTAAGCCGTTTCTGTGGACGTTTGACCTACCAGATCCCTTACAAGAACCAACGAAGAAAGATCATATTCAGGGTTTGCGCATAAGGCCAAGGGAGAATAGGTGTATACGGGGCTTGCCTGCAACGCAACAACGTCATTTACCGTTTGCCCAAATAAACGATTAAGGTCTTCGCGCTCACGGTCATCAAGTGAACGAAGAGTAGGTAAAAGTGTTTTGAATGTGTCACGCGCTGATTCAAGATCACGCTTAGTGAGCACGTATGCGAAGATCTGATTACCCAAAGACTCCTTGTCAGCATCATATAATTCCTTACAAGTACGTGAATTTTTACTGCAAAGTTCCGCACAAGTTCTTGAATCAATACAATTGACTACTAATCCAAGGGAATTGTCGCACGCTGCAATTTGGGAATCAATTGAACGAATAAATGAGGTGTAATGGGATGAAATGGTGATTACATCAAGATCTGAAAGTTGACGGTATGAATCAAATGAGGTAGTACGCACTGCGGAAGCGACCACAGTCCGTTTAACAGAAACGTCATCATGCACTACGGGCGCATACGTGGCAACAAATACATCATCAGAACTGCCCGGTATTGACCAAGGAACTGAGGTAATAAGCAGGTCTTTTGAAGAAGAATCAAAACGATTTTCGCTAATGCACCCTGCAATAAGCAAAAATATAAGCGCCCCGATAAGAAAATTGCGTGAAAACATGCTTTGAAATACCAGATGCGTTTTAAAAGCATTGCTGTCAGGAGGCAAAAAAAAGAGGAAACGACCATATCTTTAAACATAAAGGTTGAGGTAAGAGCATGAATGGTTCCTGGAGCCGAATGACGACGCAGTTCATCCCCACTAAATCTGAAGTCAAAAAAATGCAAGAGTATGCAAAAGGGCTCGCAAAAAAAATCAATACGGAAATGCCGGCCCAAAAAGTAATCGTAGGCGGATCGGTTGCAAAGGGGACATTCATACGCGGTTCAAACGACGTAGACCTTTTCGTAGTATACTCCAAAGAAAAAAGCAAGGACGCACTTGAGAAAGACGCATTACGTGCAGCAAAAAAAGCATTTCCACAGGCAAAAATCCAAATAAGCTATGCTGAGCATCCCTACATAAAAATTTTTATGGGGACTCACAAAATAGACCTGGTTCCTGCGTTTGAATACAAAAAAGGCCAGGAACTCCGTTCTTCAGTAGATAGGTCTGCTGAGCACGTAAAATACGTAAAAAAACACCTGACTGAAAATAAAAGGCACGAAATCGTACTGCTTAAGCAATTTTTCAAAGCAAACGGAATATACGGAGCTGAAATAAAAGTCAAGGGATTCTCAGGGTATTTATGCGAATTGTTGATACTCAAATACGGCACGTTTAAAGGAGTACTACGATTGTTTAGAACAAAACCTCCTTTCATAGAAATACAAAAAACGTATAAGCAAAAGGAAATCCCTGCCTTGCTCAAAAAATTCAATGCCCCACTCGTTGTAATAGATCCTACGGATAAGCAAAGGAATGTTGCCGCTGCAGTAAGTGAGGAAAGCCTCAAAAAAATAATGAAGCTGGCTAAAGAATTCCTAAAAAAACCAAATGCGAACATATTCTTCAAAAAACCCCCTACATTTGAAGAACGGATAAAGAAAATAAAAAATCCCGTAATTATCATAACAAAAAGAACACCCGTAAATGACGACATACTTTGGGGCCAGGTACACCGGCTTGAAGACAAGATCATAAAATATATTGACTTGAACGGATTCGGGCAAGCGCGCGCATTCTCAGACATGGATGAGGAAACCATACGCGTATGTATTACAGCAAAAAAACAAACAATAGAACCTCATTTTTGGTTTAGGGGGCCGCTTCTTTCAATGCCGCCCCATGTTGAAAATTTCAAAAAAGCAAATGACGGATGCGCATTCAAGGAATCACAAGGAAGAATTTGGGCCTGGAAAAAACGCAGCATCTGTTCAGTAAAGGAAACAGTCCTTGAATTCTTCAAAAAAGAAACTATGCCTTCCCACATTTCCCGGGATGTTTGCCTGATTTGAGGGCAGAATAAGTTACGGCAGTGCCTGAACCCACAAGTCCAAGACATAATGGGCAAGGGCCGCCAGCAATCAACGCTTCAATTGTGCCCGTAATGATAAGAAGAATGCCTGCAAGGAGATTTTGGAGCCTATTTTCCATTAACATTACCTTTAACATTCCTTGATTCAAGGTGGTCAAGTACTGGAACAACATACCGTGAAGCAACGATTCCTGCAATGCCTCCTGTTAAAAAACGCATGAAATTCGTGCTTTCATACGCGCCAATGATTGGAAGTGAAATGCCAAGATTGGAAATCAATTGGAGCGTGCCATCGATCCCCATAGGGATAAGCGCAAGGATAAACCAAATCGCCGGGGGAACGTTTGCTTTTGGCTTAAAGAATTTCATATATATTGAACCCAAAAGCAAAAACCCATAAATGGCAATGTCTCGCGTGCAAACGGGGAACTTATACCCGGTTACGCCCTCTTTTGTTGACGCAACAATCCGCTGGTCATTTGTGATGTACGTACCTGTCTGTGCAGTGCAATCGGATATCGAATACCCGTTTTGATCCTGGAAAAGACAAATGGAACGCGAAAGCTTCTGATGGCATGCCCAGGAAAATCCGGGATGGTAAAGCGCATTTCCAAGCTCTGGATGAGTAAACATGATAAGGGGGGTGATGGCAATGCCTGACATAAAAAGAAAAAGGACGCCTATAAGAATAAATGAAAAGGATTTCATGGTTCTCAAGAAATACACGTATGTGGATTTAAAAAAGTGAACGGTGAGTTTAGGATATGGACTCCATTTCCATTTCAACACTTGGATCGCATTCCGCACTTGATGTTTGTGAAGGTGCAAAGCACGAAGGATTCAAAACATCCGTCGTGTGCCAAAAAGGAAGGGACAAAACATACTCAAAGTATTATAGGGCGCGCATGCGGGGCGAGGAACGCGTAGGGATTATTGATGAGATATTAATGCTTGACAAATTCTCCCTCCTTGCAAAAAAAGAAAATATTGATTGGCTTAATAAACGAAACGCCGTTTTTGTCCCCAACCGCTCAATGGCGGTGTATTGTGGATATGATGCTATCGAAAAGCAGTTTGACGTTCCCGTATTTGGAAATAAATTTTTACTTCGGGCAGAAGAAAGGACTGCGCCAAACAACCAGTACGATTTGATGAGAAAGGGGAAAATACGAAGTCCTGCTTCAATAAGCGATCCAAAAAAAATAGATAGGCTTTGCATCGTAAAGGTAAACGAGGCAACGCGCACATATGAACGTGCATTTTTCCTGTGCGCATCATATGAAGAGTATGTTGAGAAAAGTTCTGCGCTCCTTAAAGAGGGGAAAATAAACAAGGAAGACCTTGCAAAGGCAAAAATCGAGGAATACATTATTGGCGCGCACTTTAATTTTAATTTCTTTTATTCGCCCTTGAACCAGGAACTTGAATTACTCGGCATAGATACACGAAGGCAGACGAATATAGATGGATATTTGCGCATGCCTTCAGATGTGCAGCTTGAGGCGTTGAAAATCAAGCAACCTTCAACCATTGAAGTAGGGCACATCGCGTGCACTCTCAGGGAGAGCTTGCTTGACCAAGTATTTGAGTTGGGTGAGAAAATGGTTGAGGCGGCCCAAAAAACCTACAAAAACGGCCTTATCGGGCCGTTTGCATTGCAAGGGGCGATTGTTGAGGAAGGAAAAGAAGAGTTTGTATGCTTTGACGTATCGTTTCGCATGCCCGGGTCTCCCGGAACAAGGTTTACGCCATATTCTTCTTACTTGTTTGGTGAAAGCGTTTCCTTTGGAAGACGTATTGCGCGTGAAATCAAGGAAGCGCAGAAAACAAAACGCATGGATGAAATTACCACTTAAATACCTTTTTAAACACAATTATACCTAATAATACACGATAACAATGAGCCTAAATCCGGTAGTGCGCGTTCCCCGTGCAGAAGTGGCAAAACGGCTTTCGTCCCAACATCCACGATGGCAACGCTTTTTTGCACACGATTGTTTTGAAATTAACGATGTAAAAGTAGGGCTTTTTGTTTCGCAAGGCCGGGAAGAAAAACCAGTTCCTGAAGCAGAAGAGGCATTACAGGCATTTGCACTTCAGATTTATCTTGCAGTTGAACGCTTCAGAAAAACCGTTCCTGGATTCACAATAAAAGAATTCCCCATCCGAGCAGATCCTTTTCAAAAAGATAACTTTCTTACAGGAAGAGGGGCTCTGACCAGTGTCGGCCAAGGCCTTATACGTGCATTAGCCAATGATAAGGAAGACGCGGCTTCAATTGGAATTGATATTCAGGCGCAGTATTTCCATGAGCTTATCCATTATCATACGGAAAGAATGGATGAGATTCTCACTCTGTTTGGGCAGTTTTTATATGACCCTAAGAGAAATATGCGTTTTAACGAAATTGCGCTAAGGTTAGAACACGAAATATATTCTACTCCTGAAAAAATTGAAAATGACTGCTATGTATCAGGATGGGCATATGCGACACGGACACTTGTTGAAGAAGCGCGCAGGTTTGCATCTGAAGAAGAAATAACTCAGGACGGAAAGATTACTCCAAACCTTATTCGAATATTCGCTGCAGTTAGCGAAGAGGAACGAAACGAAATTATACAAAGGCATATTGTTGCAGAATAACTTCGAAAGGATCAAACGACAGAACTGGAAACTCGAAACTGAAAACGATAAGGTGAACAGTTAAATAGCAAGGGGGCCGCTCGTTACGGCCCCCCGAACTGACAGAGAGAGGGTTGTATTAACGAGTATAAAGTTCCTGGCTTTTCTCCTCGATCGCATAAAAATGCTGCATCTCAGGAGTCGGGCCTGAAAGCGTGTTAAGCTTTGCCTTGGTGATGGAACGCGTCGCGGCAAGACGTTCTGAACTGGTCAATTCAACGCTCCTGATAATACACATAAGCCTGTCTACAAGCTGTACTGCATTATTCCCTGAAGCTCTCTTAAGTTCAGAGAGCAACTCGAAAAAGGTTGATTTGCTGTCCATTGAACTCACCAATGTAACTACTAACAAACAGGGGGTATTTATGTGTGGGGGGTCATTAATTGTGTAAAAGTAACAGTAAGGTATAAATACCACTGTGTAAAAATAACATTGTGAGTACATGAGGAAGAACAAGACCGACGTAGATGAACTTGACATAAAAATAATCTCAGCCCTCCTCTCAGAAGGAAATCTCTCAAACAAGGAACTTTCACTAAAGGTAAATGCCCACCAAAACACCGTCCTCCAACGAGTACGAAAATTACAAGATGCAAAAGTAATACGAAAATA
>CAYSWK010000010.1:0-34788 GCA_964434735.1 Microcaldota archaeon | reverse complement strand
CTTTCGCTCCAAGGGCTTACCGTTTCACTTAAGGATTACACGCTTTCAGAAAAAGCTGAAAAGAATGTGGCAGACCAGATGAACAAGATGAATCGTGAGATCGAGAATTACATTCTCCAGTACCGCAACAAGTCACTCGAACGTTCACCAGGTATGTCTTTGAAGGAAACGCTTGAAGGAAACATCATGCAGCTTACCTCAAAAACAAGAAACGACATAGGTGTAGTTGTTGAGGAAGATTTCACTCGTGAAAACCCCTCCATCATCATGGCTAAGATCGGCGCACGTGGTTCACTCCTTAACGCAATCCAGATGTCAGCAACTGTTTCGCAGCAGACCATCCGTTCAAAACGTCCGGCACGTGGTTACAAAGGAAGAATCCTCCCCTACTTTAGAAGAGGTCTTCTTACTGCAAAAGAACGAGGATTCGTCTTTTCCTCTTTCAGGAAAGGCCTTACACCCTATGAATTCATCCTCCACTCTATGGGTGGTCGTGAAGCATTGGTCAATACGGCTATCAGAACTGCACGTTCAGGTTATATGCAACGCAGGCTTATCAACGCACTTCAGGACCTTGTCGTCTATGATGACATGACTGTCAGAAACGCAGATATGAGCCTTGTGCAAAGTATATACGGCGGTGATGGGAAAGACCCCATGTTCACGGCAAGCACGAGCGTTGAGGACACAACCAAGCAGGATGACGTAGATACAGCGTGATGTTTATGGCAAAAGAATCAAAAAAATCCTCAAAAGGACAAATCGCCCCCTTCGAAGCAGTTGGTGTCGTTGCGGCACAAAGTATCGGTGAACCTGGTACCCAGATGACGATGCGTACGTTTCACTTTGCCGGTGTTGCAGAACACGTGCCGACTGGTCTTCCACGTCTTATCGAAATTGTCGATGCAAAGAAGGCTCCTAAAAAGGCAATCATCGACATGTACCTTAAGGGAGAATATGCACGAAGCGCATCAAAAGCAGAAGAAGCGGCACGAAAACTTTCCGCAGTCTATGTTTCTGAAGTTGCGCGCGTTGAGGACGATCTTGAAACCAAGACACTTTCGATCACGTATAGTGAATCAGATGGCAAAGCACTTGGCGTTACGTTTGCAACTCTCAAAAAGGCAATTGAGGCAATCGCACCCGATGCAACCTTCGGTGATTCAAAAATAGTTATCAAGCCCAAGAAGGCGGCAAAGGCTCCTAAGAAAAAGAAGGCAGATGAGCCCGCTGCACCTGTTGAGTCAAGGGATTTCACTTGCAAAAATATCCGAAAGCTTGCAAACAAAATAAAAGACACCATTGTTAAGGGCGTTGAAGACATTCACCGCGCAGTCGTGGTAAAAAGCCCAAGCGGCGAATACTTCGTTCGTGCTTCAGGCAGCAACGTAATCGGCGCAATGCAGCAGGAACACGTTGATGCAAAGCGCGTTTACACCAACAACCTCATGGAAATAAACCGCGTATTTGGTATTGAAGCGGCACGCAATGCAATCGTTAAGGAAATCCAAGATGTCATGACCTTGCAGAAGATGTCCGTTGACATTCGTCACATCCTTTTGATTGCCGATGCAATGACTTTTTCAGGAGACATCAAATCCATCGGAAGACACGGTCTTTCAGGATCCAAAGTAGGTGTCCTTGGAAGAGCGGCATTCGAAGAAACCATCAAGCACTTGGTAAACGCATCCGTATTTGCTGAAGAAGAACGCTTGATAGGTGTAACTGAAAACATCATCGTAGGTCAAACTGTGCCGATAGGTACGGGCCGTGTGCGCCTTACGATGGAAAGCAAATGATATTCCTCATAAGAAGACTCAAAAAAAAGAACAAAGGTGAATACTAATGACAAACAAGAAAGAAACCCAAGATGTTGAACTTGGAAAAATCCTTGACCAGGAAGATGTCGAAGCAGTTTCCGATGCGCAAGACACAGAAGAGCTTGCACGAAAGGAAGCACGCACTGAGCGAAAGAACCTTCGAAAAACCGTCAAGAGAAGGAAGTCAAAGAAGGAAAAGGAAAACCCCCTTACAAGCGCAATCCGTCTTGCTGTTGAAACCGGCAAGGTTGAGTTCGGCACCAAAAACGCACTCTCGGAAGCACGCCAAGGGAAGGCAAAGGTTTTCGTTGTTGCTTCAACCGCACCCGCGGAAACAAAGGAAAGGCTCCAATCCTATGCAAAGCTTTCAAAAACGCCCCTCATTGTTTTTGAAGGAAACCCCATGGAACTTGGAAGCGTATGCGGAAAACCATTCTCAGTCGCAGTACTTACTGTCTACGACCAAGGAAATGCAGACCTTTCATCCATTTCTTCCTAATTTTTCCTATTTTTTGAGGCAACAATATGGTTGAGTTTACTAATGACGACTTAATGATGATGGGCGAGTTTGAACGCCTCACGCGCGTCATGCCTTCTGATTTTATCAACACGCCCACCATGATCGTATTTCTTGTCGAAGTCCAGAACCTTGGCAAGTGCATCGGCAAAGGCGGCTCAACGATAAATAAGCTTAAGGAAGTGTTCAAAAAGAAGGTCGTAGTGGTTGCAAACGCAAATGACCTTGAAATGTTCATCCGCTCCTATTTCAGCAACGTAAAAATCGTTTCAGCAGACATTCGAAACATCATGGGCGAACAGAACGTCCTTTTGGTCGTTGAAGAGAAGGACCGAGGAATTGCAATCGGCCGTGACGGTGAACGCGTAAAGGCACTCAAAGAAATCCTTAAAAGGAAATTTAACGCAACCGTGCAAATCAAGGCTTCCCATTCGGGCGGTTTTGGTGCTTCCGAAGATGCGACCTTTTAACCCTATCCTCTTTTAATCCTGTTCTCCTTATTCCTTTTTATGGTTAAAGATACTAAGGCATCTATTAATGTAGGAGATTTTAGACTCGATCTTTCATATTCAGCTAATTCGCCAGATAGTTATATCATTACAGGTTTTGCGTTCGTAGATAATAAAACCGAGAAGGAAATCAAACCCTCGTCACCGCGAGGACGATTACTTAATCTCGAAGGCATTTATCCAAAACTTGACGAGGCCGGACTTCCACAAGCCGTAAAAGATATGGCCCTTTCGCGTTTGCATGCTTTGGATCGCTCCTCGGATTTTGTGCAGGTTGGCGAACTTTCTTTTCAGAACTATCACCTTACTGCCCATGGGACAAAAAGCAGGTTCAATGCATCCAATTTTACTTTTGCGTATGTTCGGTGTGTTGATGCACTTACTTTAAAAGAGGTCGAAGTAAGCAAGCTTTCGCAACCCGTTCTTACTGGATTTTACAAGGAAGCGCTTAAACTTGAGGATGACCGTCTTAAATTATACCTTACCAGTCAACTTAAGCAGCACATCAAAGGGATGAAACAGGCGCAAGAATATTAATTTTTTGTAATCACCACGACGCTTTCGCGCACCTTCATTCGTGTGGGTTTTACGTCAGCAATCCGGTATGCGCCAACAATGATGTTTGCTTCAAGGCCCATTCGTTCCCCTATTTTGCCAAGAATTTCATCCACCGGAATGTGCGTTCGATGAATCACCGAATTCGCAACATTTACATATGCACGTCCTTCACTTGGCAACACGCGTTTTATTTCCTCGATAACCTGTTCCATATCTGAAAAATACTCTCCCGCCACAGGTATTTGTGCCGCATATTCTTGCGCTTCTTCTGGTACCGCTTCCATCTTATTTTTTGCCTGTTTTGAGATAAATGACCTTAAGCTCTGTGCCCGCGCATTGGCAGGCGCCCCTTCGCGCATCTCAAGCAACCCAAGCTCAAGGCCGTACACCTTTGTGTAATCTATATTATTCAAGTAGGGCGGGGACGTTATCACTGTCCGTACTGATTCATCTTCGATTTCCATTTTACGCGCATCACCAATCCGTATCGTGGGTTCAGGAGCCGTGCGCGCATCATTGGCAATATCTTCAGCAATTGCCTTTACTCTTCTAAGGAACGCATCAGAAAGCGGCATACAGCGCTTATGCCTATCTACCTTAAGCACCCCGCCGTCTTTTTTTATGAGGCTTATTTGAGGGAGTATTGAAAGCAGTGCAAGAAGGAACAGTTGTGCATAGGGCTCCTCTTCATGTTCTATGTTTGCCCGAAGCGAAAGCAACGGCCCAAACGTTCGTGGGGGGAATGCCATCGATGGATTAAAAAGCTCATATTTCCAATTCCATTTTTCAAACGGTTTTTTAAGTATGTTTCGTGCCCGTTCAACAAGGTCATTTGTAATCTCTTTTCGGTAAATTTTTCCCTTTGTTTGTGCAACAAACACTGCCAGGGGTGAGCTGTCAAAACTTATCGCGTGAAGTCCCTGTTCCTGTGCCCGCAGTGCCGTTGTTCCGACACCGCAAAAAGGGTCAAGGACAGTCCCTTCCCTTACCCCCGCATGCTTAAGGCAATAATCCACAAAAAGCGGCGAAAAACCTTCCTTGTAATGGAACCATCTGTGAATGGGAAATTCCCTGTTTTCTTCAAACGTGAACAATTTTCCAAGGGAAAGATCCTCATATATGTTCATGAATATCACATTTTTCCTGTGCTGCTTGTTTGCTTAAAAGGTCAGCAACCGTATTTTTCTCACGTGGCACGTGTTCAAACTCAACCCTCATTCCGTGCATCGTTTCAATTATTTTCCTGCGCAATTCCATAAGGTGGGGTTCCTTTATTTTGTACTCTCCCTTCATTTGTTTTACCATAAGAAGAGAGTCGCTTCTAATAAGCACGTGATTTTCGCCACACTGTTTTGCCAAGGTAAGTGCATGGATGACTGCCGTATACTCTGCGATGTTGTTTGTCCCTTTTCCAAGGTATTTTGCGTATTTTTCAATACATGCGTTTTCCTTGTAAATAGCGACCCCGATCCCCATATCCCCCGGGTTTCCTAAACAACAGCCATCCGTGTACGCAACAAGCATGTTTAAATCATGAATGCGCACATTTTTAGTCATGCATGCAATCATTCATCCAGCCATTCGCATTCAGCAGGCAAAAACGCTTCTTTATGCGTTTGCCGTGACCGTTCTTTTGTTCCTTGCTTCCGATTTTTTTAAAGACTCCTTACTCATTGCAATTGCAGCCGTTTGGATTCTTTCAATCATCGGAATGATCTATTATCAAATCACCCGTTCATTTCGCTCCGTTGAAATCACTGAAAATTCATTCGTTATCAAAAAAGGCATTTTTACCTCCGTTGCCGATTCTATTCCCTTCTCAAAAGTTACGGGCATCCATGTTCGAAGGAGCCTCATCCAGCGCTTTATGGGCACTGCATCAGTAGGCATTGACATTGTTGGCCCTGGAATTGAGTTTGATTTGGGTGTTTATGCTGTTTCCGATACTGAGCTGCTTAAATCGGCACTCGAATCAAAAGGTGCATCTCAATGATCCAACCCCTTGAAATTCCCTATGATGAAGCGCTGTTTCAAAAACTGAGGCGCTTTTGTTTTGCATTCGAATCAACCGAAAAGACCCTTAAAGTTCATCCTATTGATTTGCTTTACATGGTTAAAAAAAATTCGGCCACGTATGATTTAAAAAAATTGGAGACTCTTCTTGAAAAAGACCCATTAGGCATGCACGCATACTCTCTTGCCCGTCACCTTCGCGATCATGGGTATCCTGTTCGTCTTTCCCTTGATTCTCAAGAAAAGTCTGATGCACATTTTCTTCTTCGTGTTGGTAGAAAGGGTTACCGTCCTGATGAAGACCGTACAGATACGCTCATGTTTCTTGTTGAAAACCCAAAAGAATGCGATATACAGCAATTTCTTGACATCTCAAGACGCTTAAGGAAAACGGCAGTAATTACTTTTTTTGTCGATAAAAAACCTTTATTTTGGAAAATTTCCCAGACAACGTTTGATTAGTTGATAAACTCTAAACAAGCGTTATCCTTCCATGCGTTCCAAAATCTTCCCGGTATAGAAGGAAGGTTATGAATAACACCGATACTACAAAGAAATAAACGTGGTAAAACCAGACCATGAGGCACGCAACGTACAATATTGCGCGTATGCTTGAACTGAAGTAGTCAAATGAGCTATCAAGCAGTTCACTTAGGTAATTCTCCTTTTTCTTTCCTTCGTATTTTTCGATGATGTGTTCGGCCGTATCAACTATGATGGGAATGTACAAGAGGGTTCGTGCCTCAAGAATAAGCGTGAAAAGCGAATAGAATAAAAGCACCACTATTGAGAGGATTCGAATATCGCCTATCGCACTTCCGTTTACGATTCCTCCTGCATTGAGTGCAAGTCCCATAGCAATTATTATTCCGGATATGAGCCCAACCGTTATAGTCAAATGGTTTCGTATGATGCTTGGAACATCGACTTTCTTTCGTCCGGAAACAATATTCTTGATCCACGCATGACGGTACTCGGACCGTATTGTTTTTGCATGCTCTGGATTTGAAAGTGCGCGTTTACGAAGATACAACGAGATTGCTATTGATATTACAAAAACAAAATACGCAAGCGCATCTATTGAATATAATGACTGCATATTTTTGTTTCAGTAGTAACCTTTTAATAGCTGCCAATTTGCAGGTCTTGCCATTAAAAGTTTTGACCCTGATACGTTACTATGCATCTTGGAATCATCATCTCAAGCCCCGAAGGCCCGTCAACAACCGAATTCTCATTTGCAATCGATCCAAAGGTTGACGTAAAAAAGGGCCATTTTGTTCAAGTAAAAACTCTAAGCGGCATACTTATGGGCATGGTGAGTGAAATCATGCGCCTTAATAGGTATTTTGAGCGCCCTGATACCATCGTTGCATATTCAAAAGATACGCGTATTTCAGACCATTTTCCAACGGCAGAATGGGAATACCTTGTAGCACAGGTACGAATTCTTGGCACGTATACTTATTCAAATCGTTTTGCGCGCACTTTTTCGCCCCCTGCGCCCGGCGATTCGGTTGTTTTAGCAGATTCTTCTCTTTTAGGTTCATTCCTTGGTTTTTCAAACCAGGGTTTGCATATCGGCTCCATCCAGCACCATGATGTTGAAGCGCGCCTTGACCTGACACGCGCACTTCAAAAGCATATGGCCATTCTTGCAATGAGCGGTGCCGGTAAAAGCCACCTTTGTAGCGTCCTTATGGAAGAGCTCATGTCCCGTACTCCTGAAGAAGGCAGGGTTGCCGTTATCGTAGTAGACATTCATGGGGAATACGTTGGTTTTGCCGAAGACCCTCTTTTCAAAAAACACTGCACCGTTTTTGACGGTTCAAAATTGTGCGTCCCTTTGCAGATGGTTTCTCCTGAGCAGCTTGAAGTTTTCCTTCCCTATCTCTCAGGTCCACAAAAAGCACTTCTTAGTGATGCATTTATACGTCTTAAAAAAGAGGAGAAACGAAAATCGTTTGGTTTCAAAGAATTAGTCGAGGCAATCAATGTTTCAACGCTTGCAAAGGATGATACGAAAAAGACCCTCTTGCGTTCCATCAATGAATTGCGCCGCTACCGCTTTCTTTCAACATCAAAATTAAATCCACGTTTTTCAGAACTTAAACCGGGGGCATTGTGGGTTCTTGATTTTTCAACCCTTGATTCCATACGTCGAAAGCAGATGATTGTTGCCCTTTTGGCCCAACGTCTTTACAATTTGCGAAAAAAGCAGAAAATTCCGCCTTTCCTTTTAGTAATTGAGGAAGCACACAATTTTGCGCGCGAACGTGCGGAGGAACACGAGGCAATTGCACGTTCAATTATTGAAACCATTGCACGTGAAGGAAGAAAATTTGGCGCATCCTTATGCCTCATTTCCCAAAGGCCCGTCAATCTTTCAACCACCGCGCTTTCCCAGTGCAATACGCACATCATTCTTCGTGTCACCAACCCCAATGACCTTGACCACATCCAATCCTCAAGCGAAGGAATCGATGCGCGCGTTGCAAAAACCATCACCTCTCTTCGCACGGGTGAATGTATCATAGTTGGTGAAGCGGTCAATTATCCTATTTTTGTAAGTGTGCGCAACCGAAAAAGCATTCGAAAAGAGCGCTCAAAACCGTTAGTTGATCAAGCAAAGGATTTCGAGGCAAAAATGAAACGTCAGGAAGATGGAGTTGAAGCGTTTCTTTAATTTTCTTATTTTTGTTTTGTTTTTTGTCTTTTGGCAACCATAGCATTAAAATACTTATAATCGAACATAGGTCATGCCTATGAAGAAGAGGAGTAGTTCCAAAAAGAAAGTCATACAAAAAAAATCAGCCTCGGTTAAGCGCCAAGCTTCTTCTACACCTCTTCCTTTAAGTGATGAAGCCTTGATGGGCACGTCAAAGAAAAAACAGAACTCTTCTTCGTCAAATAATAGTTCAAAAGTTTCAACCGGAATTCCCGGTTTTGATTCCCTCGTTGAAGGAGGATTCGAGCAAGGTGCAGTCATCCTTGTGCGCGGCGGAAGCGGCGCCGCAAAAACCATTTTTACACTTCAGTTTCTTTACAATGGAATTACTCAGTTTGGCGAACCAGGCGTTTTCATAAGTTTTGAAGAATCCAAACAATCTATTTTTGAAACGGGGGAAAAGTTTGGCTGGGATTTCGCTGAGCTTGAGAAACAAGGAAAGTTTGCATTCATTCGTTACAGTCCCCACGAAATAGAAGCAATGATAAAAGAAGGCGGGGGAACAATTCGCGACCTTGTGGACTCAATAAAAGCAAAACGCGTTGTGCTTGATTCTCTTTCCGCTTATTCCGCTTTTTTCAGTTCCGAATATACTATGACCGAAGGTGTCCTTTCATTGATCGATGTTTTAAAATCCTGGCAATGCACGTGCCTTGTTACGGATGAAGCAGGCGTATCCCTCACTGATGAGGACAAAAACCATTTAAGTTTTCTTACGGATGGTCTTATCCACCTCTATCACTTACGCAAGGATTTTGGAAAATACCGGGCCCTTGAAATTATAAAAATGAGGCACATCCGCCATGCTGAGAACGTACGGATGTTCACTCTTGAAAATGATGGCATTCACGTGCAGAAGGAAACAAGCCTTTTTGGGAAGTGAAAATAATGGTAATAAAAAAAATTAAGGATTGGTTTGTTAAAAATATTCTTCTTCCAAATAACGAAGTCATTGATAAGCCCGGTTGCATCCTTCAGCAATTTAATGAGCAGGATAAGCAAGCGTTTTTGCGTGAAATGCTGTTTCCTGAAACGGTTCTTGCCCAGATCGAGAGTACGGTTTCAAAGAAATATGGTAAACGCGGTAGGGACGCCATCTATAAGGCAGGGAAACGGTGGGGGTATAGGTACGCTAAGGGCACGATGTTCCCACTGAGGAAAGGAACTAGCGAAAAAGATTTTCTTGGGTTTATGAATTCATTTACTAAAATGATCGAAGCCGAATACTCCGAAAAGTTTACTGGAAAACCGGATCTTGCAAACGATTCAATTTCCTTTGAAGGGAAAAATATGGTGGTTTGCAAGAAAAGCGGACAAGGCCAATTATTCCTTGGTGCATGGGTAGGGTGCTGGGCATATCAACACCAAGATCTTACTATGGAAGGCGTTCATCCCGAATGCGAAGGAAGGCATGATAAAAAATGCATTTTTATCTGTTCACCGCGTGAACGTCTTAAGAACGTTTCATGTATCGTAAAGAAAGATTCTTCGCTTGATTTTGAGCTTGGATTTTATTCACTTAACGCGCCTCACTTTTCCAAAACAGACTATTCTTTGCGAAGGTTTATGGAATTGGGGACTATCACGTATGGTGGCGGGTTTTTTCGTTTTGGTAAGGAACGCCTGGTGCTTAATGAATCAAGCTCATTGTATTTCCTTGAAGAAGAGCTTATGAAAATCCATGCAGGTTCGTTGGTATTCGATGCGGCTTTCGATTATTTTTATCAGTTTGGAAAGGTTAAAACCCCTGAATTCTTCATAGGTTTTTTGATGGCTTGCGGTTTTGGGGAAATTGAATTGTATCCAACGGGTAGTGAGTTTAAGGCCGTTGTAAGAAACTTCCCCTGGACCTCGCTTGCAAAGAAAAGCAAATTCCTTCTCCTTCAAGGCGCATTTTCAGGTTTTCTATCTTCGAAAGTGGGGCGAAAAATTAGGCTTGATACGGTTAAATCAAGCACAGCAAGTGGGCATTTGGAGGTAATTCTCAGTGGGAATTAAGAATTTTTTCGAATCGTTCGTCAATGCGGATTTTTACGTTGCTTTTGTTTCTTTAGGCTTGCCACTCACCGTTTATTCATTATACCATATTCCGTTTGCCGATTTTTCTCCCTTAGTGATAACTGTTTTGCTTACCTTTATGATTTATGCAATAAACCGTCAAGTTGATCAAAAAGCAGATGCAGTGAACTTGCCTCAGCGGACCTCATTTGTGAAAAAATACGGTAAAACTCTTTCTTTGATTTCTCTTCTTGGGACTCTCTTAGCATTTTTTCTTTCATTTAACCATTCAATTCCAACGGGGGTCGTTGCCGTACTTGCAGCATTGGTCGGGTATTATTACAGTTATCCAATTCCCTTCCTTGGGAAACGTTTTAAGGACCATTTTGTGTGGAAAAATGTGGGCGTCGGATTGATCTATGCATTCCTTGGACTGATTTCATTTGTTTATTTTGAGGTAGGTTCTTTAGTTGAAATTTCAGCTGTTCTTTTTCTTTTCTTTTCAAGCTGGTTCCTTATCTCAAGTTTTTTTGATTTAAGGGACATTGAAGGCGATAAGGACCAGGGAATACGGACAATTCCGATTGTTGTTGGCAAGAAAAAAATACTTTCTCTTTTCCATCTCATAAATAGTATTCCGCTTTTTTTGATGGGTTTTTTGACCTTTTTTAACATGCTTCCTCTTTCATTTGTTTTGCTTGCGTTTTTCACTTTTTGTTATACTCTCATTTACTTGTTAGGGTATGCCTATAAACTAAATATGAAATTTCTTTGCATGGTTGTCGCGGATGCGACTCCTTTGATGGCAAGTTTGTTCCTTATCTTGCTTCAGTTTTTTATCGACCTATAACAATTCCTTTAGGAGTAAAATCAAAGGTATTTATCCCGCCCCTCATCTTCGTATTCCTCATCTTTACGACTTCTATTGTTCTTTGAACGTCTCCCCCAATTGAGGTAGACTTAAGATGTATGATCCCATCACATGCAAATTCCGTATACGTATCCCGCGAATACCATACGCTATCCTTAGGAACTTCGGAAGTTGCAATAGTAGTTACTCCTCTTTCTTGGAGTATTTTTACGAAATCAGTCATAAGTTTTCGCAGTATCATCCCTTCATTTTGTTGGTTTTTGGAGCCTTCCATCTCCTCATAAAGTTCAGCCACGCTTGTTTTCTGCAGATTAAAGGGTGTTTTTATTGCTTGGCTCGCCAATGTTAAGAATGTAATAGAATCAATTACAAGCCTTTTCGGTTTGTGTTTGTCAATATGCTGTTTTATCCCTTGTAAAATATCAATAATTCCGACTTCTTCAAATTGTACTATTTTAAGTGTTCCTTTTTTTCCAAAACCTTCAATATCCCAGCCGAACTGGTTTGCCTGGTCAATTATTTTTTCAGCACGTTCTTCAAACGTAAGATAGAGTCCAGTTTCTCCTTTGCTTGCACCATCAATTAAATATTGGAGCGAAAGAATCGTTTTCCCACAACCTGCAGATCCCGATACAAGGACTACTGATTGAGGCGGTATCCCCCCATCAAGAAGTTTATCGAGCCCAGAAATTCCCGTGCTTATTTTTTCCTTTTTCGCTGCACTTGGGGATTTTTTCATATTCGTACAACTCACAGTTGGTTTTTATTCCCTGCAGGTTCCTGCTGTGTCGAGCAATGGATCGTCCCAAGCCCGTGCACCCATGCGCGTGCAGGAATGCCTATGACCTTTCTGCCCATAAAGCACTTTTGAATGATAGTAAGTGCTTTTGCATCATTTTCATCATCAAACGTCGGCACAAGAACGACATTATTTCCTATGTAGAAGTTTGCATAGCTTGCGGGTAAGGGCCTTCCCTCATAATAAAAGAGTTTAGGCATAGGGATCGCCACTAATTTGAACGGTTTTCCCTTCGCATCAGTCATTTTCTTAAGGTTCGCTTCAATCTCTTGCGTAATCGCGTAATTGGGGTCTTTTTTGTCCGTTTCTTTTACGTATACGATTGTGTTCTCATCAACAAACCGCGCAATATCATCAATATGTCCGTCCGTATCGTCCCCAACAATTCCTTCGTTAAGCCACAGGATTTTTGTAACTCCAAGGTAATATTTGAGTTTTTCCTCAATCTGCGTTTGGGTAAGCGTTGGGTTCCTGTTTTTGTTCAAAAGGCATTGCTTTGTAGTAAGGCAGACTCCCGCACCATTTACTTCTATAGATCCACCCTCAAGTATGATTCCGGGTTTTACCATTTTAATTTCAGGTGCGTTAGGAATTCCGTCCTCAAAAACTTCCGTATCAAGAGCAAGTTCCTCATATTTCCCGTATCCATTGTATATCCATTTGATGGCGGTTTTGTTTCCATGTGCATCCATAACAAACGTAGGGCCATAGTCTCGTAACCACACGTCCTGCGTTTTTTGGATGACGAATTTTAATTGGTGCTGCGGCCCATCAACCCCATTTTTTTTGAGAATTCCCAAAACGCGTTTTTGTTCCTCATGGGAATTGACAAAAATATTCACGACCTGGTTTTCAGAAAGATGTTTGATTGCAAGTGCATAGCTTTTCTCAACCTGGGGTAAGATCGTTTCAGGTTCAAAGGTAAGCGGATCCTTTGGCCAGCTCATCCAGACCGATTCTTGGAATGTCCATTCAGGTGGCATGTGATATTGATGAGCAGTAGGTGCATCGAGTTTTTTTGCCATATCCTCACTTTTTGATTTTTTTCTTTATTTCCTCAACTTTTTTGTTGAATTCCTTTTCTGAAAGTTCTTCCGTGTCCATATCGAGGTCGCTTTCTTCAGGGTGAAGTATGATGCTAAGGTATTTCATGTCCCGTACAAATTCTCCCGTTTTGAAGTCGAGTGCAAGCACGTCCATTCCGCCTTCTTTTGTTGCAACTGTTTTTACTAAATTAACTCCAACTATGAAATATCTCGGTAATTCCATTTTCTTTCCCCTATTTCTTCATATTTCCTTTTTGATATGCTTGTGCGTCATGTAACATTTGTTCCCGAGTAGGTTCATGCGCATATTTTTTCACTACCCAGGGCATATCGTATGAGTCGGGATCGTCAAGTACGTACAACGTATACTCTTTGCATTCTGTCTTCCCATAACTCCATAGTTCGAAGGTTTCCTTATTTTCGACAAACGAAAGTACAAGGGATGCATCGTTTTTTTCCTTGCTCATTTTTGCTCAACCAGTTTTTCATATGCACTCGGTCGTCTTTCAAGGAAGAACCTCCAGCCTTTACGCACCTGTTCTTGCAATTCTAAATCAACTTCAGCCATAACTATTTTTTCCTTATTTTTTGCATGAGCTTTCAGTGTTCCGAATTGATCATAAATAAATGATCCGCCCCAAAAGTTCATTTCCCCTTCTTTCCCTACGCGATTTACGGTTGCAACGACCACTGCGTTTGCAACTGCATGGCCCCGTTGCACTGCTTCCCAGGCCGTTTGCCAGTTTCCTTCGGTTTGTTCAACATTATCAACTGTTCCGATTGCGGTTGGGTAGAAAATAATCTCTGCACCCATTAAAGCTGCCGATCGTGCTGCTTCAGGGAACCATTGGTCATAGCAAATCAAGGTTGCTAGTTTTCCGTATCGCGTTTCGAACACTTGAAAACCCAAATCTCCTTGCTTGAAATAGTTTTGCTCATAGTACGAAGGGTCTTGAGGAATATGCATTTTCCGGTACTTTCCCTTATACGTTCCGTCAGCATCAATCACGAATGCCGTATTGTACCTATTTGCACCTTCCTTTTCGTACACCGAACCGCCAACGATGACTATCCCAAGTGTTTGTGCAAGTTTTGAGAATTGCTCCACAGTAGGGCCCGGCACTTCTTCTGCATATGCTTCCCCATTCGCATGTTCTGTTTGGCAGAAATAAGGCCCCGTGAATATTTCAGGCAAACAAATAATGTTCGCGCCCTTTTTTGCCGCGCGTTTAATCAGGCGTGCCGCCTTTTTGCGATTTCCCTCTGCCGTCGGTTCCATTGACATTTGAATGAGTGCAATCTTGACGTTCATAGTATCACTGATCAAAGTATGTGTGTAATGAATTTTATTTCTTTTCCATCAGTTTTTGCAAGTGTTGCATGCTTTCCTTTGGTGTTTCAATCGTGTTCAAAAGGTACACGGGAACCCGGCCAAAGAGTTCAAGGAAGAATTTCTTGCGGTCATCAACCTTCTTTTTGCTTCTGAGGAGTTGATGGGGGTTGCAAAAGTCATTTTTTACCATGAATTCAAGCGCTTCTTTTGCTGAAAGTTTCTTCCAAGGAGTTGGGTTTTTCTTGTCGCGCGTAAGAAGCACTACTCCCGTCAGTGTTGAGTTTGAACGTACTCTATCTGATCCAAACATGTGTTTTACGTCAACAATCGCCCGTTGCTTGTTGTCAAGTACGAGCCCTTTAAGTTTCTGCTCAAATTGCGGCCAGTTTTGTGCCAAATCATCCCGGATGTATGAATTCTTTTCTGCCGAAAATGCCAACACGTCATTTCGAAGCGTTCGAACAAACAGCCAGTCATCCGTCATGAAATTATAATCAGGTAATGTCATGAGCCCGTATGTAAGTGTTGTCTTCCCGCTTCCGGAAGTACCAATAATTGCAATTCCCTGCCCATGCAGATCCACATAACTTCCGTGAATCGAGTTTCTTTTTGATTCAGACGGCACATCTTCAAGATAGTCAGCAACAAGTCCTAGCGCAATTGATTTGACCCACCCATAATAATCGCAATTTTCTATGAACACGGTCTTGGTGCTTGGGTCATACAGAACTTGAAATTTCTTTGAAGCAGTACAAACGGCAAAAATCCTTCCGTGAGGCCTAATCCCGTCAAGCATGGGTTTGAAGTTTGATTCCCACGCATCCTTGAATTCGTGGTTGTCCGTAAAGAGCTTGATGCAGCATCCGTGAATGTCTGCCTTTCGCTCATGCATTCCGCCTGATGCAAGCTCAAACATCCGTTTGTTGCGTTCTTCAAGTGAAATGAGCTTTACCGAGTATGATGCCATGCTTTGTCTATTATTGCCAGCTTTTTATACCTTGTCCTGGAAATAGAGATATGTCTTCCCTTAAAGATTGGCTTGCGCTCACCCGTTTTGAGCACGCAATTATGCTTGCCATCGCCGTATTTGTCGGCCTTGTCGTTGCAAACGGTTCCGTGCCCCCTTTTGATTCGGTGCTTGCCCTTGCCCTTTTAGTTCCTATTTTTAGTGAAATGGGCTCCTTTGCACTTAACGATTATCTTGATATTGAAACCGATCGCTTAAACGGCAAAAAAGACCGCCCACTTGTTACGGGCAAAATAAAACCGGAAAGTGCCCTTTATTTCGCTTGGTTTTCTCATTGCGTTTCAGTTATCTGTGCAGCCTTCATCAACACGCCTGCGTTCATCATTGCACTTTTATTCAATCTTGCGGCAATTCTTTACAACTACAAGCTCAAGGACATCGCACTTGTTGGGAATCTCTACATTGCACTCACCATGGCAATACCCTTCATCTTTGGCAACCTTGTTGTTCTCCCCTTTCTCCTTCCTGTTTCCCTCATCCTTGCGGCGGTTGCCTTTGTTGCAGGTTTGGCCCGTGAAATTATAAAAACGGTCCAGGATGTTGAAGGAGATAAGAAAGCACGAAACGCCCGAACTCTCCCCATGGTCATAGGTGAAACAAATTCAATCCTTCTTGCAATCGCACTCTATGTCTCCTTTATTGTGCTTGCATTGCTTCCCTTTGCGCTCAATTACTTTCAAAAAACGATTCCTGCACTTGCGTTTGTTTTTGGGGGAATTCTCTGTTTTCTTGCAATCATCTACTCGCTTCTCAAGCGCGCAGATGCAAAAAGCTACAAACGTGCGCGTAATTTAAGCCTTCTTGGCCTGTTTCTTGGGCTTATCGGTTACCTTATCGCCATCCTTGTGTAGCACTTGATATGTCCCATCAAATACAAGGAAAATGCCGAAAACAAAGACATAATTAATATCTTCGTACCCTACGAACGTTCCGCCTATTGCGCCCGTCATTATGGCCGCAAATGCAACAAACGAGTAGTAAACTGCCTTGTTTATTTTTTCAACCGCACTCTCAACTATTCCCTTTGACTCAATACCAGCCAGTTTCTGCTCGATTTCTTTGGGTATTTTTGGAAGCGAAAGTAATTCACTAAGCATCATGTACATAAGTGCGCCAAGATAAAGAAGAATAATTCCCGCACCAATCATAACCAAAAATACAATCGTTTGTGCCGTTCCATCAAACGAGTCCTTTGCAAAAGTATCAAATGGCGTTTGCACATGAAATGCCGCAATGCAAATGAGAATAATTCCCGTAATAATCGTTCCAATGCTCCAATACTTCATGCTCATTCTTCGAGTATGTTGCTTTTAATTGTTGTTTTAAGCAGAATAATAAATTGGGACCGCCGAGATTTGAACTCGGATCACGAACTGTTTCTTAAACTCTCCAAAAGGTTTTTTGATTAAACTTTTTTTGAAAAAAGTTTACCCGAAGCTCGTAGTCTACCAGGTTAACATACGATCCCAAACAGCTAATTCATGTCAAAGAGGGTTTTTATACCTGTTTTTGGACATATTCTCATGACAGAGCGATTCTACATCATCGCAGAAGGCATCGGCTATGGCCATATTGCTCGTATGACTCCGCTTTACAAATCTCTTGAGAAAAAAGGGAACGTTACATTATTTACGTATGGAGACGGAGTAACCCTTGCAAAGGAGCGCAATCTTGAAGTTGTAGATCTTAAATTCTCCTTTATTCTTAAAAATGATTCAAACGGTCTTGACATCCAAAAAAATGCTGTTGAATACATAAAACGCATAAAATTCAACGAGCTTGCAAAATTAAGTTCCCGCATGCAAAAGGAAAAGCCAAAAGCCATCTTTGTTGATTCAAGCATTGTCGGCCTTATGGCCGCAAAGCTTTACGGTAAATGCCCCGTCTATTTCATAACCAACAATAATGACCTTTCCATCTTTACCAATACGCGAATCCTTGGAAAAGGCGCAGAGACCTTAAGTGCCCTTACTTCTGTCGCACCAGATCATGTTTTTGTTGCGGATTTTCCTCCCCCCTATTCAATATCTGAGCCAAACATGGTTTATTTTGGCCATCCTGAGAAGTACACGTATGTTGGCCCGCTTGCGCGTACTATCCCTTCAAAAAAATACCTTCACGTGCTCGTAGCGTTAGGGGGTACTGATAATACGAAGGCGCTTTCCCTTCTTGCGCAAACAAAGGGTGAATTTTTCTCAACTTTAAAGGGTAAAAACCTCAAAACGATTTCAAAAGATGATTATCCTTCCTATTTTGCCAATGCCAATGTTATCATAAGCCATGGCGGCCACAGTACCATTATGGAAGCACTTTTGTGCGGTAAACCCCTGGTAGTCCTTTATGATGGGAATTATGCAGAGCGTGCCAACAATGCAAAACAAATCGCCGCCCTTGGCCTTGGTGTTGCCGTTGACATGCAGTTTGCCAACTCCCTTGTTATAGAAAAAGCGATTGAGGATGCTACGTTGCTTCGAAAGAACGTGCAGCGTTTCGCCGTTTTTGCACGAAAGTTCGATGCTGTTTCAGAATTGATGAAATACGTTTAGGCCAACCGAAAATGCGACTTTTTATAGTTTCCTTTTGATAGTATACTACTTGATGAAATGCAATACCGCCGAGTGCTGGAGAAATTCAGCACAATGAGGAAGATCTTGAGTTCTGACGAACAAAGTGAGAAAGAACGAAAGAGATTTGTCCGCTAGGACAAACTGATCTTGAGTTCTGAATGAAATGAAGAACTCAATGAGGAAATGTCACGCATGACATTGAATCTTGAGTTCTGACTAGTATTTGTTTGTTTAGGGGATACGTCTCCCTTATTCTTTTTAGGATTCATTAAAAAATTTGCTCAAACCCCAAACCACTGCTTGACCGTATCCATGATTCCTGGTTTCTTGCCCTCTTTGAGCTCTTTATGTTTCTTCAAAAGGATCGAAAGCATCCGTGTCCGGTGGGTTTTCTTTTTGCACGAAATACAATTATCAATTAGTGGTTCATTTTGTGCCTTGCAATGAGGACACGAATACGTTTCGCTTGAGACTTTTCGTATCTCGTTTTCAAGTGTTTCAAGCGATACCATACAAAAACCAAAAAGAGAAAAATAAATAAAAAATCTAAAGGTTGATCTTAAGCCCGAGCTCTTTCTTGAGTTCGCGGTACCTGTTTCGAATGGTTACTTCCGTAACTCCGGCAACATCTGCAACTTCCTTTTGGGTTCTCTTTTCCCCATGAAGTGCAGCTGCAATGTAAAGTGCCGCAGCAGCAACGCCCGTTGGACCACGTCCCGAAATCAATCCCTTTCGAAGTGATTTCTTGATGAGCTTGACTGCTTCCTGCTGCACGTCTCCGCCCAAGCGAAGTGCCGTTGCAAACTTTTGCACGTACTGTGAAGGGTCGGTAAGTGGCACTTCCATATCAAGTTCCATTTTAATGAAACGGTATGCGCGTCCGATTTCCTTCTTTTCAATACCCGAAGCCTTTGAAATTTCATCAAGGGTACGTGGAATCATCTGAATCCTGCAAATTGCATAAATGACTGCCGCAACAACGCTTTCAATAAGCCTGCCCCGAATCAATTCCTCACGAACCGCCTTTCGGTACATGAGTGCTGCCGATTCCTTGATGTTTTCAGGCAAACCAAGTGAAGATGCAACTCTATCAAGTTCTGCAAGGGCAATGACTAAGTTTCGTTCCATTGAAGTTGAAACGGAAACACGCTTGTGCCATTTTCTCATACGGTAAAGCTGTGCTTGTTTCTTGGGTGAAATCTTTCCACCACGAATATCACGGTTATACTGGTCAATCTCAGTTACAAGCCCCTTGTTAGGCCTCATGAACTTGATCGGTGCGCCGCTTCGTGCTCTTTTCCCCTTTTGTTCTGCATCGAATGCACGCCATTCAGGACCTTGGTCTTGGATGTTTTCAGCAATAATAAGCCCGCAGCTTCCACAAAGCAATTCCCCCTTTTCATAATCCCTAATAAGTTTTTTTCCACCACAATCAGGGCACGTTTGAGTTCCAGACATTTATATTCCTCCTTAAACTACACACATAAACGCCGAAGCGCAGAGATATAGCTTTATAAACATTACTTAGAACTTTAAGGGCAAACATATATAAATGTTCCCTTTAGCTTCGGCCGACGTTTATTTCGATATCTCGTCGATAATTCCTTCCTCGTCCATGGTTTTGATGGTTCCTTGCTCCATCACTACCTTGCCGTCAACGATTACCGTTTCGACATTTGACGGGCTCCCCGCAAACACAATATTGTCAATAATTGTTGAAACAGGTGCAAGGTTTGCCTGTTTTTTAAGAATAACTAAATCCGCAGCCTTTCCTTTTGTAAGTGTGCCCCCCTTAAGCCCCAACGCACGTGCGCCACCTTGTGTGCCTATTTCAAGCATTTCCCTGCCACCAAATAGTTCCGCTTTCCAGTAGAGGTGCTTTTGCAAAAGCGACGTCATTTTAAGGCTCTCAAAATAATTCAATGAATTATTGCTTGCACATCCGTCCGTTCCCACGCTTACGGTTACGCCTGCTTTCGCATACTCAAAAAGAGGACATATCCCTCCCGTTGCAAGTTTTAAATTACTGACAGGACAATGCGAAACCGCGCTTTTTTGCTTTGCAATAATTCGTATCTCCCGTTTAGTCACATACGATGCGTGCGCAAGCACCGTATCCTCATCAAGTATTCCCCTTTCATTCAGATATTCAATCGGATATTTCCCCGTTTTTTTAAGGCAATCAAACACTTCTTTTCGCGTTTCAGCCGCATGTATAAAGAATTTGAGTCCTTCCCTTTTTGCAATTTCTTTTGCTTCAACCAATGCTTCCTGCGAGGTTGCATATAATGAGTGTGCCGCAGCACAGGGGACAAGCCGTGAGTTTTTGAGTCCTTGCATCTCTTTTATGAACTTTTTGAGCTTTTTCACTTCCTCTTGTGCCTTATTCGCATCTTGCCCATCAATAACTGCATAGGAAAGAAACGCACGTATTCCTGATTCTTCGCATGCCTGTGCGATAGTTCCCATTTCCTTCAGATACATGTCTGCAACCGATGTGACTCCCGAGCGCAGAAGTTCGCAGAGGGAAAGCTTTGTTCCAAGTTCAATCTCCTTTGCAGTCAATTTCTCTTCACGCGGCCATATTTTTTCCCTTAGCCAGCGCTCAAGCGGCAGCCCTTCCCCATATCCACGTAGTCCGCCCATTGCAATGTGCGTATGCGTATTGACAAATCCTGGAAGGATGATTTTTCCCGTTGCATCTATTTTTTCAGCATGAGATGTTCGAATATTCAAGCCGATTTCCTTGATTTTTCCTTCTGATAGGAGGATGTTTGTTTTTTTGAATTCCCCCTGGAGGTATGCATATCCGTTTTCTATCAAAAGGTCCATACTATTCCTTGTTCTGTTGGTGTATAAAAATTTAGCCCTTGTCCGTCATCAGAAAAATATTCTGAAAAGAAGAAGCAGGGTTGGAATGATTATTGCGCCCATCAAGTGCGTCCGTTCAACCCCTTCGCGCTGGCAGATCCATCCCAGGATGCTTGATGCACCCAGTATAATAATTCCAAGCACCCCATCAAGTGAAAACGTAAGCACTACAATGATTATTGCCATTATATTTCGCACTATTCCAAGATCTTTTGTCGCAAGACTTGCAAACCGTTTCCTGAATACAAAAACAAGCGTACAGGAAACCGCACACGAAATGACCATGAGCATAAGTATTTGCCCAAGAAAATCATCTATATTCACTACTCGTGAAAGCCATTCTATTCCGCCTACGCGTGCCTTGTCTATCGAATGCTCCGTTGCAAGTGCAAACACCAATTGGCTTGCCGAAATGCTGCTTGTTGCAGCTAGATACGTATACCCTTGAATCGGAACAAGAATGCTTGCAAATGTCGCCACCTGCGAAGGCGCACTGATTCCTGCAAAAATATCCGACGTCATCCCCCCAAGGAACCCAATCACAACTCCAAAAAGCACTTCCTGCAAGGGGAATTCCTCCTGCGTTTGCACGGGAAGTTTTTGCGATGCTTCCTTTGTGAAAAATCCTGCCAATGAGAAAAATCCTGCAAACAAAGGCAAGAATGGGTCAAACATTCCGCTTCGAAAACTTATGAGCCCAAGAATTCCAGCTGCAACAAATACAAGCACCCCCGAAAAAGGGTTTTTGCTTCTTAAAATAAGTATTCCTGAAAAAATCAAAAGTATCGGTCCCATATACTGCCTAACTGCCCCATATGATGCAGTAAAGAAAGAAAATGAAGGTACAAAGAGCACTACTGTACAAAGAACGCTCAAAATGCATGCCAAAAGCATTGCGTTAAGCGCACTTATTCCCTTTCCTTCATGCGCAAGCCGTTGTCCCGGCAAGCCGCCTAATGCGTTTTGAGGCTGTGCAATTCCAAAAAACACCGAAGGAACAAGTGAAAAGATCAAATGCGCAGGCAGCATTCCCACAATTACCTGCCAAAATCGTGAGTCTTTTCCAAAAAACGGATATAATATCGCAATCAGCGTATTCGGATGCATGCTTGGAAGGATGCCCGCAATAATGCCAAGCACTATTCCAAGAATGAATACGTCCATTACCCCACCGAAACATCCTTGATCCTGATATGGGGTCCGCCATCGCTTACGGGGACCTCTTGCGCACCTTTGCCGCATATTCCTGGAGACGTGCCAAAATCCTTGCCGACTAATTCGATTTTGTTGAGCGTTTCAAGGATGTTTCCTGTAATGGTTGCCTCCTTTAAGGGGCGCGTTATTTCTCCATTAACAATCTCAAAACATTCTGCCGCACGAAACATGAATCCCCCTGAGTAAATATCAACGCTTCCGCCTTTCATTCCCTTTAGGTACACGCCTTTTTTTATGTCAAAAATATCTTCATGTGAGTCTTTCCCTTTCTGGAAATACGTGTTGCTCATGCGCACCTGCGCAAGACAGCTATAATCCATTGCACGCGCATGACCGTTTGGTTTTTGGCCCGTTTCCTTTGCCGTCTTTAAGTCATTGATATATCCTTCAAGAATTCCCTTATTCACAAGCATTTGTGGCATTCCTTTGATTCCTTCATCATCATACGCATATGCACCAAAATCGGTTGCTGTTGGGTCATCTATAATCGTTACCAGTTCATTTCCTATTCGTTCCCCTACTTTTCCCTTAAGCAGCGATTCCCCTTCTACCACCCCATCCGCTTCGCACGCATGTCCAACGGCCTCATGGCTTAACACGCCAGTCATATGAGGATCAAGTACTACTGTCATTTTTTCCTTTTTGCACGGAACCGCCTTTGAAAGCGTTTGTGCGCGCCCCAATGCTTTTTGCGCCGCCTCTTCAAAATCCTCATTCGTAAGCGGCCGTTGTGTTGCAACAACCCACGCACCTTCTGCAATGTCCGTTCCCTTAATTGCGCACCGTGCCCTCAAATAGGTATGAAACTGTGTCTGCTCAATTTCGCTTGAATCGCTGTTTTCAAAAACCGTTTTTGTTTTTTCAATTGTGACTTGTACCGACCGGTCAGTTACCCCTCGCGCGTCAAGAATTGCATATGCTTTTTGTGCCATTGAAATAAGTTCTTCAGGTTCCTGCACTTCGTATTTGCACTGAACAGTCGCACTCACAACGGGCCGCACACATTCCCGTTGCGTTGCCTTTGAAATGCTTGAAATATGCATTGCCTTACGTACTATTTCATCAGAATAATCCGTTGCGCTTGCAAATCCCCACGCCCCGTTTTTAAGAACCCGTACTGAAACTCCCGATTGGCTGCCACCGCGTACGGAAATCCCGTCTTTTGTTATTGAAACGTTTGTTTTTTGCGTATGCTGGGTTCTTTTTTCCGAATAGGTGCACGCATCTGCATTGATTATAATACCGCCCTAAGCTTTTCTGCGTATTCCCTTAATGTTTTTTTCTCTTCCCTGTCCTTTACGCTTGCGCACAGCAAATACTCTTTAAGAGGAATAATAACATAAAATGAATTGTCAAGTGCGATCTCTATTTCCTTGCTTGAATCCTTTACCTTTGAAAGTATGCTCTCAGTGGTGTTGCTTATCGATGCGACATTCTGTACCGTTGCATCACCTGCAATAACTGTTCCATATGCAAGAATCCCGTCTTTTCGTACGATTCCTGCCTCTATTCCCTTTTGCCTCATTTCCCCTACGAGCGTTTCTATTGATGCAGATGCGTTTGTTTCGTCCATTTATACCACCGAAAGCCCATTAGGCCCAAGCCTCATGGGAACTGATACGTTCAAATTAGGAATCTCAAGGTCAACCGAGTTGCTTTGTTTTGAGAGTATGAATTTTTCATCAAATACATGGTCTACTAAATTGAGTATTTGCGGGTCATGCACCCCTTCATCCACCAGGTAAAGCGTTGTCGCCTCTACATTTTTGAGTTTGCCCCCAACCACCTGGAGGAACTTAAGCATTGATTCCTTAGGGTTGTACAAAAGAAAACGTGAAAGGGACGCATACACTACCCGTAATTTTTTCCCCGCAGTAAGTTTGATCACTTCACTTGTGCTTAAGGATAAGTCATTGAGTGCGCCTGCACCTGCAATTGAAAACATTCCGGGGCGTTCCTCAGGCTTTGCGCCTACCGTATTTGAATACGCATCTATTACGTACACGTTTTCTCCTGCGAAGTCCATGCCTATATTTTTTGCCTTTTCAAAAAAGGCGTTTGGTGTGTTGTCCGCAAGTACGAATAATACTGCTTCCCCCGCCTTAAGCCCCGTATATGCAAAATGAAGCGCCAGTGCAAGCTTTTCCATGCCCGTTGGGCCGATAAGAATGGTGTTTGAAGGCCTTCTGAATCCACCTTCAAGTGCAATGTCCAAATCAAGAATTCCTGTTGATATTCTGCTTTTTTTAAGAATCGGGTTGGTTGCATCCACACCCATTGGAGGTAAATCCATAATCGCTCACGCTGACTGAAGCTAATGCGTCAAAGTTTAAAAATGACAGCCCAAGGGGGTTTCTATACAAAACCGTTGACCCCCTTAGTCCGTTACACGAATGTCGCCGTTGCGACATTGTGCATCTTGTCCGAATAAGTCGGACAAGCTTGCCGCCCAAACCCCCCATTAAGGTTGTCCATTTGATTACTATCTAAAATAAAAAAAGAGAGAAAATTAGCTCTGTGCTTCACAGGTTAATCCGTCCCTGAATTCTTCAGGCAACAATGCCTTGAGAAGATTCGGAACTACTAATACGATAATTCCTGCAATGATTGCACCGGTAAACATTGCCGTTGCCCATACTGTTGCACGTGCACGTGTTTCAGCACCCATGATCTGCCCAACTGCATATACTACTGCAGCAAGTATGACCATCATGAACATTGCAACACCCAATAGGCTTCTTACCTGAGTGCATAAGTCCTGGATAGCAAACTGCAATCCGGCTTCCTGTGCTGCAAATACTGACATGATTGCCATTATAGCAAAAATAGCTGTTATGATTTTTGAGTTCATCATTTCCCTCTTGAGGTTTAGAATATAGAATAACTGGATTCTTTAAAAAGATTTAGTTTGCCTCAGAACTAATATTTTGTATAAAAGAGAAAATAAAAAAAGAGATTAGGCACAAACTGCTGATTGTATTTCTCCGCCGACAATATCATCGGGGACTAACATGTTGATGACGGTTGGTGCGATAAGCAAGATAATTCCAGCCATAATTGCACCGGTAAACATTGCCGTTGCCCATACTGATGCACGTGCACGTGTTTCAGCACCCATGATCTGCCCAACTGCATATACGACTGCAGCCAAGATAATCATCATGAACATTGCTACACCGAGTACGCTTTTTACTTGACCACAAAGGTCAGAAAGTGTTTCCCTAATCGATGTATCCCCTTGAGCCGTAAGTACGCTCATTACTGCAAGCATTACCAATAATATTGATAGGATTTTTTTCATTCATTTCCCTCTTTAATCCATACATTTTGATAATAATTGAAGCAAGGATGGTTTTTAAAGGTATGTCCTAGGAAGAATTGTATGCAACTCCTCATCAAACTGTTCAAGCCCCTTCACCAATCGGCATCCGACTACTTCAACAATGCAAAGGAAGTCAAAAAGCGCATCGAAGGCGCGACAATTGCAATCATTCAAACTGAAAAGGAAATCGAAAAGGAATCAAAGCTCCACGCACAAGCGCAAAAGAACGTAAAAGTAAAACGCGAAAAAAAATGGTTTGAGAAGTTCCATTGGTTCTACACCTCCCAAAACCGTTTAGCAGTAGGGGGAAGAAGCGCACAGGAAAACGACCGCGTTTTCAAAACCTACATGGAAGATAATGATTTATTTTTCCATGCGGAAATCCAAGGTGGTTCCGCAATCATCCTCAAAGATGGCATCAACGCAAGTGAGGAAGAAAAGAAGGAAGTTGCGCAATTTGCCGCCTCAATGAGCAACGCATGGAAAAATGCCAACGCATCTGTTGATGTTTACGCAGCAAAGAAAGATCAAATCTCAAAAGCTTCCCATGGCGGATTCATCCAAGCCGGCCAATTCGCAATAACGGGTGAACGCGAATGGTTTAGGAATGTTCCCTTAGGTATTATTATAGGGAAGGGCCCCGAAGGCTTGGAATGCGTCCCTTCCAATTCAAAGCGTAAAATCGAAAAACCGACCCATTTGGTTCCCTCACGCACTGGAAAGGAAAAAGGGGGAATCGCATCGTCGCTTGCCAAGTATTATGATACGCATCCTGATTTTCTCCTTGAGCTTTTGCCAAACGGGAAGTCACGATCAAAGCAATAAATAGTCTATTAAAACCTCACCGTGAATAGTCTTCTATTTCTACGTGATCTTTATGGTAAGCCGCATCGATATCTTTATGCGTGATACATCACTTGATACCTCAAGTGCTGCATTCCTTCGTTCACTTAAGTCACAGGGGTACCCTGTTGTTTCTGCCCGCATTGTTGAAACTTATTTTATTGACAAAGAGTTCTCACCCCAGGAGCTGAAAAGTATTGCTTCAGGAATTTTTGTCGATTCGATCGTTCACGATGTTGACATCTCAAACAGCATTTTCAACACCTCCCACCGCATTGAAATTTCTTTCTTGCCGGGCGTTACTGACAACATCGGCCAAACGGCAAAGGAGGCAATTTACGATTTCCTTGGAAAATCCCCCGATGTTTATTTTGTACGCACCTACGTGCTTGACGGCTCCGTATCTGAGCAGCAGCTTTTTGATATCTCAAAATCACTTCACAACCCCGTTATAGAACGTGCCCATTTCTTCAAGCCCCACCAACCTTCCACGTGCGAAGTTCCCCGCGTTGAAATCAAAAAGCAGCCCACCATTGAATTCGTCGATATTCCCGATTCAGATACAAGAATGGCTTTGCTTGCAAAAGAACGTCTCCTTTCCCTCTCAGTTGAAGAGCTCAAGGTAATCCGCGACCATTTCCTTGCCCCTTCAACCGTAGCCTCAAGAAAGAAAAAAGGCCTTCCTGCAACCCCCACCGATGTTGAATTGGAATGCCTTGCCCAAACCTGGAGCGAGCACTGCAAGCATAAAATTTTCAACGCAACCATTGATTATGATGAGGATGGTGAGCGTCATATTATCCATTCCCTTTTCAAGACATTTATTAGGGGTTCAACCGAATCCATAAAAAAGCCCTACATCGTGAGCGTCTTCAAGGACAACGGCGGAATCATCAAATTCAATCATGCTTATGACATTGCAATAAAAGTTGAAACTCACAATTCTCCCTCTGCGCTTGACCCTTACGGCGGAGCACTCACGGGGGTTCTTGGTGTCCAAAGGGACATTATGGGAACGGGTATGGGCGCCCTCCCAATCGCAAACCTTGACGTCCTTTGTTTTGGGCCGCCCCATGCAACAGACGTTCCAAGAGGAGTAATCCCTCCAAGAAAAATCATGCAAGGTGTGGTAAAAGGAATCGAGCACGGCGGCAACAAGATGGGAATCCCAACTGTAAACGGAAGTATCGTATTTGATTCCTCATACACTACTCGTCCATTAGTATACTGCGGAACGGTCGGCCTTTTGCCCGCAGTGGTAAACGGAAACCCGAGTTCTGAAAAATCAATCACAAAAGGCATGAAAGCAGTAATGGTTGGTGGAAGAATCGGAAAAGACGGGATACATGGCGCAACCTTTTCTTCGCAGGTGCTTGATCCACACGTTCCCCAATCCGTTGTCCAGATCGGCGATCCGTTCACCCAAAAGAAACTCTTTGATTTCCTTGTTGAATGTCGTGACCTTGGATTATACTCCGCAGTAACTGACAATGGTGCCGGCGGCATCTCTTCAAGTATCGGTGAGCTTGCCCAGCTTTCAGGTGGATGCGTCATCGAGCTTGACAAGGCACCATTGAAATATCCCGGTTTGGAACCTTGGGAAATCCTTATTTCAGAGTCCCAGGAACGCATGACTATCTCAGTTGATGAGGAGAATTTGAAGAAAATCCAAAAAATCGCTAAAAAGCACGATGTTGAAGCAACAGCCGTTGGCACGTTTACTGATTCCGGTTTCTTTGAATGCACCTACCTTGGAAAAACAGTGGCATACTTACCGATGGAATTCCTTCACAATGGTGTCCCCACGTTTAAGCTTTCGGCTACGTGGAAGAAAAAAGCATTTAGCGACCCCGTCATCAATGAAACCGACCTTTCAACTATTTTACATATGCTCCTTGCTTCACCAACTATTGCTTCAAAGGAATCGGTTGTCCGTCTTTTCGATCATGAAGTCAAGGCAATGTCTGTCATTAAGCCCTTTTCAAAAGGCCCCAATGATGCCGCAGTTATAAAACCGCTTCCTGATTCCTATGAAGGCATAGTAGTTTCCCATGGCATCAATCCCTTTGTTGTCCAGGACAGTTATGATATGGCAGCATTGAGTTTTGATGAGGCTGTCAGGAACGCCATTTGCGTCGGTGCAAAAATAGGTTATCTTTCCTGCCTTGACAATTTCAGCTGGCCAGACCCGGTTCAATCCGAAAAAACTCCTGATGGGCCTTATAAGCTTGCACAACTTGTGCGTGCATGCATTTCACTGTATGATTGCACAACCCATTTTGGCATCCCTCTCATTTCAGGCAAGGACAGCATGAAGAATGATTATTACGGTGCAGATATGAAGCATTCGATAAAACCCACTCTTCTTGTTACTGTGCTTGGGAAAATCGATGATGTGCGAAAGGCAGTTTCTATGGATTTCAAGGCACCGGGAGACAATATCTATCTTTTAGGTGAAACAACCGGAGAGCTTGGAGGCAGCCAGTATTATCACCTCTTCAACGGAATTGGTGCAAAGAACCCTTCACTCAACATGGAAAAAGCATTTTCCCTTTACCGTGCACTTTCCCAGGCAATGGAGGAGGGAATTGTCGCCTCATGCCATGATATTTCAGATGGCGGCCTTGCAGTTGCCCTGAGTGAGTCAGCATTTTCCTCAGGCTTTGGCTGTGATGCCGACCTTTCAAGCGCACCGCGCGCTACGGAGCAGGAAGACGCACTTCTCTTCAGCGAATCACCAAGTCGCTTTGTAGTCTCAGTAAAACCTGAGCACTCCGCCCGTTTTGAGGAACTCTTGGCAGGAAATCCGTTTGGTAAGGTTGGACGTGTACGCGGCGACAAGCGATTTGTTATCCGTAAAGGCGACCGTTTCCTAGTAAATGAGGAGCTTGAGCGTCTTAAGCATTCCTGGGCAAACGGTTTGGCAAAGTAGGTTTTTACCATGCATTTTGATGAACTCAAATCTTCAATAGCAAAACATATTTGTGATGCCGCTTCAGTCCCACTTGAAGCTGCGTTTTCCTCACTCGAACTTCCTAAATCGGGGCAGGCCGACCTTGCATGCAAGCTTGCATTTTCTCTTGCCAAAGAAAGAAAAACAAGCCCCATTGTGCTTGCCAAGGAACTCGCTTCAAAAATAAAATTAGGTAACCTTGGAACGGTAACTGCTGAAGGCCCCTACATCAACATTTCACTTGCTCCTGAAGTTCTGCTTGAGTGTGCAACGTATTCATCCGTTCCAAAAAAGCATTCTAAAAAGAAAAAGGCAGTTGTTGAATTTTCCTCACCCAATTTGGGAAAGCCTCTTCATGTGGGTCATTTGCGTGGAACCATCTATGGTGAGGCGGTTGCTCATCTTTTGGAATCAACGGGTTATGACGTCGTTCGTATGAATTACTTGGGGGATTCAGGAACCCAAGTTGCAAAACTCATGTACGCACTTGAGCATTATACAAATTTGCCCAAGCCAACCGATGAAAAGGCCATTGTCCAGTATTATATTCAAGTAAGTAATGAAGAGGAAAATAAGGAAGTTCAGGAAGAAGTGCGAACCATTGTGGAAGCAATTGAGTCTGCAGACTTAAAAATCCAAAAGCGTCTTTCCTACGTTCGTGAGGTTTCCTTAAATTCTTTCAATCGTCTTTATTCAAAACTTGGGATTTCCTTTGATGAGTTTGTAGGAGAATCCCAGTTTGTTGCCCCTTCAAAACGTTGTGTTGAGGAATGCGTTTCCCATAAGCTTGCATCCTTGCAGGAAAATGGCAGCATGCTTTTGGAACTTGAGCCTCATGGCCTTCCAAACACCATCATCATGCGAAGCAACCAAACGACGCTTTACCTTACGCGCGACCTTGCGTTGGCAGATTACAAATATGCAAAATATCATTTCGATCTCTCGTTCATCTGCACTGCGGCAGAGCAGGTTTTGCATTTCAAGCAACTTTTCCTTACCATGAAGCTTCTTGGAAGGCCCTACGCAGATAAGATGGTTCACACCGGTTTTGGAACTGTCATAAGTACTGCAGGCAAATTCTCTACCCGTAAGGGAAACATGATCCTTCTTGAAGATGTCATCGATGAAGTCATCGAGCTTGCTGATGCGGAAATCAAAACCCGCAATGAAGCCCCTTCAAAGGAGCTCGCATCAACCATCGGTCTTGGCTCACTTAAATTCGCTTTCCTTCGCATCTCAGCGGACAAGTCAATAACCTTTGATCCAAAACAAGCAGTAAGTTTTGAAGGGGATACTGGTGCCTATGTGCAATACGCATATGTCCGCTGTCTTCGTATTCTTGAGAAATCGAGTGAAAAAGCGCATCCGCACCCTGTCACACTAGTGCCTGAAGAACGTGCGCTTGCCCATCTCTTGTGCCAATACCAGGATACGGTTGAGAATGCAGCAAAGAATTTTGCACCTCATACTGTTTGCGGCTATCTCTTGAAGCTTAGTGCAACCTTTTCCTCCTTCTATGCTGCTTGCAGGGTAAATGATGCCGAATCAAAGGAAATCATCCAAACCCGTCGTGCATTGGTAAAGGCAACGGCCGAAGTAATAAAAAACGGACTATCCCTTTTAGGAATCGGCGTACCTGAAAGGATGTAAATAATTTCATTTCTTTTTTAAAATCGTTATAATATGATATGGTTTATGAAATTCAGAATTTTATATCCTTATGATAAACAATCTTCAGGTTCTCAAACACCCCAATGCACGGCACTTGCAAGACAACAAAATGAACTGCTTGTGTATCGCAAGGACCTTGAGCAGTATCTTTTGGCACCATGCACGATCGGAAAACCTCAGCTTATTTCGTACAGTACTGTTAGGCAATTTAGGCATGGGGGATTTACCGAATACCATCATATCTTGATTAAGGGTTTTCCAGGGGGCATTAAGGTTGAGTTTGAGGCAGACACGCACGCGCAGGAATTAGGACTGTATACTATGACTTTGACTGTACCCTTTGCAACTCAGCAGGCAGAAGGAATTAGGATGTACTTGATACTTGGACCTCTTGCGCATGATAATCCTATTGTTGGTCTATTGCATGGCATCAGTTCGTCTGATGAACAATACGAAAGGGAGATTTTCCTGCCCAAAGCTCAATTTCCTCAGGATTATAGAGAACGTATTCTTGCACTTGCTTATTTTGTTGGTAATTATTTAGAATCAAAAAAACCTCTCGTTGGGTTTTGCGATGCACTAAATGCTGAATTGGATCGGATATTAAAAATTCCTTCATGCGACTGGTCCAAGGAACGTATTCATCTAGAACAGAAGTATGGCGTCACATTTGACGAATCCACTTCATAACTTTTTCCACATCTCGTTCAAACCCAAACTTTGCAAAGTAATGAAGAACGTTGAAAACATCTCTTTCTAAAAATTCCATCGCCTTTGGATGCTTCACCGAAACTCCCTGCCCAAAATCAATGATATAAGGGACCGGCCCAATGAGGATATTATACTCACTCACATCTCCATGCACGATTCCCGCACGATACATTTTCTTCATATCCTCAAGTATTGACTCAAGCTGTTCCTCAGTTGCATTCCCGATTTGAATCAGCGTTGGATAGGGAAGTTCCCCCTCTCCTAAAAATTGCATCACAATGACATTCTTGTCATGATACAAGGGTTTAGGGCAATGCACTCCTGCCGCTTCGCATGCCTTAAGGTTTTTCATTTCCTTGTTTGCAAACTCGTTCACAAGTCCCTTTTCATCATGCTTTATTTTTTTGAACCGGGGGTCTGCAACAATATATGCATCTTTTCTAAAAAACGCACTCGTAGTTACCTTGTATATTTTTATGGCAATAATCGACCCTTCCGGGGTTTTTGCCATAAACACGTTTGCTTCCTTTCCGGTAGAAATAGGGTACTCGACCGTGTCAATAATGCCTTTTTTCATCATTTTTGAAAGCACAGTGAGTGTCATCCTGTCAAAAACTTCACTTTCTATTTTTGAACGCTCTTTGAGAAGAAAATTTTCCTTAGATCTTTTCTTAGTCATTAAAAGACCCTATTGCCCTTCTTTCATGCGGTCGTTTAAACCGCGTAAGTCGGACATTATGTTTTTATGACTCCGCGTTCCTTGAGGATTCTTGCCTGGATAGGCGTATATCTCCATACGACATCTCCTTTCTTTTCCCCTTCAATTTCCCAAGGTTTTATGATGACAATATCCCCATCACGAACCCAAATGGAGTTTTTCATTCTTCCAGGGATTCTGCAGATTCGTTCCTTGCCATCCTTGCAGGAAACTGCCATGCGTGAGCCCCCAAGCAATCCGATAACAAGGCCCATCACTTCCCCGTCACGGGGCATCTTCATTCTTCGTTCCTCGCTCTCTACTGTTGGAGCTGGACCCGCTGGTTTTTTCTTTTTGTTATTGCTGTAATATCTGTTTCCGCCATATCCCAATCAATCACCATCATCTAATCGTATTTCGTGCACCGCATGCTTCGCATACCAGTTGCTTTACGCCTGCCGTTTCATTAATATGCGTATCTGGCTTTTTGCATTGCCTGCACATGACATACTTAAGTACTAAATCATCCAGTTTTTTCTGAAGCATATCCGAACTTAATTTTCTATGAAGAATAAGCCTGTCTCCTTGTACTTCAACCGGAACAGCCAATTCCTTTGAAAGAAGCTTTGAGATGAATTCCTTGTCACGGCGTATTTTATCGCACACCTGTGAAAAATTCTTCACGACTGTTTTTACACCTTCGACAAATGATTCGAATTTCGGTATCTCAAATCGTTCGCCGCTTGAAATTCCTTTTGTCGGGAGATTATCGTATATGTTTGAAAGTAATCCTTCGTAATCCTTCTCATTGTTCATACATACGTATTCCTATGGAGATGTTTATAAATCCGAATCTTTGCAGTCCGTCTGCTCACCTATTTCTTTTACGTCGGAGCGAGTATTTCAGACCTAGGTATACTCATTCAATAAAAAGATAAAAAATAAGATTACGTTCCTTCGCTCCAGGAATTGAGGTACTTCTTCTGCTCTTCAGTAAGCGTGTCAAAGTGCACTCCCATCGCCTTGAGTTGTAATTTTGCAATTTCGTCATCAACCGAAGCAGGAAGCGTAACTACTCCGCTTAATTTCCCCTTATTCTTCACTAAATATTCGCACGAAAGTGCTTGCCCGGCAAAAGAGGTTGCCATAACTTCTGAAGGATGCCCTTCTGCAGCGGCCAAATTAACCAACCTGCCTTCACCGCATACAAATATTTTTCTTGAACCGAGCGTGTACTCATCAAAGTAAGGCCTGATATTTCTCTTTTTTCCATGATCAGCAAGATACTTCATGTTGATTTCCGCATCAAAGTGCCCTGAGTTTGCAAGTATTGCCCCGTCTTTCATTACGGCAAAGTGCTTTTCATCTAGCACGTTCTTGTTTCCCGTTACGGTTACGAATACGTCTCCTATTTTTGCAGCCTCAAGCAAAGGCATTACGCGATACCCGTCAAGCACTGCTTGAAGTGCGCGGAAAGCATCAACTTCAACAACGATGATATTCGATCCCAAACCATGTGCTTTTTGCGCAACCCCCTTGCCGCAGTCGCCATACCCGCAAACCACTAATGTTTTTCCTGCAAAAAGGATATTTGTTGCACGCAATATGCCGTCCAAAGTTGATTGGCCCGTTCCATAATAATTGTCAAGCAAATGTTTTGTTTTATTGTCATTCACTGCAATAACAGGGTATTTGAGCGCCTTGTCCCGCTGCATTGCATGGAGCCTGATTACTCCGGTGGTTGTTTCTTCGCAGCCTCCAATAATTGTTTTAATAAGTTCCGGGTGTTTGGTGTGGATTTCGCTTACCAGGTCACAACCGTCATCAATAGTAATCTGGGGGTTTTGTTTAATTACTGCATTGAGATACTCATAATACTCTTCCTTTGTTTCCCCTTTTTTTGCATATACTTTTACGCCTTCCTTTGCAAGTGCCGCAGCAACGTCATCCTGCGTTGAGAGGGGGTTGCATCCGGTTATTGCAACTGTGGCCCCGCCTGCAACAAGCGTTCGTACAAGCACTGCTGTTTCTTTCGTAACATGGAGTGCCATCCCAATTGTCATTCCGGCAAACGGTTTCTCATGTGCAAATTTCTTTTTGATCTCAAGAAGTGCGCCCATTCTTCGTTCGGCCATTTCAATATTTTTCATTCCTTGTTCTGCAAGTGAAATATCCTTTACGCTATATTCGCTCATATTCTCACGTTTTATCAAAATTGTTTCGTATCCAATTATTCTTTGTCTTTAATATATATAAACTATGAGTTGGTAGTCTTTTTATGCCAAAGGCAGTGCTTGAACTTAAAAATGTTGTAAAATCCTATCAAATGGGTGAGCGTACGCTCAATGCACTGGAAGATTTGTCACTCACTATTCTTGAAAATGACTTCATTTCAATAGTAGGGCCTTCGGGTTCCGGAAAGTCAACCCTTCTTCATATTTTGGGGCTTCTTGATTCCCCTACTTCTGGCAAAGTATATGTTGACGGTATTGAAACTTCAAAGCTTGATGATGATTCGAAAGCAAAAGTGCGTGGCAAGAAAATAGGATTTGTTTTTCAGACGTTCAACCTTATTCCCAGTTTAACTGCACTTGAAAACGTTGCTTTGCCCATGTCTATTTATGGCGTTTCCAAAAAAGAGCGTGAAGCACACGCTTCAAAAATTCTTGGAAAATTTTCTAAAATAAAACTGTGTAAAATACCTGATCCAGAAAAAGTT